>NZ_CP077087.1:2324772-2641590 GCF_014268495.2 Pseudomonas monsensis | reverse complement strand
GATCATCTTAGCTCGGGAGAATTTTTCCTGATTAGCTTATATAGAAAAATTACAAACCACCGCAAATTGATTGTGATTGACGAAATAGACATATCTCTGGATGCAGCAGCACAGGCACATCTCGTAAGGAGGCTTCGCAACTTCTGCGAGACATATCAAGTAAACATCCTTTGCACGACTCATTCATTAGCCATCATGAGAACACTTAGAGACAATGAACTCTACTACATGGCAAACACGGATGGCGCAGGAAACATAATACCTGCCTCATACAACTACATAAAAAGTATTATGTTTGGCTTTATAGGGTGGGACAAATACATTCTCACCGAAGATGAAATGCTAAAAAACTTCCTGGAATTTATAATTGACAGGTACTGCCCAAACAATTTTTCCCGCTGGAAGATAATTCCCATCGGAGGTGGAGCAAACGTCACAACTTTGGCGCGATTGAATCATGCTGAAAAATTTCTTTCTATTCCGGAAAATGTAATATCAATACTAGACGGCGACCAACGCATTTTCAAATATAACATCAGCTGCCCTAATACGTACTTTTTACCATTTGAAAGCGTTGAAAAGAAAATATATTCGGACTATAAAAAATCAAAATTCCTACCAAACTTCATACATACAGAGACCCCTAACTCAAAAAAGCCAGACAAAATCTTTTACAGCGAGATCATAGAAAAAGAAGCTATCACCAACGTAGAGATATTCGAATACCTTTGCAAAGATGATGAGGAAGGCGCTATAAACTTATCCAAGACAATATCAAGCTTCCTTTCCCAAAAAAACAACTAGGCAATATTATTAAAATCTTCCTTACGAATAGACTTAGTAAATTCGCCTTGAGTCTATTCGTAAGTCACAGACTTATTTGCTCGTAGACAAATCCATAATCATCCGCGACAACAGATAAATCCGCGGCGCCACGCTCGCCACTTCGGCGTACTCCTCCGGCGTGTGAATGTTGCCGCCGACAATCCCGAAACCATCCAGTGTCGGCGTACCCACCCCGGCCGACAGGCTGGCATCCGCCGCGCCACCGCTGCCCTCCTCGGTCAGTTTGCGGCCGATCTCGCCGTAAATCCCCTGGGCCATCGCCATCAGGCGATCCGACTCGGGCGTCTGCGGCATTGGCGGCAAACCGCGCTGGAGTGAAGTCTTCACTTCGGTGTCAGCAATCAACTTGTCCTGCGACACCCGGGCCAGATCCTTCTCGATCCGGTCGAACTCTTCCGGAACCGCCGCGCGCACGTCAGCCTTGGCCGTGGCCTGATCCGGGATCACGTTGGTGCGGTCACCGGCCTTGAGCACGGTGAAGTTGATGGTGGTTTTCTTCGCCTCATCGCCGAGTTTGCCCAGTTGCAGAATCTGGTGCGCGGCTTCCATCGCCGCGTTGCGCCCCAGTTCCGGGGCGACGCCGGCGTGCGCGGCTTTGCCCTTGACCTCGACCAGCGCCGTCGCGCTGCCCTTGCGCCATACCACCAGGCCATCCGCCGGACGCCCCGGCTCGAGATTGAGGGTCACGTCGTGTTCCTTGGCAGTTTTCTTGATCAGGTCGGTGGCGACGTCCGAGCCGGTTTCTTCGCTGGCATCGAGCAGAAAGGTGATTTGCGCGTAATCCTTGAAGTCGAGGTTCTTCAGCACTTTCAGCGCATAGATCCCGGCGACAATGCCGCCCTTGTCGTCCATCACCCCCGGCCCGTAGGCGCGACCGTCCTTGATGTGGAACGGCCGTTCGGCGGCGGAGCCTTCCTTGAACACCGTGTCCATGTGCGCCATCAGCAGGATCTTTGCCTTGCCGGTGCCCTTCAGGGTAGCGAGCACGTGACTGGATTTTTCCGGGGTGTTCGGCACCCGTTCGATCGTGGCGCCAAGTTTTTTCAGCTCATCGACGGCAATGTCGCTGACTTGCTTGAGCCCCGGCTCGTAGCCGGAACCGGACTCGATATTGACCAGACGTTCCAACAATTTCAGGGCTTCGGGCTGGTATTGCTCGGCGTCGGCGAGCACCTGTTTGTGCGGTTCGGCGGACGCCACGGCGGCCGAGAGCGTGAGCGACAGGCCGAGGCTGGCGGCCAGCAGAGAGCGGGAAAATGAACACGTCATGAATCAATCCTTGTTTCGCGTCGGGGGTGGATTGAAACCGTACCCGACATTGACGCAAGGCTCTACACCCAATACGACGCTGACCTGGCCGACCGCACCCGAAACCTGTGGCCGCTAGCTGGCCTGCCAGCGTCTACAGGATCAGTCGCAAGCGGCTCAGACCGAGTCGAGCTGCGGCTGCTTCGGCAGGCTCTCGCAATTGCAGATCACCCGATTGCGGCCACTGGCCTTGGCTTCATACAAGGCCTGATCGGCATCATTGAGCCACCGCGTCGCGTCGGCATGCGCGGGATCGTACGCCGCCAGGCCGATACTCAAACTGACCTTCAACGCCGGGTTCTGCTCATAGCCAAGAACGGCAAAGCGCTCGCGTAGCGCCTCCATGGCTTGCGCCGCGTTGAACAGCGGCAGCTCCGGAAGAATCACGCAGAACTCGTCCCCGCCGTAGCGCCCGGCGACATCTGTGGCGCGCAGGTTCTGCTTGAGCATCTTGCTCAACTGGCGCAGCACGATGTCACCGGCGACATGCCCGTAGGTGTCGTTGATCGCCTTGAAATGGTCGATGTCGATCAGCGCGATCGCCGCGCCCTGTTTCTGCCGTTTGCAACGCTGAAAAGCGATCTCCAGTTGATCCTTCCAGGCGCCGTGATTGAGCAGTCCGGTGAGGCTGTCAGTACGACTCAGCGCGAGCAACTCACGTTTATGCAGGCCGAGGGTGTAGGCCTGGCGAAAACAGATCCAGCCCAGTGCCAACGGGTACAGCAGCAATAACGGGAAACACGCGTACATCTGCGCGGGTGAGGTTTGCGGAATGAATGCCGGCGCGAAAACCACCAGGCCGACGGCAACCCCGAGCAACTGCGCCGCGGAGCCCGCCAATAGAAAGCGTGAACCTCCGATAGCGACGTTGTTCATCGCCATCATCGAAATGGTCGTTG
The DNA here is from genome assembly GCF_014268495.2 of Pseudomonas monsensis. Classification (NCBI taxonomy): domain Bacteria; kingdom Pseudomonadati; phylum Pseudomonadota; class Gammaproteobacteria; order Pseudomonadales; family Pseudomonadaceae; genus Pseudomonas; species Pseudomonas monsensis. The sequence goes on along the minus strand of NZ_CP077087.1, from coordinate 2,638,537 downwards.
CCGTGGGCAGCGGATTGAAATGCATGGCAGCGACCCAGAAGCCGCCAAGAAAGGCGTCGATCAACAGGTTGCGGTGTTCGGCGTGGAAAGGCACCTCGGCGCGGCGCGCCCATTGAAAGGCCAGATGCGGCCAGATCAGGCCATTGAACAGCATCAACGCCCAGACCCACAGCGGCGGATCGAGGGCTTGCATCGCCACGGACACGCAGAGAAGCCCAAGCAACAGCCCGAGGATTCGCGACGTGTAAAGCCTCCTGGCCAATGAAAGTCCCTTTCCTCCCGTTTTTCCCATAAGGGCCTCGACCACTCGACGGAACCTGCACACCGTAGGACGGATGTGTTGGGAGTCTATCAGGGCAACGTTAAATAGCCATCACCGGCCAGCGGGCTGAATAGAGCGACATTACCGCTGCGCACAGTGCAAATATTTGGCTATACATGAAAGGAGGAAAACGAAAAAACAACTATAAGAAGGAGCCCCATGCACACCTACCACGTGTTGATCATCGGCAGCGGTTTCGGCGGCCAGTGCGCGGCGGTCAACCTGCTCAAGGCCGGGATCGACGATTTTCGCCTGCTGGAGCGCCGGGACTTCTTCGGCGGCACCTGGTGTCAGAACACCTACCCCGGCGCTGCGGTGGACGTGCCATCGCCGCTGTATTCGCTGTCGTTCGCCTCTTACCGCTGGTCGCAGATGTTCGCCGAACAGGCCGAGCTGCACCGCTACACCGAGCACGTGATCGACCGGTTCTGCCTGCGTGAGCGGGTGGAGTTGCAAGCCAATGTCGAGCGTGTCGAATGGGACGACGAGCAGAAACGCTGGGCCGTTCATACCGGCGCCAAAGGCACGTTCCATGCGCAATTCCTCATCAACGCGACCGGCCCGCTGAGCCAACCGGTGATCCCACAGATCCCCGGCCAGGAGCGCTTTCAGGGCAAGACCTTTCACACCAATAATTGGGATCATGGCTACGACTATCGCGGTAAACGCGTGGCCATCGTCGGCAGCGGCGCCAGCGCGGTGCAGGTGATTCCGGCGATTGCCCCCGACGTCGCGCAACTGCACGTGTTCCAGCGCACGCCGCATTGGGTACTGCCTCGCGCCGATCGTCTGTTCGGGCCGCTGCAACGCTGGCTGCTGGGTGTGAAACCGGCCTACAAGCTGTTGCGTTGGTTGATCTACTGGCAGTTCGAAACGCGGGTGATCGCGTTCAAATATTCGAGACCGGCCATCCGCATGGTCCAGCGTCAGGCCTTGCGTCTGCTGGAACGCCAGGTGCGCGACCCGGCGCTGCGGAAAAAGCTCACACCGGACTTCACCATCGGCTGCAAACGCGTGCTGCTTTCCAACACCTATTACCCGGCGTTGACCCGGCCCAACGTGACGCTGCACACCCGCGAACAAGGCATCACTTCGTTCGACGAGCGCGGCATCAACACGCAGGACGGCCAGCACATCGAGGTCGATCTGATCATCTGGTCGACCGGTTACGACGCCACCGACGGGGTGATTTCCTACCCGGTCAGCGGAAAAAACGCCGTGCAACTCAGAGATGTCTGGGCCCAATACCCACGCGCCTACCTCGGCACCAGCCTGCCCGACTTTCCCAACCTGTTTATCGTCACCGGGCCGAACACCGGCATCGGCCACACCTCGGCGCTGTTCATCATCGAGTCGCAGATGAACTACATCCTCGACTGCATCCGCACCGTGCAAGCCAAAGGCCTGCGCAGCATCGAAGTGCGCCCGGAAGCAGAACGTACCTACACTGAGATGATCCACCGGGAAATGGAACGCACGGTGTGGAAGTCCGGTGGCTGCCACAGTTGGTATCAAAGCAAGAGCGGTCATGTGATCGCAATGTTTCCCGGCTTCAGTTTCAGCTATCACCGCTTGACCCGGGCGCTGAAACCGGCCGACCACATTCTGTCCTGAACACGTAAAAGGAAGACGTCGATGCTTTTGCTGTTTGTCGCCCTCGCGGTTTTCGTGGCCTGGAGCTGGTTGAGTTATCCGGCGGTCGGTCATTGGCTGTATGACCTGAACATGGCCGTCGAGGCCAAACTGTACAAGCTGCACAAGATCGAAGTGCCGATCGCCGAGATGACCGTTTCGACCTGGCAAGGCGGGCCCTATGAAGCGGCCAGCGCCATCCTCATGCTGCACGGCTATAGCGCCGACAAGAATCTGTGGCTGCGCTTCTCCCGGCACTTCGTGCGCCAGTATCGGGTGATCATTCCGGATCTGGCCGGCCACGGTGAAACCGGCTTCAAGGCTGGCGGCGGCTACGACATCGCGGTGCAAGCCAAGCGCATGATCCAACTGCTCGATGTCTGCGGAGTGGAAAAAGTCCATGTAATCGGCAACTCGATGGGCGGTTACATCGCGGCGTGGCTGGCGGCAACCTACCCGGACCGGATCGCCTCGCTGGCGTTGATCGACCCGGCCGGCGTCACAGCCCCGGAGGCCAGCGACATGGAGCGCCACCTGGCCCGTGGGCACAACCCGTTCCTGATCAATTCCCGGGAGGACTTCCAGCGTTTCTACGCGATGACCATGGCGTCGCCGCCGTGGGTGCCGAAGCTGGTGCTGGATGCCATTGCTCAGCGCTACGAACAGCAACGCGATGAACTGGAGGAGATCTTCCGCGATTTCCGCGCCAGTGAACCGATGGAGCCGAAACTGGCTGACATCAAATGTCCGTCTCTGCTGCTCTGGGGGCGCAAGGACCGGCTGATCGACGTCAGCAGTGTGCCGGTGTGGAGCAAGGGCATCGCCAATCTGCGCGTGGAGGTGTGGGATCACGTCGGGCATATGCCGATGGTCGAACAACCGGGGAACACCGCGCGGTTGTATCGGGAATTCCTCGGCAACCAACGATGATCAGCAGGCCTCATCCGCCTCCGGTAGCGAAGGAACGTGCTCCCGCCGGGCTGCGCAGCAGACCCACAGCTGACGGCGGGTTGCACCCGACAGCCTGTGCTGGCTGGATCAGGCCCGTTTTGCGCCCCATCGCGAGCAAGCGACTTCGCCACAGGGGTGCCCCTCTCTTAGAAAGGTTGCGGGACTGAGATGAACATTCTGTATGACGAGCGCCTCGACAGGCCCTTGCCCGAGGTGAACAAGGCCAGGGTTCTCGAAGCCTTGCAACGCGCCGTGCCCGATCTCGACATTCTCTGGCGCGACGACGAACTCAAGCCCTACGAATGCGATGGCCTCTCGGCTTACCGCACCACGCCGATGCTGGTCGCCCTGCCCCGGCGTCTCGATCAGGTGCAGAGCCTGCTCAAACTCTGTCATCAGCACCAGGTCCCGGTGGTCGCTCGCGGCGCCGGCACCGGATTATCCGGCGGCGCCCTGCCGCTGGAAAAAGGCCTGTTACTGGTGATGGCACGCTTCAACAACATCCTGCACATCGACCCCGCCGCACGTACCGCGCGGGTTCAGCCCGGTGTGCGCAATCTGGCGATCTCCCAGGCAGCGGCGCCGTTCGGCCTGTATTACGCGCCGGACCCGTCTTCGCAAATCGCCTGTTCCATCGGTGGCAACGTCGCTGAAAACGCCGGCGGCGTGCATTGCCTGAAATACGGTCTGACCGTGCACAACCTGCTGAAAATCGAAGTGCTGACCATCGAAGGCGAGCGCCTGACACTGGGTTCGGACGCCCTCGATTCAGCGGGTTTCGATTTGCTGGCGCTGTTCACCGGCTCTGAAGGTTTACTGGGCATCATCACCGAAGTCACGGTCAAATTGCTGCCAAAGCCTCAGGTTGCCAAGGTGCTGCTGGCCAGTTTCGACTCGGTCGAAAAGGCCGGCCGTGCGGTGGCCGACATCATCGCGGCGGGGATCATTCCTGGCGGTCTGGAGATGATGGACAACCTGGCGATTCGTGCCGCCGAGGACTTCATCCACGCCGGTTATCCGGTCGATGCCGAAGCCATTCTGTTGTGCGAACTCGACGGCGTCGAAGCCGATGTCCACGACGATTGTCAGCGGGTGCGCGACGTCATGACCGAGGCCGGCGCCATCGAAGTGCGCCAGGCCCGTGACGAGGCCGAGCGCGTGCGCTTCTGGGCCGGGCGCAAGAACGCCTTCCCCGCCATCGGTCGCCTGTCACCGGACTATTACTGCATGGACGGCACCATTCCGCGCCGCGAATTGCCCGGCGTTCTGCAAGGGATCGCGCGCCTCGGCGAAGAATATGGCTTGCGCGTGGCCAACGTGTTCCATGCCGGCGACGGCAACATGCATCCGCTGATTCTGTTCGATGCCAACCAGCCGGGGGAACTGCACCGCGCCGAAGCCCTGGGCGGGAAAATTCTCGAACTGTGCGTGCAGGTCGGCGGCAGCATCACGGGTGAACACGGCGTCGGCCGCGAAAAAATCAATCAGATGTGCGCACAGTTCAACAGCGACGAACTGAGCCTATTCCACGCCGTAAAAGCCGCGTTCGATCCACAAGGCCTGCTCAATCCCGGCAAGAACATTCCGACCCTGCATCGCTGTGCCGAATTCGGAGCGATGCATATTCACGCCGGGCAACTGCCCTTCCCCGAGCTGGAGCGCTTCTGATGGCTGACTTCGATGCCGCCAAGGCGTTGCTCGAACAGGTCAACGAGGCCCGGGCCAACGCCACGCCGCTGAAAATTCAGGGTGCTAACAGCAAAGCCTTTCTCGGGCGCGAAGTGGCCGGTGAAGTGCTCGACACCCGCGCCCATCGCGGCATCGTGCGTTATGAGCCGACCGAACTGGTGGTCAGCGTGCGCGCCGGTACGCCGTTGTCGGAACTGCTCGCAGCACTGGAAGCGGCCGGGCAGATGTTGCCTTGCGAACCTCCGGCGTTCGGCGAAGGCGCGACGGTCGGCGGCATGATCGCCACCGGGTTGTCCGGGCCGCGACGCCCCTGGTCCGGCTCGGTGCGGGATTTTGTCCTCGGCACCCGGGTGATCACCGGCCTCGGCCAGCACCTGCGCTTTGGCGGCGAAGTGATGAAAAACGTCGCCGGTTATGACCTGTCACGCCTGATGGCCGGCAGTTTCGGTTGCCTTGGCGTGCTCACCGAAGTCTCGCTGAAAGTCCTGCCCAAACCGCGCCAGTGCTTGAGCATCCGCCTCGATATCGACTGCGCGCGGGCGCTGGCCAATCTGGCCGAATGGGGCCAGCAACCGCTGCCGATCAGCGCCGCCTGCCACGATGGCGAGAGTCTTTATCTGCGTCTTGAAGGCGGCGAAGGTTCGGTGACGGCGGCGCATCAACGCCTCGGTGGCGAGCCACTGGATTCGGTGTTCTGGTGCGATCTGAATGAACAACGCCTGGCGTTTTTCAACGAAGGCCTGCCGCTGTGGCGCGTGTCCTTGCCGAACAATCTCGGCTTGCTGGAGCTGCCCGGCGAACAACTGATCGACTGGGCCGGGGCGCAACGCTGGCTGAAATCCGACGTCGAGCACATTCATGTCCTCGCCCAGGCACTCGGCGGCCACGCCACTTGCTTCAGCCACGGCGCCAGCCAGTCGCCTTTCCAGCCATTGGCCCCGACACTGCTGCGCTATCACCGGCAACTCAAGGCGCAACTCGACCCGCAAGGGCTGTTCAACCCTGGCCGGATGTACGCGGAGTTCTAGCCATGCAAACCACCCTCAGCGAACAATCCCGACAGCTGCCCCGCGCCGCCGAGGCGGAAAAAATCCTCCGCACCTGCGTGCATTGTGGCTTTTGCAACGCCACTTGCCCGACGTATCAATTGCTTGGCGATGAACTCGACGGCCCGCGCGGGCGCATCTACCTGATCAAGCAGGTACTCGAAGGCGCACCGGCCACCGCACAGACGCAACTGCATCTGGACCGCTGCCTGTCGTGCCGCAATTGCGAAACCACCTGTCCGTCCGGTGTCGACTACCACAACCTGCTCGACATCGGTCGCGCGGTGGTCGATCAGGCGGTGTCACGCCCGGCTGCACAGCGGCTGCTGCGCGAGGGCCTGCGCGCACTGGCACCGAATCCGCGACTGTTCAAAGGCCTGCTACAGGTTGGCAGCACTTTTCGGCCGCTGCTGCCGCAGATCTTTGAAAGCAAGCTGCCGCAGCATCTGCCGACGTCCGGGGTGCGCCCCGCCCCACGACATGCACGCCGGGTGTTGTTGCTCGAGGGTTGCGTACAGCCGGGGCTGTCGCCAAACACCAATGACGCCACCGTGCGGGTGCTCGACCGGCTCGGCATCAGCGTCACCCCTGTGGTCGAGGCAGGCTGTTGCGGCGCCCTCGACTATCACCTCGACGCCCAGGCCAAAGGCCTCGACCGCGCCCGGCAGAACATCGACGCCTGGTGGCCGCACCTGCAACACGGCGTCGAAGCCATCGTGCAGACCGCCAGCGGTTGCGGCGCCTTCATCAAGGATTACGGGCATTTGCTGGAAAACGATCCGGCGTACGCGGACAAGGCGCGACTGATCAGCGAACGCACCCTGGATCTGGTGCAGATCCTTGCCGGTGAACCGCTGGAACAGGCCTGTGCCGCCAGCGAACGACGGATCGCCGTGCATTGTCCGTGCACCTTGCAGCACGCGCTGAAACTCGGCGGCGCGGTGGAAGCACTGCTGACGCGCCTCGGGTTCAACCTCACTACCGTGCCGGACGGTCATTTGTGCTGCGGTTCGGCAGGCACCTATTCGCTGACGCAACCGACAATCGCCCGACAACTGCGCGACAACCGGCTCAACGCATTGGAAAGCGGCCGCCCGCAGTTGATCGTCACCTCCAACATCGGTTGCCAGAGCCATCTGGCCAGCGCCGGTCGTACACCGGTAATGCACTGGATCGAACTGGTGGATCAGTCGTTGGCAGAATGAAGTTCGTAGGATTCTTCGTTTGCCCGCGTGCGAGAAGGCTGCGATCTTTTCCCTCATCCATTCCGTGACCGTGGCAGGAATTTTTTTCATGACCGTGCAGCCGTTCATCAGCCCCGACCTGATCCGCCAACGCTTCTCCAAAGCGATGTCCGACATGTACCGCAAAGAAGTGCCGCTGTACGGCGCGCTGATGGAACTGGTGGAGCAGACCAATCGCGATGTGCTTGCACGTCAGCCGGACATCGCCCGGCAGCTCAACAGTAGCGGTGAAATCGAACGGCTGGACAGGGAGCGCCATGGCGCCATTCGCGTTGGCACCGCCAGCGAACTGGCCACCCTCGCCCGCCTGTTTGCGGTGATGGGCATGCAACCGGTGGGTTATTACGACCTGACGCCAGCGGGGGTGCCCGTGCATTCCACGGCGTTTCGTGCGGTGCATGAAGAGGCGCTGCAGGTCAGTCCGTTTCGGGTATTTACCTCGTTATTGCGCCTGGAGTTGATTGAGGATCCTGCGTTGCGCGCCTTCGCCGAATCGGTGCTGGCCAAGCGTTCGATCTTCACGGCGGCGGCCTTGCAGTTGATCGAGCTTGCGGAAACCGCCGGTGGCTTGAACGCAACGCAGGCCGAGGAATTTGTCCTGCAGGCTTTGGAGACTTTTCGCTGGCACCACAGTGCCACCGTCAGCGCCGCGCAGTACCAGACGCTGAGCGCCCAGCACCGCTTGATCGCCGATGTGGTGGCGTTTAAAGGTCCGCACATCAATCACCTGACGCCGCGCACCCTGGACATCGACATCGTCCAGGCACAAATGCCGGCGCATGGCATCACGCCCAAAGCGGTGATCGAAGGTCCACCACGGCGGCACTGCCCGATCCTGCTGCGCCAGACCAGTTTCAAGGCGCTGGATGAGCCGATCGCCTTCACCGACCAGCCTGAAACCCGTGGCAGCCACAGCGCGCGCTTCGGCGAAATCGAACAGCGTGGCGCGGCGCTGACACCCAAGGGGCGTGCACTGTACGACCGCTTGTTGAATGCCGCCCGCGATGAACTGGGTGACTTCCCCAACGAAGGCAATGCCGCACGCTACAACGCGCTAATGACCCGGCACTTTGCCGAATTTCCTGACAGCGTCGCGGGCATGCGTGAACAGGGGCTGGCGTACTTTCGTTATTTCCCGACGGCAAAAGGCCTGGCGGCGAGCGGGCTGGGCGAGGTTTCACTGGAGGATTTGCTGCGCGAGGACTATGTGAAAGCGGAGCCGCTGGTGTACGAAGATTTCTTGCCGGTGAGCGCAGCGGGGATTTTTCAGTCGAACCTCGGTGATGCCGCGCAGGCACACTACGGCGAACACTCCAATCGCCAGGCTTTCGAACAGGCGCTGGGGCGTTCGACCCTTGATGAGTTGGGGTTGTATGCCGAGACGCAGCAGCGTTCGCTCGAGGATTGCGAGAAAGCGCTGGCTGTGAAGCTGATCTGAGTACCCGGAAAAATCTTGTGGTGAGAGGGTTTATCCCTTCGCGCCAGAGCGATTCAGCGTAACCCTAACTGCGCAAGAAGTTGCGCACTGACGGGTGATTTTTCGCGGTCGATCTCGCTACAGCCCTTGATCTACAAGGGCTGTGGACGAGTGCGCAAGAAGTTGCGCAGTACTGCGCAACTTCTTGCGCACTTTTGCGCCCCTCCGCTCGTAGAATGCCTCCAAAATCGCCGACCAAAGCGTTTTCACCCAGAGCCTCCGGGGGTCTCGCAAAACCTGGCACGCTCCTTGATAACACTCAGGCACCCACCGGGCGATTTCGCCTCCCGGGCACCTTAAATTATTCCGCAAGGAGAGCACCCCATGGCAACACCAGCGTACATGTCGGTTACCGGCGAAAAACAAGGCCTGATCACTGCCGGCGCTTTCACCGCCGACTCCGTTGGCAACACCTACCAGGAAGGCCACGAAGACCAGGTTATGGTTCAGGCTTTCACCCACGACGTGATCATCCCGCGTGACCCACAATCCGGTCAGCCAACCGGTCAGCGCGTGCACAAGCCAGTTGTGATCACCAAGGTCTACGACAAGGCTTCGCCTCTGCTGCAAGCCGCTCTGACCTCCGGCGAGCGCATGAGCGAAATCGTTATCCAGTGGTACCGTACTTCTGCTCAAGGTACTCAAGAGCACTACTACACCACCAAACTGGAAGACGCGATCATCGTCGCCATCAACAACAAAATGCACAACTGCCAGGATCCAGGCAACGCGCACTTCACCCACCTGGAAGAAGTGCAGTTCACCTACCGTAAAATCACCTGGACCCACGAAGTATCCGGTACTTCGGGTTCCGATGACTGGCGTGCTCCAGTCGTTTAATTACGGCTGATCGTTACAAGCATCGACCAGCCCTGCTGGTCGATGTTGTTTACGCCCCTCCAGAATTTCGCGTACGTTGAGCCGCTTTGCGGTCATCGACGAGCGCCGCTGTACAGCACGAGGAACAAGGGATGTTCGCGCCGGCCAATGAAACCCACTTTGCCCTGACCATCGAAGGGCTCTCTGCCGATTTTCAGGTATTTACCCTGACCGGCCGGGAAGCCATCAGCCAGCCTTTTGTGTTCGAGGTGGAACTGGTCAGTGAGCAGCCGTCGCTGGACCTCGAAACCCTGCTGCACAAACCGGCCTTCCTGCAACTGTCGCCCGATGGCAGCGGCATCCACGGCCAGATCTATCGCGCCGCCCAGGGCGATTCCGGCAAACGCCTGACGCGTTATTCGGTGACCCTGCGCCCGCAACTGTCGTACCTGGCGCATCGCGTCAACCAGCGCATCTTCCAGAACCTCAGCGTGCCGAAAATCATTGGCATGGTCCTCGAAGAGCACGGCATCCAGAGCAACGCCTACGAATTCAAGACCGGTTCGATCTATCCCGAGCGCATCTACTGCGTGCAATACGATGAATCGGACCTGCATTTCATCCAGCGCCTGTGCGAGGAAGAAGGTATTCACTACCACTTCCAGCACAGCGCCACGGCGCACAAGCTCGTCTTCGGCGATGACCAGACGGTGTTCCCGAAACTCAAGCCTGTGACCTACCAGCAAGACTCCGGCATGGTCGCCAGCAACCCGGTGATCAAGCGTTTCGACCTGCGCCTGGAAACCCGCACCAGCCGCACCACCCGCCGCGACTACGACTTCGAAAAACCACGCATCACCCTCGAAAGCGAAAACCGCGGCGACGCCCTGCCCGACCTCGAAGACTACGACTATCCCGGTCGTTTCATCGACCGCGAGCGCGGCAAGCACTTGGCCAAACGCGCCCTCGAACGCCACCGCAGCGACTTTCAGCTCGCCGAAGGCAAGAGCGATCAGCCACTGCTGGTCAGCGGCCATTTCCTCGCCCTGACCGAGCACCCGAAGGCCAAGTGGAACGACCTGTGGCTGCTCACCGAAGTCTTGCATGAAGGTAAGCAACCGCAAGTGCTCGAAGAGTCGGTGACCAGCGACACCACGGCATTGAAAGACGATTTCCATCAGGGCTATCGCAACCGTTTTCAGGCCACCCCGTGGGACGTGCCCAACCGCCCACCGCTGCGCCACCCGAAACCGCGCATCCTCGGCAGCCAGAGCGCCGTGGTCACCGGCCCCAAAGGCGAAGAGATCCATTGCGACCAGTACGGCCGTGTCAAAGTCCAGTTCCACTGGGACCGCGAAGGCCAGGCCGACGACAAGACCAGTTGCTGGCTGCGCGTCTCCAGCGCCTGGGCCGGCGCCCAGTATGGCGGCATCGCCATCCCGCGCATCGGCATGGAAGTGCTGGTCACCTTCCTTGAAGGCGACCCCGATCAACCGCTGATCAGCGGCTGCCTGTACCACAAGGAAAACACCGTCCCGTACGCCCTGCCGGCGAACAAGACCCGCAGCACCTTCAAGACCCTCAGCTCGATGGGCGGTGGCGGCTACAACGAACTGCGCATCGAAGACAAAAAAGGTCAGGAGCAGATCTACCTGCACGCCCAGCGCGACTGGGACGAGAACATCGAGCACGACCAGAAAATCCGCGTCGGCAACGAACGCCACGACACCGTCGAAAAAAACAGCTACACGGAATTCAAGGCCGAAGAACACCACACCGTCTACGCCGACCGTAAAGTCGAAGCCCGCGCCAACGACCACCTCACCGTAGGCGTCAATCAGCACATCAAGATCGGCACCGGCCAGTTCATCGACGCGGGGCAGGAAATCCACCTCAGCAGCGGCATGAAAGTGGTGATGGAAGCAGGCGCAGAACTGACCCTGATCGGCGGCGGCAGCTTCATCAAGATCGACGCCGGCGGCGTGACCCTGAGCGGCCCGGTGATCAACATGAACTCCGGCGGCAGCCCCGGCAGCGGCACCGGCGCCGCCCCGCTAATGCCCGGCATCCTCAAACAAGCCGACGCCGACAAGGCCGGCCAGGTCCTGACCCCGGCCCAGATCAACACCCTCAAACGCAACGCGCCGTTCTGCGAAGAATGCGAAAAATGCAAGGCAGGTGCCTGTGCCATCTGATCGAATTACGCCCAAGGACTGGCTGGCACAACAGCCGCTGCGGAGTGGCGAGCGCTTGTATCTGATCATCAGTGCAGCGAGCGATGCCGAGCCGCTCAAGCCCTTCTATCAGCAAGATGCCGCACCACAACTGCAGCCTATTTGGAGTGGAACGCCTTACGCCGATTGGCTTCCCGTAATGCCGTATCTCGCCGAGATCAGCCCCAATGCCAGTTTTTTGCAATGGATTACTGAAACCGATGCACTGGATTGGGGTTGGCTAGCGGTATCCACCAGCGCGCCGGAAACGGTGCTGGAGCATTTGCGCAGCCTGACCCAGGTAAAAATGCCAGACGCTACTGAAGTGTTTTTCAGGTTCTGGGATGGTCGACATTTTCATCCGATCATCGAAGGGTTAGGTGCTACGGCAGGTGAATTACTGCCGGTTTTCCAACGCTACCTGATTAACGGACAGACGCTCGAAGTCGGCAGAAGAGCAGTACCTCCCGCAAAAGAGTGGCCCTGGTGGGATATTCCCCAAACGCTATTGGATGCTCTCGCGAAGAAGGACCACACCACCGTCGTCGAGAACCTGATGCAGTGGCTATCAGAAGATTGCCCAGAATTGTACTTCGAATTCCCCGAAGCCAACTTGCGCAGAAAGGTTGAGCGCTTCGTGCGCCAGAACCCAAACACAGAAGATATGGCAGAGCGTCTCGCCGCAGAGCTGACAAAGGAAGTCACGTCATGAATACCCCGATTGGTACCCTGGTTCTGCGTGTGCTGGACGCCAAAGCGCCTGACGTGAACCTGATCCTCAAAGACTTCAAAAACTGCCTGAGTGATTACAAGGAATGGGCGGACGGTTTCTGGACTGGCTGGGCGCTGGACGTCGACCAGACCTTCAAGGTCGGCAACGAAGTCAGCATCACCGAACGGAAAACCGAAACAGGTGCGGTAAAGACCTATGCCACTTGCCCGTTGGTAGGTGACTTCACGCTGATTCATATGTTCGAGTCGGCGCGCTTCGTGCCGATTGGCAACACTCCAGTCAAACTGGAACCGGTCACCAAAGGTACCTTTTACGACGACGTTACCGGTCCGGTAATCGAAACCATGATCGGCCCGAGTGGTATCAAAGTGATCGAGGGGGCCAAGAAGGGCCAGACCTATCGCATTACGTTTTTCCCCAACGTATCCCAGAATGACGTCAAAGCGCTCTATAACTCCTATCAAGGCGTTATCAGCAAGCTTGATGGCTGGTTGCAGAGCGAATGGTCGAGCAAGTTTAAGCCGCAATGGGCCAGTTACTCTGCAGCGGATCGCGCCGGACGTTCGGTGATTTTGCTCAAACGCGCCCTGGAGGGGTTTGAAAAGGCTCTGTTGCAGCTTTGGGATGACATCAAAAGCTTGTTCGAGCTACTCGCCAATCCGAGGAAAAATTACGAAAAACTGAAAAAGTACCTGTCGGACGTCGAGATCGACAAACTCTATGCAGCCTCCAAGGAGTCGATTGCTTCAGGGCTGTTGATCCTCAGCGACGAGCCGCTGATGTTCATCTACGTCTCCGCCATTGTTGCTTGGGTCGGCATGCTACCGCCGCAGGTTGTTGTCGACGTGATGACTGCCATCGCCTCGGAATTCCTGATCAACGTACTGGTGGGCATCTGCCTGACAGGTGGCGCCGGACTGGCCGTGAGAGCGGGCACCAAAGTCCTCTCCACCGTCAAATCCGGAGAAGCCATCAAGTATCTTGAAGACCTCGCGTCTACCTTGATGACACTCAGCAACAAACACGCCCTGCCCGCCCATGCGGAAGTGTCGAAACCAATCATCGCCAGCGCCAAGAATGTGCCGATGAAGCCTGCCAAAACCGCAGCGCTGAAAATCGATGAAGCTACCACTGAAGCGCCAAAAGCTGGCTCGCGCAAGGCTGAACCCAAGAGCCAACTAGAGGGACTGTCTCCCACAAAACAACTGCCTAAAACTGCAGATACTCCGAAACAGGAAGTCAAAGACGCCTCTTCGTTCCCAAGGGACAAGAAAAAGAACCAGTCCACTCTGCAACCCAAAGAAAAAGTCGACGACGTTCCTGATCAGTCCAAGACACCCGATGACAAAAGCGCCACTTGCGCGAAGAAGACCTGCACCAACGGCTGCCCGGTCTCGATGGTCACCGGTGAAGAGCTGCTAACCATTACCGACGGTGAACTCGGTGGCCTGCTGCCATTCAGTTGGACTCGACTCTACCGAACCAGCGCGGCTGAAATCGACTGCGGTCTAGGCTATGGCTGGAGCCACGCCCTCGCTCAACGGGTGGCCATCAATGGCGACGAGGTCGTGTGGACCGATCACGAAAACCGGGTCACCACATTTCCCCTGCCCAGCGTACAACGCCCGGCAATCACCAATAGCCTTTCGGAAGCCGCTATCTTCATTGGCGAAGATCCCTCCGAACTCATACTGACTCAGGCCGGCGAAAAGCCGCTGTTCTATCACTTCCGTTTCAACAGTAAAGGCGCGACGCTGATCGCCATCAGCGACAACTACGATAATCGCCTGCAGATCACCCGTGACATCCATGGTCGAATCAAGCGAGTGGATAACGGTGCTGGTCGTGCGCTGCTTGTCCGGTACGACCGCAAGCACATTGTCGCCATCGACTATCAGCAATTCATTCCGGCGGACAATCTCGAAGACGCCTGGAACACCGTTCAGACGCTGACCACCTATGAATACGATGGTCACCATCGGTTGATCAAAGCCACAAACGCTCTGGGAGAGTCCGAGCGTTATGCCTACAACGAGCAAAACGTAATTCTTGAGCGGCAACTCGCCGGGGGCGCAAGCTTTTACTGGGAGTGGGAAAAGGAAGGCAAGTCTGCACGTTGCATCCATCACTGGGCCAGTTTCTCTCAGATGGATGCGCACTATGCGTGGGATGACAAAGGCAGCGTCACCGTTACCAACGCCGATGGCAGCGAAGAGGTTTATACCCACGATGACAAGGCTCGACTCGTCGCCAAAGTTGATCCGGACGGTGCAGAACATCTAAAGGCCTATGACGACAAAGGCCGACTGATCGCCGAAAAAGACCCGATGGGGGCGGTCACGGAATATCAGTACAACGAAGCGGGTCGATTGGTCGCGGTGATCCCACCGGAAGACGCACCGACCACCTACGAGTACTACAACGGGTTTGTCCGTGTGGTAAATCGTGGTGACGCCAAATGGATCTACTGGCGTAACGACCAGGGTGACATCACTGAACAAGTCGACCCGGATGGCAACTCTACGCATTACGCCTATGATCGCCAAGGACGCCTGCTGGAGATCCGCCATCCCGACGGCAGCCGCCACCAACTGGGGTGGAACAACCTCGGCCAATTGCTGGAGGAGCGCCTGCCGGACGGCGGTCAGCGCAAGTACCGCTACGATGCGCTCGGGCGCCAGATCACACGTCAGGCTGAAACGGGTGCAATCACCCACTACCAGTGGGATGCGGCTAACCGTCTGGCACAGATCACCCTGCCCGGCGGCGCTACCCGTGCGTTCACCTACAACCCATACGGCCGCGTCACTGCAGAACGCGACGAACTGGGGCGCGTAACCCGTTACGAGTATGCCGATAACCTGCATCTAGTCAGCCGTCGCATCAACCCGGACGGCAGCCAACTGCGCTATCGCTACGACAACGCACGCCTGCTGCTCACCGACATCGAAAACGAACGCGGCGAACACTATCAGCTGGATTACTACTCGAACGGGCTGATCCAACAGGAAACCGGTTTCGACGGACGCCGCACTGCCTACGAGTACGACCTCAACGGCAAGCTGCTGAAAAAAACCGAATTCGGCGACGATGGCAGTGAGTTGGTGACCGATTATCAGCGCGATGCCTCTGGTCGCCTGCTGGTCAAAACCATGCCCGACGGCGAAGAAATCCATTACAGCTACGATGCGTTGGGTCGCCTGGTAAACGTCGACGACGGCCACTGGCCCCTCGCCTATGAGTACGACGTACAAGATCGCCTGATCACTGAGCACCAAGGCTGGGGCACCACGCGTTACGAGTACGATAGCGTCGGCCAACTAAGCCAATGCCGACTCCCTGATGGCAGTACACTCGATTACCGCCACCTCTCCGGCGGTCGGCTGAGCAGCATCGACCTCAACGGCTCACGCCTGACTACGCACCAGTTCGCCGCTGGCCGTGAACAGCAGCGCCAACAAGGCGTGCTGCTTAGCCAATACCAATACGACGAACAGGGAAGGCTTCAAGCGCACACCGTAGGTCAGCAGGACCGCAATCTGTTCCAGCGCCGCTACGCCTACGATGCAAACGGCAACCTGGCCGGCATCGATGACAGCCGCAAAGGAAACCGCAGCTACCACTATGATCCACTGGATCGTCTGGTCAGCGTTCGCGGCGCCACCCCCGAAACTTTCGCTCATGACCCAGCCGGCAACTTGCTCGGTCAAAACGATCTGCCCACTGCGAACCTCGCCAACGTCAAAGGTAATCGCCTGCTTATGCAAGGCGACCGGCATTACGACTACGACGCCTACGGCAATCTGGCCCGGGAACGCCGTGGTACCGGACAGCAACTGGTCACCGAATACCGCTACGACTGCCAGCATCGCTTGATTGGCGTCACCTTGCCCGGTGGCAGCACCGCAAGCTACAAATACGACGCCTTTGGCCGTCGCATAGAGAAGACTGTCGATGGCCAGACCACCGAGTTTCTCTGGCAAGGTGAACGCCTGATCGCCGAAAGCGCTGAGAATCGCTATCGCACCTACATCTACGAGCCAGGCAGCTTCCGCCCATTGGCGATGCTCGATGGCGAAGGCCCGCTGAAGGCGACGCCGTTCTATTACCAACTCGACCACCTCGGTACACCTCAGGAACTTACCGACTACAGCGGCGAAATCATGTGGTCGGCGAAATACCGTGCCTATGGCAACCTGGCAGCCTTGGACGTCGCCGAAATCGACAACCCTCTGCGCTTCCAGGGTCAGTATTTCGATGCGGAGACGGGGTTACATTACAACCGGCACCGCTACTACAATCCAAGCACCGGGCGTTTTTTGACGCCGGATCCGATCAAGCTTGCGGGTGGGTTGAACAACTATCAGTATGTGCCTAACCCTACGGGTTGGGTGGATCCGTTGGGGTTGATGTGCGAACCGTGCGACGATCCAGATAAAGCGGAGACAAGCAAAACTAGGGAGACACATTATGAAAGCCTTCCTAAACTTCCCGATCATGAGGACGGGTACCTGTATCGCGGAGTTCACAAAGGACACCCTGCAGAAGCCGACGCAATAAATGGAAGAGTAACTCCTGGAAAAATAGAGGGTGACGTTAGTCCAGAAGACCACAACTATGGTGGGGCATCAAGCGAAAGCCCATTTACCTCTTGGACAAGGTCTCCGGACATTGCCAAACAATTTGCAAAAGAAGACGGAATAATACTTCGCCTTAAGGTAGGGGCGCCTAAAGAAGGTGATAAATGGTCATGGCAATATTCCGAAGATCGTTGGGGCGAACAAGAAGTTCTTTTAAAGGGTCCTCGCGAAGGAGATATCGAGGTGTTTAAACCATGACGCTTTTAGACTTTCTCGAACAAAACTTTGACGTACCGAAAAATATTTATGAATCGGTTAAATCCATTTCACACAAAACCGACGGAGAGTTCTCTTTTAAAAATAGCTACACAATAAAAAAAAGCAGCAGCGAATACATAAATGAAGTATCCATACAAAAAAATATAGCTAACAAAGCTAAAAAACCGATGCCCGGTTATCCTGAGCTACTTAGCGAACTAAGAAAAACATCGCCTGAAGCTGTAATCGCCATGCGCTTTCTCGATAGCCAGGATTGGGATGGAAGGGTTTTCTTCAGTGAAAAACAGATATTAAAAGGTGTAATTCTAGGAAAAAAAACAAATAAAACTTGGGAAACGCCTCCCAACTGGGATGGTTCAAAAGAAATGATCGAAAAATACAATTCAGACAATTAAACGTAAACGTGGGACAGACCACGCTTTCTTATTCTGAAGGTGATCTGCACTTTATGAGCTTCAATTTTTCGCTCTGTAAAAGTGGTCCGTCCCTGATTGGTTCACCCCTATTGGAAAGTGGAAGTAAATCAAAATTATAGTTGAGCTTGATGGATTATCCATCTCATCTGAGCAAGAATTCCATAAGCGGATAGCGTCTGCTTTTTCTGCCACTCAATACTATGGAAATAATCTTAATGCGCTTTGGGATCTACTCAGCACCGACGTAGAGCGCCCAATTGAATTAATTTGGATAAACTCAAAACATTCAGAAGAGCTAATGGGTGACTCATATAGAAAAATATTAATCATTCTTGATCGAGTAAAAAATCAAGATGAAAGCTTTGGGCTGTATGAGAAATTCAGTTACCAATTGAAATAGTAAAGGTGTAACCGGGGATGAAGTCACATTTTGTTTTGTCTGAATATGGTCTTCCCCGAACTGCCATCCACCCTCTCGAGTAAAACACGGGACAGACCACGGTTTCTTTTTTTGTATCTATAATCTGCCCTTTGGAAACTCTCCTCTTTCTCGCTATTTAACTTGGTCTGTCCCTGTAACACCTTGGTCCAGATGGGAAATACATAAACCTTCACCACGTTACAGGCGATGAGCCAGGTCCGATGGTAGAGTTAACTGGTACCGTACATAAGAAATACCATAAAGAGCTTCATGGAACGATTGAAGACGGTGATAGCTTCAGAAACAACCCTAAGCTTGAGCTACAGTATGCAAAATTTAGAAAGGCATATTGGAAAGAACGAGCCAAAGACTTTGAGTGAGCAGAACCATGCATAAATACCAAGACTTGATAACGAAACTCGATAACTCCGATGAAGAAACATTTTGGCTCGGCCCCGCCACTGCCGAGCAAATTAAAATACTCGAGAATATTCTAGGCATAAAGCTGCCTGAAGATTTCGTTGACTTCTTGAGTGTATGCGGTGGTGGTGGTGCAGCAGACTCAGAAATATGCGGAATTGAGAATAATGATGCAACTCTAGATAACGGCGGAACTGTAAATTACAGCACCATGTACTGCCGTTCAGAGTTTGAATTACCTAGTCATTTCGCCGTAATTTATTTAAAAGACGACGAAGTATGCTGGGCAATTGATTGCGGCCCCACGGGAAATGGACAGGTCATTAGCTACGATCTGTTTAAGCGCAAACCGTCTAAGAAAATAGCGGAAAACTTCTATTCATTCTTTGAGGAATACGTCGAACTCAGAACTTAACTTTCAACCGTGAGTTATCTAGTAAGCAGTCGAGGCATTCCACATTATATTTTCTAGATGCGTGATGAGGTACCCATTGCAATTTCCGATGTAAAATTTATGAATCCTGCTGATCAGCATCAGACAAAAGGGGACAGATTTATTTTCGACACACTGAAAATAAATCTGTCCCCTTTTCTGCTTGCCCCCTTTTCCACTCAAATAAATCCGTCCCCTTTTCTCGGTTTCTTTTTTTCATCTTTAATCTGCCCTCTAGAAACACTACTCCTTCTCGCTATTTACCGTGATCTGTCCCTGAAACACCGAATAAAAATAAAGCAGGCTCCTATCCTAAAGAATGAGTTCCTGGAGGTAAAACAATGAGCAGCACAAAAGAGGCCGCTCTTATTGGCTCTGAAAAAATCGACCACGGCGCCGACATGAACAAGCTTTTAAGCCAATTTGACGACTGGGAACAACTTCAATGACAACCAACTTTGAAATAGCTTTTAAAAAGAATGAACTCCCTGACTTCTTCAGAGGTAATGGCCAATATTTCACAAGAGACCCCGACTGGGGAACCCAGTTGCATATCATAAATTGGCAAGGACTATGCAGATATTTAAAATCGCTAAAAAGCTCGATCGAAATATTGAGGAATGCTTTTAGCGTATACGTAAACTCGGTTGAGTTTACAAAAAATGACGCCAGCGACCTGCTTGAAAACATTGGCTGCTATTATCGCCTAAGAAATAAACATCCATTCTTGTCAAAAGATGGATTTGATCTTGTACGCGATGCTGCTGATAGTGAGAAACAGAAAATTTCTCATATCATGACCTTTCTGAGAAAAACAATCGAAGCCAACAATGATATTCAAGATCTTGAACTCTATAATCGCCGCATGAGAAAACTCATTGATGACGGCGGCCCAACCAATATAGAGAGCCTCTAATTCTTTAGACGGAACCCACTGTAAAAATGTGACCAAAAAGGGGACAGATTTATTTTCTACAAACTGAAAATAAATCCACCCCCTTTTCTCCGCAGCGTCATTGAAAATCTTGATGACTGGAAAAAAACTCAATGAAAACCACCTTTGAAACGGCTTTAGAACTTCATGAAATATCTGACTTCTTTAAAGGCAATGGGAAATATTTTGCCCGCGGCTCCGATTGGGGAGATCATCTCTTCATTAGCAACTGGCAGGAAATGTGCGGAGTTTTAAAGCATCAAAAAGCAGCACAAAACCTGCTGACAACTTTATTTGAAAAATATGCAGAACACTTAAAAGAAGATTATTCAGATGCAGAAGGCTTGCTTTCAAACATAAGCGCTTACTACACACTTAAAAACAAAATCGCTTTTCTGTCGAACAATAATTACGACTTAATTGAGAGCCTTGACGAAAAAAGCAAAAACAACATAGGAAACTTATTCCGCCTCCTTAGACAGCACTACGACATAAAAAACGAATTCTTGCCAAAATACAAATTCAATGATGAGATCAAGCAATTAAAACTCAAAGGCTGTCTAATTAACCTCGAACACCTTTGAGCAAGATATTTGATGCGACTACCTCACACCACCGTACGTTCGATATTTGACCAGTCCTCATGAATAAACATCAGATCACTCTAGCCAATGGATGGACAGCAACCTTTGATAACAACGGTGAGTTCCGCATGGGAGCCGAAGGCTGGAGCTTGCTCCTGCAAGGGCCTGACGGCAGAAATATCAATTACTTCGCGGACCAGATCATTTTGGTCAACGATGACGACGGCATCCAGGCAAAATCGTGCATTCGTCTATCCAGCGATGGTGTTTACGGTTATTTGAGCACAGCCGTTGATAGCTGCTGGGTGATCGATTTTTCGCGGGGCATGATCGCCCCACACCGAGTGAGCATCCGTCACTTCCATGACATCTACGACGAAAGCGTGGCAGCTTACGAACAACCGGCCTTCAAACGTGCGAGGCAATATATCAGTGTGGTTGGAAGGTACATCTATCTGACCTTCCCGCTGACCAAAGATGAAGACTTCCCCAATATTTGGGAAGAGTATCTGTCGATACGCAAACGCCAACTGGATGAGCTCTATTTCAGGAACTGATCAATGGGCGCCACCGTCAGCGAAGCTGTTTGTGCGCCCTACCCGATCAACTCGTCCATCACGTCGTACTTAACCACCACCCGATTCCGATACAACCTCACCCTCTCCACCAATTCCCCCACCTGTCCCTTCTCCCGCACCTCCCGCCAAATCTCATTCTCCCGGTACACCCGCGCACCCTCCCGCACAAACCGATGCCCTTCCTGAAACACGTGATACCGATACTCCCGTACCTGATCGCACAGCAACTCGCCCTCCAGCTGCGTGTCCCCCACCTTCAACTTCAGCTGAAAGCTCCGATCCGTCGGGTTGTGCAGCACCAGATCAACGTAGTTGTAGAAAATCGCCGCCCCGGACCCGAATGGCAGCACCCGCCCCTCATCCGGAAACGGGTCGAAGCTGTGGTTGGAGCGTTCAACCACCACCAGCGGTGAATGAATGGCCATCCAGTGAATCAGATTGCTCAGTTGGCAAATGCCACCGCCCACCCCGCGTCGAGCTTCGCCGAAGGACAGTTCCATGCCTTCCACATACCCGCGTTCGCGTGTCGGGCGGCCGACGAGGCGGCAGAAGGAGAAGTGTTCGCCGGGGGCGATGATGACGCCGTCGATGGCGGCGACTGCCAGTTTGAGGTTGATGACTTTGTTGTGTTGCAGGACAAGGTCGGAGTCGCCGAGTTTGCGGATGAGTTTCGAGGTGTGTTTGAGGTAGCGAAATGGCAGGCGCTCGGCCTGTGCGCGAAGGCTTGCGTAGCGTTTGCCGGAGCAGCGCCAGGCGATCTGGCGGAACAGTCTTTTTTGCCACACGCGCAGCCAGTACAGGGCCGGGTGATAGAGGGAAAGTGGTTTCATCCGTGATACGTCGGCGCTTGCCGTTGCTTCCTTGAGCCGTTGGGCGCGCATTTTAGCGTGTAACGATCTCCGGCACCCGTGGCATTTCCAGGCAAATCGAACGCTTTCAGACATTCGCCGCGCTCAGGAAATCTGCAAATTAAGGTTCGACTAAGGTTGCGTCGCTACCATCGCGTCTCATGAAACCCCTGTCGCCCCATGAACCGCGGATGAGTCCTTCTGATATGAGAGCGTTCGATTTACCAGCCCGGCCACAAGCGAATTTCAGTCTTGTCTTGGTAAATTACAAAACCCCTGACATCACCAGGATGTGTCTTGAGTTATTGCACCCACATGTCATGGAGCTGCGTATTCCGGTGTGGGTCGTGGACAATGATTCGGCCGATGCCAGTCTTGATTACTTGCGTTCGCTTGACTGGATCAATCTGATCGAACGTCCTTCGCCGGGTAAAGAACCCGGCCACATTGCGCACGGCAAAGCGCTGGATCTGGCGCTGGACAAAGTCGACACCGATTATCTGTTTCTGCTGCACACCGACACCTTTGTCTACGACAAAGAAGTGTTTGCCATGATGATGCGTGAGTGCACAAAAACACCGGACATGGCCGCAGTCGGTTGTGTCGAGCAACTCAATCGCGGAATTGTTCGTGACACCTGGCGTTTAACTTCGCGTTTCTGCAAGCACTATGTTCGTAAAGCGAAAGTGCGTATGGGCCTGCGTTCGAAACAGCCAAGACCTTACAAAGAAACGCATCTGAAAAGTTTCTGCACGTTGTGGAATGTCCGCTTGATGAAGTCTCAAGGCCTGCACTTTTGTATGGATGATCGAGTGCCCGGTTATACCCTGCAGGACCGGATGGTCGACTTGGGTTACGGCATCAAATTCCTCTCGCCGCGCAAGATTTTCAGCTATCTGGATCACATTCAGGCAGGAACCGTTGCCGCGGCGGGTACCTACGGGGAAAACCACCGGCGCACGAAGATGTATCAGGCCACCCTCAAGCGTCTTCAGAGGGCATAAACCAGAAGACGATGCAAGTGAAGGTTAATTTAAGTCCAATAAAAAAGGGCGACTGCAAAGTCGCCCTTTTTGCTTGCAGAAATTGTATACATCCGCTCCGAAGAGGTGTTCGCCCAGTGTAATGGCCTGGCAATCCATGCACCGGTAAAGAGCCCTGACACTGGGCGAACGGGTTGGATTTTAATAGAAGTTGGCGCTTATGTCCTCATACTTCAATGTAAAAATTATGTACGAACAAGTTAACAGATATTTATCGACGATTTCTTGCGTGAAACTTTCGGGATCGCTAAACCCTATTAATAGTATGACTACTCTAATACAAAAACTGTACAAGAGCAGTCATGCCGTAGAGTTAATACTCAACTTTCGTGTTGACTGGTCACTTTTAATATATCGGTGTAAGTGACGATGACGCTCTGCCCTTCTTTCAAATCTTTCAGCTTGGCTTGAATTTCAGGCTTTTTCACGTCGAGGATTTTCGATTGACCTTGCGGGTTTTGCAGGGTCACCTGATTTTTCTTCAAATCAATTTTGGTGATTTTCAGTTGCACCTGAACCTGACGGAACGCTTCACCGCCCGGATTATCGCTGCCCGGGGCGTTGCGCAGCTCGCCGGTATGCTCGACGGTGCCAGGCAGACCTTTATCCACATCGGTGTCGAGGTACGCGGCGACGGAGCGCTGGACTTCAACCTTGACCAGATCGCCGACCTTGAGATTGGCGAGGTTTTTCGCCTTCTCGCTGAGCTGGACATGCACTTGACGACCTTCGGCGCCCTCGAGCACGACCTGGTGTTTGGCAGCATCAACGGAGATCACTTTGGTCGTGACCTGATCCGCTTCGAGGGTGGCAGACAACGGAATATCGGCGGCCAATGCGCCGAAGCTGGTGGCGGACAGTACGGTGGCGAGGGTGATGGCCTTGGCCAGTGTATGAAGCTTCATAGACGATCCTTTCCCTGTGATGAATGGCAGCACCCGGCGTCGAACCGCGTTCGGCGCCGAATGTGCCCCTGAGCATAGACGCTGTTCAGGGCTTGGCCGTCGTCTGTTGCTTTGCCGTGTCCTGCGCGGTGGACTCGCCGCTTTGTGTGCCTTTGCCGCTGTTCTGGCGCTGTTTGGGATCGGTTGGCCGCAACGCGTCGTTATCGCGCTCGGTTTCTCCTGGTGGCCGGGGCTCGTCGGGGTGTTCGCTGGAGTTGACGGGGTTCATGGCGGTTGTCCTCAGGCTTCGGGGTCGTCGAGTTCGCGGGTGACGTTGACCGCGGGGGAATCCTTGTGCAGGTCATCGGCCTTGGCGCGCAGGATCTGCCATTGCTCCAGATCGATCGCGCCTTGGCCCAGCAGGTCGTCGGCGATGCGTTGCAGATCGAAGTAGTGAGCGTCGGGAGATTGCTGCCAGTAGGTTGTGTCGTCGAAAAGGCGCTGCCAAATGCTGAGGTCCGGGGGTTGCAAGTCGTCGCTCATGGCCAATCCTCCACAGGTATTACGGTGTAGAGGCGGCGAAATGAAACGGAGTTCAATCCAATGCAGGCGCGCCGGTCAGTACCCGGTCATTTCCAGATAGCCGCGCCCGCCATGGCTGCCGCTGACCCGCACCGGCCCTTCCCAATAGGGAATGCGCAGGTTCATCCAGGCGTTGGGGTTCAACGCGGACAGGCTGATGTCCAGTTGCTTGTCGGGAATGCGAATGGTCCAGCGCACCGGCATCGAACGTCCAGCGACTTTGGCGGTGTCTTGCGGGACGAGTTCGATTTGTTCACTGCGCAAGGTTTGCGCCTGGCCGTCGGCGGTGATCCAGGTGCCGGTGAGGTATGGCGCGCCGTCCTTCTGGCGCATGCGGTAGAGCATGACGTGTTCACCGCTGTCGAGGTGCAGGGAGAACCAGTCCCAGCCGGTCTGATTGGCGGTCAGCGGCTGACTGCTCCATTCGCGATCGAGCCAGGCCGGGCCGCTGACGGTGTAGATCTGGCCGTCGATCTGCAAAGTGCCACTGGCCTGGAAAAACGGCTGGCTGTAGTAATACGAGGCCTGGCCCTGCTCGGATTTCTGGCTGAAGCCATTATCGCCCTGCAACACCAGCGGCCGACTGGACGTGAGGTGCAATTGATAGGCGAATGATTGATCGCGTGCACTGAGTTGCATATCGCTCAGGGGATCCTGCGCCTGACTGGCAAACCGCCAGTCATCGATCCACGCCTCGAACGGCGCCACGTTCACCCCGGCCTGCCCCACGCCGCCCCGAGCATAACGCTCGGCAGCATGGTGCGCGGTGGCCGAGGTCACCGCCGCATGGCCGAGCCAGACCGTCTGATTGCCCCAGCCCGGTTGCTGCGACACGGGCTTCAAAGCGCTGCGAAACAGCGTCCACTGCACACCGAAATCGTTGCCCTGCGGGTCCTTGAGATTGGCGGTGACGTACCACCACTCGATACGAAAACCGTCATGGGCACCGTGATCGGAAGGGAAGCTGAACACCCGCCCGGGTACTACGGGGGTGAACTGCGCCGCCTGGTCGCCGAGCCCGGCAAAGCCCTTTTGTTCAGGCGCCGATTGATCACAGCCGGCCAGCAGCAATGCCAGGCACAACGACGCCACCCGGTTAATCCTCATGGGCAAACGTCCTCAGCAGGTCCGCCGGTTGCGTGCGGTACAACGAATACAGCGGCCAGGCTGAGGCGAGCAAGGTCGCCAGCAGCGCCAACCCCATCAGTTGCAGGAGTTGCAGCGGAAAGATCCGCAACGGCAACCGCCAGCCGAACGCCTGCACATTGATCACCGCATCCAGGCACCATGCCAGCGCGATTCCCAGCGGCAGCGCCAGTACCAGCGTCAGCACCGCCAGCAGCCAGGTCTGGCCGAGGTTGAGCAGCATCAACTGCCGGCGCGTCACACCCAGCGCCCACAGCGGCGCCAGTTGTCCGAGGCGGCTCTGGCTCTGGGTCAGCAAGCTGATGAACAGCGCCACACCCGCCACCGCCAGCGTCAGGCTGTTGAGCGCCGCCGTAGCCGCGAACGTGCGCTCGAACACTTGCACCGACCAGCCCTTGAGTCGCGCCTGGTCGACGATGCGACTGTCATCAATCTGGAAGCGCGTTTGCAGCGCCGACAAAAATGACGGGATGTCGGGCGGCGCGATGCGCAGGTTGAAACGGTTCGGCGTCAGTGTCGGCCACAGCCGCAACAGATGATTGCTGTTGACCAGCAGGTGCCCCCTGGGATTGCCATAGTCGGCGTAGATCCCGACGATGCGCGGTGACCAGGTTCCGCCCGGGAACGGCAGGCTCAGATGCTCACCCGCACGCACCCTCAGGCGCCGCGCCAGTTGCTCGCTGAGCATCACCGCGTCGTCGTTCGCCAGGTGCGCCCACGGATCCCCGGCGATCGCGTCGAGCAGCGGCCAGTGCTGCCGGTAATACGGATGATCAATCGTCCCGAACACATCCGCCGGCCAGCCTTGCAGGGTCACCGCCACTTGCCAGTTGGGCAGTACGGCGCTGACGCTCGGCTGCTGCTTGAGCCAGCTATACAGCTCGCGGGACTGCGCCGGATTGACCGGGTTGATATAAAGCTCGGCGCTCAGGCGTTGTTCGAGCCAATCGTTGAAGGTCTGGCGAAAACCGGCGGTCATGCTGCCAGCGCCGATGTTCGCTGCGAGCGCCAGCAGCAGCGCCATCAGCGCCAGACTCAGCGCTGGCAGTTGCTGGCGACAGTCGGCCAGAAACCACTGACCGAGCACCGAACGACTGCGCCCGAGCAGTTGATTGAGCACCGAGCTCAGCACCACCGGCAGCGCCAGCGCGGCGCCAAGCAGCAGCCCGGCCATCAACGCAAAACCACTGCCGAGGCTGTCGCCCCAGACCAGCGCCAGCAACGCCATCGCGCCCAATAGCGCCGCCAGCCACCCCTGACGCCGCAACCAGCGCGCATGCTGCTGATGCCAGGCCTGCTGTTCCGCCACCGCCAACAGCGGCAAGCGAGCCGCGCGCAGCAGACTGTTGGCACCGGCCAGCAATGCGCCGAACAGGCTCAGGCCGATACCGCTGAACCACCACCACGGACTCAGGCGCAGCTGCCCCGCCACTTCCGCACCGTAGAGACCGCGCAGGCTGGCGGCGACGTCCGGAAGCAACACACTCGCCAGCCAGTATCCGCTGATGACCCCGAACACCCCGCCGACCAGGGCCAGCACACCCAGTTCGACGATCAGGCTACCGATCAGCATCCGCGCACTCACCCCGCAGGCGCGCAGGGTACGCAGCAGTCCACGCCGTTGTTCCAGCGCCAGGCCAATGGCCGCGTGAACGATGAACAGCCCGACCACGAACGAGAGAAACCCCAAGGCATCGAGATTCAAATGAAAACTCTCGGTCAGGCGCGCCAGATTGTTTTCCTCGGCACTGTTTTTAAGCTGCAACTGACCGTTGAACGCCGCCGGCAGTTCGGCGTGAAAATCCTTCGGCAATAACAGCCGCGACAGTTGCCCGGGTTGTTCGAGCAGGGTTTGCGCAACGCCGATGTCCACCAGCAACACGCCCGGGGCCATGTCCTGTTGTGCGTGCAGTGGAGGCAGGGTCTGGCCGTTGACGGTCTGCGGCGTGGCGCCCTCGCTGAGGTTCAAGGCCTGCAGCGTCTCCGGTGAAATCCACGTACTACCCGGCGGCGAGAAGAACGCTACGATACGCTCGATCGGCATCGCCTGCCCGGCCACGGCGGAATCCGCCGGCAGTGACACCGGTTCGATGCCGATCAGTTGCAGACGCTGGTTATCGTGATCCTTGAGCACCAGTCGCCCCTGCAACAGCGGCGAAACCGGCCAGCCGTCGCGGCGCAGATCGACAAACCACTGCTGCGTGAAGGTCGCACCGTTCGGTGTCGCGAGACTGGCCTGGGGTTCGCCACCGATCATCTGGCTGGCCCGGGCGTAACTGTCGCGGGCCTGACTGTTCAGCGCCTCGACCCCGGTCAGCAGACTGGTCGCGAGCCACAACCCGGTCAGCACACTGAAAAACTGCACGGGATGCCGCCGCCAATGGCTGAGCAGCGCGCGCAGGGTTTGCCAGAAAACGTTCACGTCAGCCGGCCATTGGACAACACCACCCGCTGCGCCAGGCGTGCGGCAACCCGCGGACTGTGGGTGACCATCAGCAGCGTGGTCGGCGTGTCGTCGAGCAGCTCCAGCAACAGACGCAGCACTTCATCGCTGGTGGCTTCGTCGAGGCTGCCGGTGGGCTCGTCGGCCAACAGCAATTTCGGCCGCGACGCCAGGGCCCGGGCCAGCGCGACCCGCTGCTGCTGGCCGCCCGACAACTGTTCGGGATAGCGCTTGAGCAACTCGCCCAGCCCCAGGCGCTGCACCAGATGCGCCTGCCAGTGCGGATCATGGCGGCCGGCCAGGCGCGCCTGAAACGCCAGATTGTCCTCGACCCGCAGGCTGCCGATCAGGTTGAACTGCTGGAACACCAGACCGATCTCGGTGCGGCGCCAGTCGGCCAGTTGCGCTTCGTTCAGGGTTTCCAGCCGATGCGCGCCGCTGCGGATGCTGCCGCGATCAACCTTGTCGAGGCCGGCGATCAGGTGCAGCAAGGTGCTTTTGCCACTGCCGGACTCGCCCATCAGCGCCAGACTGCTGCCGGGCTCCAGGGTCAGGTCGATGCCTTGCAGCACCGGGAGCGGGCCTTGTGGGGTGAGGTAACTTTTGAAGACGCCTTGAACCTGAAGCATGCCGCCATCCGTTGGGTCAGTGTGGGGCAAGGATAGCGGATAGCAGCCTCTTCAGATCAGTGGTGTTTGCACGGGCCTCATCGCTGGCAAGCCAGCTCCCACAGTGTTTTTGGGTGTATTCAGTATTTGTGAACAACCTCAATCCCTGTGGGAGCTGGCTTGCCAGCGATGAGGCCCGCTGGCCCAACACAAATCTCACTGCCCGGTTGCCACACGGGTCGCCGCCTCCCCCGGTGTGACAATGGTGTTTAGATCAATATGCTTCCACTCAGGCTTG
This sequence comes from Pseudomonas monsensis, assembly GCF_014268495.2. NCBI lineage: Bacteria > Pseudomonadati > Pseudomonadota > Gammaproteobacteria > Pseudomonadales > Pseudomonadaceae > Pseudomonas > Pseudomonas monsensis. The sequence continues at coordinate 2,609,914 of NZ_CP077087.1, read as the reverse complement.
GCCCCCAGCCGCGCATTGAAGCGGTAGTTGAAGGTGAAATCGTCCGCCGTCGGCACCGTCAACGGCTTGCCATACACCGCCTCGATCCCCGTCAGGTCGTACCCCATCAACTGCAGCAGGGTCGGGAAAATGTTGTAGTGGCTGGAGCGGTCCTTGTTCACCGTCAGTGATTGCGCCCAGTCGGGCCCCTGCAACTGATCACCCTGAATCACCACTAACGGCACCAGCCCCTCCTCCTCCACCGGGTCGCCGCCGCAGTGCGTATTGAGCCCGGGGTTACCGCGTTCATGCAGGTCCTGGCCGTGATCGGAGGTGTAGATCAGCAGCGCATTATTCAAGTTGGCCTGGGCAAACACCCGCGCGAAGAACTCGCCAACGTTCCAGAGAACCGTGTTCTTGTAGGCATTGCGATACAGCGCCCAATCGTCTGGCTGGCCGTTGAAACCATCGCGCTTGCCGGTGTCGGCGACTTCGGTGAACTGCCCGCGCGGCAGTGTCGGGCGATACGCCATGAACGCGTCGGGGTATTTGTCGTGCACCGGGAAATGCGCGCCGACCTTATTGATCACCACCAACTCCGGCTGGTCATCGTTGAGCAGCTCGATCAGCTTCGCGGCGGCGGCCATGTCGCGGTCACGCACGCTGGTCTGGTCAAACTGGACGAATTGGTCGATGTCCTTTTTCTCGCTGTCGGTCATCAGGTTCTGCAAGTTGCCGCTGGTGCGCTGGGCGTCGATGTACACCGTGCGCAGCCCGGCTTTTTTCGCGTACTGCCAGATCGACGGCAGGGTGCTGTTGATCCGCGTGTAATCGTCGCGAGTGCCGCCGTAGCGCAGGGTGACGTTGGTGTCGGCGCTGCAGTTGGCAATGGACGCGGCATAGCCGTAATTGAAGATGTCGACACCTGGATGCGCCTGCTTGAGGTTGCTGTGCACCCCGAACGGCGCGTTGATGTCCAGGTAATTGCCAGAGATGCTTTCGTCGATGATCAGCACGATGTCGTGATTGACCGCCGTTGCGTTGCGCGCCAGCGTCACCGGTTCACGCGGGCCGACGGTGTTGTGCAGCGCTTCGTAGGTGAACAGGTTCAGATAGGCCAGCGGCGTGTACATGATCGGCAAGCCCCGCGCGCCCTCGCCCGCCCGCAGGAACAACACCGTACTCAACAGCAACACGCCACACACCGGCGCCGCCACGCGCAGCGCATTGGGCACCCTCAGCGCATGACGCGGCTTGAGCCCTATGCCGAACAACAACAGCAGGCCACTGAGCGCGCCATGAATGATCGCGTCGCGGTACTGGTAGGCGGCTTCCTGGATGAAGCCGCCGGAGTACACCAGGGAGACAAAGCTGCTGTAGCTCAGGTAATCCGCAGTGACCCGGGTATAGACATCAAAAAACACCGCCGAGACAAACAGTGTTATTGCGAATAAGTGGCGAATGAGCGCCTGACGAATATAAGCCGTTAGATATAACGCTAAAGTCAGCGCCAAAAACATCGCGCCAAAAAGAAGCACAGCAAAACCGACACCGATAGCATTTAACCGATCAATGTAATATTCGGAATAAAGCAGCAGATAAATAATTAAAAGCAATTCTTTGGCATATCTGGACATGGCGATACCGGACGTGCAATACGGCAGAGAGTCAAAGGCTTGTCGGTCAAAATCTGACACTAGCACCCGGCCATCAAAGCGCAAGAATTGACTGTTTTTTTTAGAAAGCGTCAAAAAAACGATGACTCAAATCTGACACACACGAAACGCTACAAGCCTTTAAATTAGCGACTTACAACCGTCCATCGCTTATTTTGAATCTGAACAAATCTGCAAGAAATCAACAAATTCAATCGCAGCAATGACTTGATGGCCAATCGCCAAAAAACGCTCAAGTGTTATACACGTGCAACATGTCATTTTGCTGACACGCTTTCCAAACCCTGCGCTATACCCCTTTTACAGTCTTCTTCCGAACTTCTTCTTTTCGCTCTATCGAGGGTGCGCAGATGGACGTGAGCGTATTTGGCACGGGCTATGTTGGACTTATTCAAGCCGCCGCACTTGCAGATGTCGGTCATCGGGTTTTATGCGTAGATATTGACCCAAACAAGATTAAACAACTGCAACAAGCCGTGCCGCCCATCAGCGAACCGGGACTGTCGGGCACACTTGAAGAAAACATCAAGGCCGGCCGTCTGCTGTTCAGCACCCAGGCCAGCGATGCGGTCGAGCATGCCGAGCTGATTTTCATCGCCGTCGGCACGCCGGCCGATGAAGACGGTTCCGCCGACCTCAGCCACGTGCTCAACGTCGCCCGGCAGATCGCTTCGCACATGGAGGCCGATCGCACCCTGATCATCAAGTCCACGGTGCCGGTCGGTACGGCCGATCAGGTGCTGGCCACCGCCAACAGCGAACTGCTGCGTCGCGGCAAAAGCAATCTGGCCGTGCGCGTTGTCTCCAACCCCGAATTTCTCAAGGAAGGCAGCGCTCTTGCCGACTGCATGCGCCCCGACCGAATCATCGTCGGCACTCGCGATGACGTGGCTCGCGAGCAGATGAGCGAGCTGTACGCGCCATTCTGCCGCAATCACGAAAAACTCATGTTCATGGACAACCGCAGCGCCGAACTGACCAAGTACGCCGCCAACGCCATGCTCGCCACGCGCATCAGTTTCATGAACGAACTGGCCAACCTCACCGAACTGCTGGGCGCCGACATCGAAGCCGTGCGCAAAGGCATCGGCTCTGATCCACGCATCGGTTACCACTTCATCTATCCGGGCTGCGGCTTCGGTGGCTCATGCTTTCCCAAGGACCTGCGTGCCCTGCTGCATACCGCCGAACACAACGGCATGCCGCTGAAACTGCTGCGCAGCGTCACCGACGTCAACGACAGCCAGCGCCACATACTCTTCAGCAAACTCAAGGCGCAGTTTCCGCAAGGCCTGGCCGGCAAGTCCATCGCGATCTGGGGCCTGGCGTTCAAACCGAACACCGACGACATGCGCGAAGCACCCAGTCGTTACCTGATGGACGCGCTGTGGGCCGAAGGCGCCAGTGTGCAAGCCTATGATCCGGAAGCCATGTCCGAATGCCGGCGCCTTTACGGCTATCGCAACGACCTGCACCTGTGCGCCACCCGCGACGACACTCTGGAAGACGCCGATGCCTTGGTGATCTGCACCGAATGGAAAAACTTTCGCGTAGTGGACTTCGACCTGCTCGCGGAAAAACTGCGTTCGAAAGTCATCATCGACGGCCGCAACCTCTACAACCCGGAACACGTGGCCGCCGCCGGCCTGCATTACAGCGGCATCGGCCTGCGTCACATCGCACCGCAAGGGCTACGCCCATGAAAATCCTGGTCACCGGCGCAGCCGGCTTCATTGGCGCCCATTGCGTGTTGCGGCTGATGCGCGACGGGCATGCGGTGGTCGGCCTGGATAACTTCAACGGCTATTACGACCCGCAACTCAAACACGATCGCGTGCGATGGGTACGCGATCAGGTCGGGCATTTCCCGCTCGCGCGGATTGACCTGGCCGACGCCGCCGCGATTGAAGCGCTGTTTGTCCGCGAGCAACCGCAAGTGGTGATCCACCTCGCGGCGCAGGCCGGGGTGCGCTACTCGCTGGAAAACCCGAAGGCCTATCTGGACAGCAACCTCAGCGGCTTTTTGAACATTCTCGAAGGTTGCCGGCATCATCCGGTCGAGCACTTGATCTATGCCTCGTCGAGTTCGGTGTACGGCGCCAACCAGCACACCCCGTATTCGGTGCACGACGGCGTCAATCACCCGCTCTCGCTGTACGCCGCGACCAAAAAAGCCAACGAGCTGATGGCCCACAGCTACAGCCACCTGTTCGGTATTCCCAGCACCGGCCTGCGCTTTTTCACCGTGTACGGCCCCTGGGGTCGGCCCGACATGTCGCCGATCCAGTTCGCCCGCGCGATCACCGAAGGCACGCCGCTGAAACTGTTCAACTACGGCGAGCACCAACGGGATTTCACCTACATCGACGACATCATCGAAAGCATCGCGCGCCTCACCGACCATCCGCCGCACAACCACCCCGAGTGGGATCGCGAACATCCCGACGCGGGCAGCAGCATGGCGCCGTGGTGCCTGTTCAACATCGGCGGCCACCACCCGGTGGAGCTGAAAACCTACCTGGCGTTGATGGAAAAACACCTCGGTCAGAAAGCCATTGTCGAGCTCTTGCCCCTGCAACCGGGCGATGTGCTCAACACCTGTGCCGAGACCGACGATCTGGCCCAGGCCACCGGGTTCCAGCCCCGGATCGAGCTGGATGAGGGGCTGGGGCGTTTCATCGCCTGGTTCCGCGACTACTACCCCACTGCCTGTCGCCCACGCGCCGCTCGCGGCTGAACATCAGCGGAGGACCCCATGACTGGACATGAGCAAGGTGTACCGATCCAACAAATGCGCCGCGACAAGCGCATTGACCCCGAGCACCGGATGCGCCTCGATGCGGCGATTCATCGCCAGGGACGCGGCTGGTTCACGGGCCGCGAAGGCGGTCGTCCATGGCAACTGTCGCGCACCAATCGGGTGATGGCCTGCTTCGGCGCCCTGGCGATTCTGCTATTGATTTCGCCGCTGTTGGTCGGCCTGGCGCTGATCATCAAGTTCACCAGCCCGGGGCCGGTGATGTTCGTGCAGAAGCGCACCGGCTATCGCGGCCGCAAATTCGGCATGTACAAGTTCCGCACCATGGTCGCCAACGCCGAAGAATTGAAAGAGTCGCTGCGTCACCTCAACAAGCACGGGGTCGACGCGATTGATTTCAAGATCGACAAGGACCCACGCATCACCCGGATTGGCGGTTTCCTGCGGCGCACCAGCCTCGACGAACTGCCCAACCTGATCAACGTGGTGACCGGTGACATGCGCCTGGTCGGCCCCCGTCCGACCTCGTTCAACGCCTACCGCTACAAGGACAACCACCTTGCCCGTCTGGCGATCTACCCCGGCATGACCGGCCTGTGGCAGATCTCCGGACGCAGCAACATCGACTTCGACCAGCGCGTTGAGTTGGACCTCAGCTATATCGCCGAGCAGAGCCTTTTGCTTGATTTGAAGATTCTGTTGAAAACCCCCTTCAAAGTATTCAGCGGCCACGGAGCAAGCTAATGGACGGTTCAACCAACAAAAGCCTGAGCATCGCCAACCCTAGCGAATCGAACCTGACCTCGACCGTGCTGGATCTGGATCTGCGGATCCTGTTCCTGACCGCCGCCAACCCCGGGGCCGGCACCACCACCAGCGCCCTCGCGCTGGCCAGCCAACTGGCGCAAATGAGCAGCGGCCAGGTGCTGCTGGTAGACGCCAGCCAGTCGGCAAGCAACCTGACCCGACAATTGAACCTGAGCAAGGAGCGCGGCCTGCGTGACTTGCTGTTCAACCCGGACAACCCGCCGCTGTTGCAGGACTGCGTGGTGCAGGTGTCGAGCCTGCCGTTTCACGTACTGCCCAACGGCCGACCGATCCGCACCCTGGAACACCTCACCGCCGAGCGCCTGAGCCCATTGCTCGACCAGTTGGGCAGCCAGTATCGCTTTGTGGTGATCGACGGCGACGCGGTGTATTCCGCCGCCGACACGCTGGTGATCAGCACGCAGGTCGATGGTGTGGTGTTTGTCGTTCGCGCCGAAGACACCCGCTGGGAAGTCGCCCAGGCCGCCGTGCAACGCCTGACTCAGGCCGGGGCAAAAGTGGTCGGCAGCGTGTTCAACCGACGCAAGTACTACATGCCCAAATGGCTTTACAAAAACCTGTAAGCGAACGCGAAGGATGACGCCATGAACGCCAAGATACTTGTTCTGCTGATGCTGCCGCTTGCAGGCTGCTCAAGCACCTCCGAAACCCAGAACATGCCGGTGAATATCCTCACCGCGACGCCGGCCAACGCCCAGGCCACCGACATGCCGAAGGTCGAGCAGACCCTGCGCCCGCAGGATGTGCTGGACGTGATCTTCCACATCAGCACCAGCGGCTCGGATGCCTACCGCGTGCAGTCGGGTGATCAGATCGGCCTGAACTTCACCGCGGCCAGCCAGCTCAACGGCAACCAACTGGTGCTGCCCGACGGCACCATCAACCTGCCGGGGGCCAACACCTCGGTGAAAATCGCCGGGCTGACCAGCGATGAGGCCCGTGAAGAAATTCAGCGTGCCTATCAGCGCAAACAGTTGTTTCAGCCCAACCGCAATCAATTGACCGTGCAGATCATCAGTCCGTTGACCAACGAGCAGAACCTGAAAAGCGCGCTGAACCACCCGGCCACCGGCATGAGCCGTGAGATCACCGTGGGCACCGACGGCTACGCGAGCTTCCCGGAAATCGGCGCCGTGCCGCTGCAAGGCATGACCGTCAATCAACTGGAAACCTTCCTCAACCAGAAGTACGCGCAATTGCCCGGACGGATGAGCGTCGATGTGCTGCTCAAATCCACCGCCGGCAATGAAATCTACGTGCTCGGCGAAGTCGGCCAGCCGGGGTCCTACCCGATCCGCCGTCCGGTGTCGGTGCTTGAGGCGCTGACCCTGGCCCGGGGCACCAACGTCAAGGCCCGTCTGGATTCGGTGGTGATCATGCGCCGCAACGGCAACCAGGTGCAGGCCGTGCACTACGACGTGGAAAAAGCCCTGTCGGGCGACGCGTCGCAGATCGCCTACCTGCAACCGGACGACATGCTGTTCGTACCGAAAACAAAACTGGCGAGTGCCGGCGATCTCGCCCGGCAACTGGCAGACGTGGTGTTGTTCCAGGGCGTCGGGTTCAGCTTCGGCTACCGCGTCGACAACAAAAGCAGCAGCAGTAACTGACTCTCAGGTGAACGATCATGAATCCAAAGGAAAACTACCTGCATGAGTTCTTCAGGATCTTCTTCGCCAACAAGCAACTGGTGAAACGGGTCTTCCTGATCTTTGCAGTCATCGCGTTGTTACTGCCGCTGGTGCTCAAACAGAGCTTCGATATCACCGCCCAGGTGATCGTGCAGTCGAAAAAACTCTCCCAGGGTGACGCCACCACGTCACTCACCGTGGATAACGCCACCTTCATTCCGCCGTCACTGGCGGACATGGAAACCGAGAGCAACATTCTGCGGTCACCGGCGCTGATTCGTCAGACCATCAGCGAACTGCGCGACAAGGGCGAATACACGCCACCGGTCGGCATGTTCGCCAGACTGGTCGTGGAACCGTTCAAACGCTATGTCACCTCGCCGCTGCGCCAGTACCTGATCAATCCGCTGCGCAACATGCTCGGCCTGGAAACCGATCCGGTGCGTGACACCGCGCTCGACGCGTTGACCCAGCAAGCCATCGACAGCCTGAAAATCGAGACCCTGCCCGGCTCCAATGTAATCTCGATCGTCTACAGCTTCCCGGATCCGCATCAGGGCACGACGTTTGTCAGCGCCCTGCTGCAGAACTATCTGGTCAGCCGTCAGGCCCTGCAGTCGATCGACTTGCCGCAGTCTTTCTACGAGTCGAAGAAGCATCTCTATCAAGTGCGCCTCGATGGTCTGGAAGGTAACCGCCAGGCCTTGCTGGAAAGCGTCGGCTCGTCGGATCCGAAGGAAGAAATCACCTTCCGCCTGAACGCGATCAACACCGAGGAGCAAGCGCTGAACCTGTATCAGGATCGTCTGTTGCAGAGCCAGCGCTGGCTCGAATACCTGAAAACCGCGCTGGCCGCCGCGAGCAATAACAAGCTCAACGACTACACGTTTCCCTACACCTTCACCACTACGGTGGACAACGTGGCGTTCGAGGATCGCGAGATCAAGCAAATGGGTGAGCAACTGACCACCCAGGTCAGCCGCTACATGAACGATCTGGCAGTGTTCCAGCCCGGCAGCGAACCCATGCTGTTGACCCGCGAGCAAATCGCCCGCACCCGTCAGCAATTTCTCAAAGTGGTGAGCAACCGCATTCAGGAACGCACCAACGACCTGGCTGTGGTGCAACAGGTGATCAATCAGAAAACCGCACGCATTGCCGAGTTCAAGAACCGCATCCACACCTTGCAGCAGACCCAAAGCAAGTTGCGGCAGATGGACACGGAAATCGACGCGCTGCACACGGCGTTCTCGACCTACGCGCAACGCTTCGCCGAAAGCAGTACCGCCGGCTCGCTCAACGATGACCTGTCGAACGCCAAGGTGCTCAGCCCGCCGTTCGAACCGACGGAGCCGGCATTTCCGAAAGCGTTCCTGATCATTCCATTCGGCCTGCTCACCGGTTTGCTGCTGGCGATTGCCCTGGTCTACGTGCGTGAGTTCTTCGATCATCGCTTCAAACATCCGGCGCAAATCAGCCACGAGCTGGGCCTGCCAGTGTTGCTGGTGATCAACGACGAGAACGCACTGCCGAGCAATCCGCACAAGAACTGGACGGTGCCTAGCTTCGTGCACTGGGTGCGCAATTGAACACTGCGTCCGCCCCGAACCCCGCGCTGCCGATCATTCATTTGCTCAGCAGCGGCGGTTTCTATGGCGCCGAGCGGATGTTGCTGGATCATTGCCTGGCGACGCCGGGACAGCATCAGGTGCTGTTTCTCGACGCGCCAGCGGAACTGATCGCGCGCTTTCGTGAGGCCGGGGTGGACTGTCGCGGGTGTGCCGGCCTGGGCGAATTGCTCAAGCACTTGCGGCAGCGGCGCAGTGAACAGCCGCTGATCAACACGCACAATTTCAAGGGCCTGCTATTCGGCTGGGTCGGGGCGACGCTGTTGCGCCTGCCGCTGGTGATTACCCAGCACGGCTTCACCCCGCGCAGTCGCAAGCAGAAGTTCTACACCTGGCTGAGCCTGCAACTGTGCCGCACCGCGTCGGTGGATCGGGTGGTCTGCGTGGCGGAAAGCATCGCCGCGCTGCACCGTCAGGCCAGTGTCCGGGCGGAGAAGTTGCAGGTAATTCCCAACGGTTTGCCCGCCGCCGCGGCGCTGGTCCCGGACGGCGACCGGCAGCGTTGGCTGAGCGGTTACGTCGGACGGTTGAGCAGTGAAAAAGGCCCGGATCTGTTTCTCGATGTGCTGATCCCGCTGTGTCACCAGCATCCGCAACTGGATGCGGTGATGCTCGGCGATGGCCCGGAACGCGAGGCGTTGCAGGCACGGATCGACAACGCCGGTCTGCAGCAACGGATACGTCTGCCGGGGTATCAGACCCACATGCAACCGTGGTGGCGACAGCTCGATGCGCTGGTGATCAGCTCGCGCACCGAGGGCACGCCGATGATTTTGCTGGAGGCGATGCAGGCTGGCGTGCCGGTGGTGGCGTTCGCGGTGGGCGGGATTCCCGATGTGCTCGAACATCGGCATAACGGCCTGCTCGCCTCCCCCGTCGACACCGCCGCCCTCGCCCGTCAGCTCGACACCCTGCTGAGCGAGCCGAAACTGGCGCGCCAGTTGCGCGACAACGCAAAACGCACGCAACAGGATCGCTACGACCTCAAGGCCCTGGCCGAACGCTGGTCGCAGCTGTACATCCGCACGGCACGGGAGGCACGCGCATGATTTTCCCGCTCTCGATCGTCACTCTGCTTGGTTTGGTGTGCATCGGTTTGCTCGCCAGCCCTTATCCGTTTCTGGCACCCGGCGCCGTCATTGGTCTGGTGGGTTTTTCGGTGTTGTACCGCAAGCCGACCTGGGGCCTGCTGGGGATTGCCGCGCTGGTGCCGTTCGAAGGGTTCTTCAAGGACAGCGCGTTCTCCGGGAGCAAACTGCTCGGCGCCTCGCTGGCGGTGATCCTGATGCTGCAACTGGCCCTGCATCAGATTCCCGGTGAGCGCCTGCGCAGCAACCTGTGGCGTTTTTTGCTGTGGTTTCTGGTCCTGTATTTCCTCAGCCTGCTCAATACCGATGACCTGGGCATGTCGCTGGGGCACCTGCGCGAGTTGAGCGTCGGGCTGATCCTGTTTGTCATCACCCTGCTGATTGGTCGCGAACTGAACCTCGACCTGTTTGCCAGACTGGTAACCCTGAGCGTCAGCGCTACCTGTGCCATGGCGATGTTCTCGGCCAAATTCCAGGACCAGGGTCGTGCGGCCGGGCTGCTCGAAGACCCCAACGCCTTCGCCCTGCTGATCGCCTTCGCCATTCCGTTGGCGCTGCTGTTGGTGATTCGCGGCCCCAACCTGCTGCACCGGTTGTTCTGGGGCGCCTGCTGCCTGTTGCTGCTCGGCGGCATGACCAAGACCGAGTCGCGCTCCGGGTTGGTGGTGGTGGCGCTGAGTCTGTTGATCGGCTGCTGGCACTACCGCGCCCAACTGACCCGGATCCGCCCACGGCACCTGGGTTTCGCCATGCTCGGCGCAGCCATTGTGATTCCGCTGGCGATCTACGCGATGCCCGCCGGCTACATCGCACGCATTCAATCCCTGAGCGTGCTCAGCGCCGGGGCCAAGGGCCACGACGACGAATCCCTCGGCCGTCGCGCCTCGTACATCGTGGTCGGCAGCCAGATGATCCGCGAAAACCCGCTGCTCGGCTCCGGCCCCGGCACTTTCCCGCTGCACTATGCAACCACCGGTTACGCCAAGGCGTTTTCCGCCAACCGCAAGATCGGCGACCTCTATCGCCGTGCCCACAACACCTACCTGGAAATCTTCAGTGAACTGGGGATTCCCGCCGGGCTGCTGTTCGTCGGCATGCTTGGCCTGGGCCTGTACAACCTGATCCGCGCACGCGCCGCGTGGCTGCTGCGCCGTGACGGGCAACAGGCAGACCTGATGACCCACCTGGGCGTGAGCTTTCTGTCGCTGACCCTGTTCCTGATGTTCCTCAGCGCGCCGAACCAGAAATACGTGTGGATCATGCTCGCGCTGACCAGCGTGCTGCGCCTGAAAGCCGAACAAGCCCCCCTGACCGAGGCCCGCGCATGAGCCGGATCAGCATCATCATCCCGATGTACAACGAGGCCCGGCACATCGGCCGCACGCTGCTGGCTGCACAAAAAGCCGCGCATGCGGCCAACGTGGAGTGTGAGTTGATTGTGGTCGACAACGGTTCGAGCGACGACGGTCCGCACATCGCCCGCCAGTTCGGCGCGCAGGTGCTGGTGCTGCCGGGCCTGCTGATCGGCGCCCTGCGCAATCGCGGCGTGCTGCTGGCGAGCGGCGAGTGGCTCGCGTTCATCGACGCCGATGTCGAGATGCCCGAAGACTGGCTCAAGCCATTGTTCGAGCTGCAAGCCGAGGGACAGGCCGACGTGTTCGGTCTCGACCTGCACACCCCCGCCGCCGCGCCGTGGTACGCCACCGCCTGGCAACGGCGCACACTGCGCCCGTCGACTCAGGCGTCGCACCCGGTGGAGTGGCTGCCCAGTTCCAACCTGCTGATGCGCCGCAGCTGTTTCGACAAGGTCGGCGGGTTCAACGAACACCTGCGCACCGGCGAAGACAAGGAGTTCACCCTGCGCCTGCACAAACAAGGTGCGCGGCTGCTGTCGGTGAACAGCAGCGTGGCCCTGCACTGGGGCTACGAGATGAACTGGCGTGAGTGGATGGGCAAGGAAATGTGGCGTCAGGGCAGCCATCTGCAACTGCTGCGCACCCATGGTTTCAGCCTGCGCCTGCTGCGTTTTCCGCTGCTGTCGCTGGCGGTGTGGATTCTGGATTTCCTCGCGATCTCGGCTCTGCTCGACGGTTTTCCGCATCACGCGGCAGTCATGGTGCTGTTGACCCTGTTACCCGGACTGGTCCTGAGCATTCGTCAGAGTGCACGCCATCACGACCTCGGACTGACCCTGCAACTGTGGGGCCTGCACTGGGTGCGCCTGCACCTCGCCGGGGCGGCGTTCATTCTCAATCTGTGTCATTGGAACGCCAGGAGGCCTGCCCGTGGCTGAATTCATTTTCTGGCTGTGCCTGTTGCTGCCGGTGTATGCCTACGTGGGTTACCCGTTGCTGCTGACACTTCTGTCGCCGCTGTTTCCGGCATGGCGTCACGCCCCGGCACCGCCGCTGAACGTGAGCATCGTGATCGCCGCACACAACGAGGCGCGGCATATCGAGCACAAGCTGCGCACGTTGCTGGCGCAGGATTATCAACCGGCCAGTTTGCAGATCATTCTCGCCAGCGACGGCTCCAGCGACGACACCGTGGCCTGCGCGCGCAAGGTGGTTGATGCGCGCATCAGCGTGCTCGACCTGCCGCGTCAGGGCAAAGCGGCAACGCTGAACGCCGGAGTGGCCCTGACCACCGGCGACATTCTGGTGTTCACCGATGCCGACAACCAATGGTCGCGGGAAACCCTCGGCCACTTGCTCGCGCCGTTGAGCGATCCCGCTGTCGGTGCCTGCGCCGGGCACATGGTGATCCCGGTGACCGGCGGCGGCCTCAGCGTCGGCGACAGCCTGTATCGGCACTACGAGGGCTGGTTGCGCCGGATGGAGAACCGCACCGGCTGCATGGTCTCCGCCGACGGCGCTCTGCTCGCCCTGCGCCGCGAGCTGTTCCAGAACGTACCGGCGGAGGTCAACGACGATTTTTTCATCAGTACCTGCGCACCGGTCGCTTTCAAACGCATTGTGTACGTCCCCGAGGCGCAAGTGATCGACCACGGCGTCGACGAAGCGGACAAACAGTTCCGCCGTCGTCAACGCGTGACTGTCGGTGGCTTGCAAAGCCTGGCCCAGCGCAGTGAGCTGCTCAACCCCCTCAAACATGGCCTGTATTCGGTCGCACTGATCAGCCACAAACTGATCCGCCGCCTGGCGCCGATCCTCCTGCTGCCGTTGCTGCTGAGCAACTTCTGGCTGTGGGACGACCACGGTTTCTATCGCCTGGCCCTGATCGCCCAGCTGTTCGGCTATGGCGTGGCGATCGCCGGTTTACTCGACTCGCAACACCGCTTGCCGAAACCGTTTCGTCTGGCCGCGTTTCTGCTGGTCACGCTCGCCGGGATGAGCCTCGGCCTGTGGCAGTTCCTGCGCGGCCAGCGGTATGCCCAGTGGAATCCTGAACAGAACCGTTAAGAGGACCGAAGCCATGGCGATCAAACAACTGATAAAACGCACCAGTGGCTGGCTCTATCTCAACTCTTCCGTGGGCCGCAACCAGTTGCACGGTGCCGGGGTGATTCTGATGCTGCACCGGGTGCTGGCCAACGACCGCGCCGCCAACCTGCCGCACCGCAATGAACTGTGCGTCGGGCCCAAGGCCTTCGAGCACTTGCTGGTGTGGCTGCGTCGCCACTTCGACTGCGTGCCGCTGATGGAAATCCTCCAGCCCAACTCGCTGCGCACCGAGCGCCCGCGGGTGGCGCTGACGTTCGATGACGGCTGGCGCGACAACGCGGTCAACGCCTGGCCGCTGCTGCAGAAATATCAGATACCGGCGAGTATTTTCCTCTCCACCGATTTCATCGGCAGCCGTCAACGTTTCTGGTGGGAGGCCCTCGGCGAAACCCTGTGGGGCAGCCACGGCGAGAAGCCGCGAATGCATTTGATCGAATGCCTGCAAGCGTGCGGTCATCCGCTGCCGGTGCTGCTCGACGACATTGACGTCGACCGGCGCAGTCTGGCGCTGCTGCATTACCTGCAAGGGCTCAAGGGCCTGGAGCCGCGCGAACTGGAACGCCTGACCGATGAATGTCCGCAAGAGTCGCAGCCGCAAGCGCTGGACTGGCATCAGGTGCGGGCGCTGGAGGCGTCCGGGCTGGTGCGTTTCGGCCCGCACGGTGCCAGTCACGCGATTCTCACCGGTCTGGATGATGTGCGCCTGAGCGAGGAAATCAGCCGCAGCCGCGATGCCCTGAACAACGGCTGCAACCGGCCGTTGCCGGTGTATTGCTACCCCAACGGTGACAACGACCAACGCGTGCGCGAACAGCTTGCCCGCCACGATTATCCGTTCGCCCTGGGCACCGCCACCGGCATCTATCGCGGCGAAGGCGATCCGCTGAACCTGCCGCGTTTCGGCGTCAGTCAGCGCACTGCACGCAATCCGGAACTGCTGTCGTGGCGAATCTTTCGCGGGGCACGGCCATGAGTCGAGGCCACTACCTCAAGCATCTGGCGCTGAGCATGGGCACCAAACTGGCGATGATCGCCCTGCGCTTGCTGCGCAACGTGCTGCTGGCGCGGATCCTCGGGCCAAGTGAGCGCGGGCTGTTTGCCCTGCTCAGCACCTTGCCGGACCTGATCAGTGCGGCCACCAGTGGCGGGCTGAACTCGGCGGTCGGCTATCAGGCCGCCAAGCAACGGCCGATGGGCCTGCTGCTCAGTCAGGTGTTGGTGTTCGGCTGTTTGCTGGCCGGGTTGTTGACCTTGCTGGTGGTGGCGCTGGTACGTGAATTCGGCAGTGAACTGGATGTCACCGTGCAACTCGGTCTGCTCGCCTGGCTGTTGCTGCTGGCGGTGCCGCTGACGGTATTGAAAAGCGGTCTGCTGACCTTGCACAACGCCTCGGGCGGTGTGGTGGCGTTCAACGCCTTGCGCCTGGTCGAGTCACTGGCGCCGCTGCTGCTGTTTCTCGCCCTGTTCTGGATGTGGAAAAGTGCCGCCCTCGAAGCGGCGCTGATCAGTTGGCTGGCCGGCATCAGCCTGGTCGTGCTCGCCGGCTGGGTCTGGCTCAAACGTGCGCAACCGTTGCAGCTGCAGTGGGATCGCGCCAGCCAGAACGAACTGCTGCGCTACAGCGCCCGCAGCCATCCGGACCTGCTGTTCCAGCAAGTGATCCTGCGCTCGGATTATCTGTTTATCGGTGCTTTGCTCGGCAGTACCGCGCTGGGCCATTACGCAATGGCCAGCGCCGCCGCCGAACTGCTGCTGATCGTTCCGGAGGCGGTGACCACACCCTTGATGAAACGCCTGCTGCAACAGGACGAAGGCATGGACAAGGTCACGCCACTGGCCCTGCGCCTGACCGCCACGGTGATGCTCGGCGCTTGCCTGAGCATGGCGGTGATTGGCCAATGGCTGATCGTCACGCTGTTCGGGGTCGCTTACCAACCGGCGTACCCGGCGTTGCTCGCGTTGCTGCCGGGGCTGCTGGGCCTGTGCTACGCAAGCATTCTGCGCCTCGATCTGCTGGGCAAAAACCGCCCCGGCACGGTGTCGTTGTTGATGGGCCTGGGCGCCCTGCTCAATCTGGCGCTGAACCTGGTGCTGATTCCGGCCTACGGCATCGTCGGCGCGGCGGCGGCTTCGTCGATTGCCTATCTGGCCGTGACCGTGGCGATGCTGATGTTGTACTGCCGCTTGAGCGGCGTGCCGTTCTGGCAAACCCTGATCATTCTGCCCCGCGACGTCACACCGATGTGGCTGATGCTGCAACGGCGGAAAACCGCATGAAAGGCCTGGCCCTGCTGCTCGGTCTCGGCCTGTCGCTGGACGCCTTTGCCGCGTCCATGCGTTGGGGCGAGATCCGTGACGGCAGTCTGTATCTGCAAGCGGATCGCCCGGATACGGTGACGGTGCGCTGGACGCCGGCGTGGCAGGCCGAGGCCAATGAAGAGCATTTGTATCTGCTCGATGGCCAGGGCAGGTTGCAGGACGACCGGTTCATTCAGGCCCGTGAAACCCGTGGCAGCCAGAGCTGGCCGCTGCTGCCCGGTGCGGCCAGTTATCGACTGGAGATTCCCGGCTACAGTTTCCGCCATTATCGCGTTGAGCATGACGAGCGCACCGTCGCGCTGTTCGCCCCGGCCAAGGTGCATTTCAGTGCCGAAACGCAAAACGGCGATGAATTGTATTTCAAGGTCGCCGCCGGCGAACACGCCGTGCTGGCCGGCAAGTTTCATGGCGGCGTCAGCGCGTTGCAGGCGCAACGGGTCGGCGATGATCAAGCGCTGACGCTCGCGCTGAAACCCTATCGCGCCTACTGGCAATTCGATCAGGTCGCACTGCCGGTCAGCGAGCGCGAGCAAGTCTGGCGCCTGCGCCTGCAAGGCAGCGGCAAGGCGGCGTTCTGGCTCGATGGCACGGCCAATCTGTTTGCGCAGAACCCGCAGCAACTCAAACCCTTGCGCGAAGACGCCGGCCAGATCCATCTGGTCGTGCATGACAAAGTCCTGGGGCGCACGCCGGATCTGGGCATCGCTCTGCCCTACGTGATGCCGCCAGCGGCCAGTCATGCCGCGCTCGATGCGCTGAAACCGACAGCGGCGAGTTACTACAGCTTTGTTGATGTGACGGCGAAGAATCCGCATTTCGAAGATGCGTTCCGTCAGGTGTATCAGGAGCGTTTCGGCATCAAGCAGGACATCACGCTGCTCGCTGGCAGCCAGCGGCAAGCCGATCTGCGCGCCGATGTGCAAAGCAACGGCGGCCTCGCGGCATGGCTCGCCGGCACCCGTGCGCTGGGCGGCCAAGGCACGCACTACATCGGCTTTGCCGACGAGCCGAACCTCAACTATTCCAGCTATGCGCAATATCAAGCGATCTTCACCAGCATGGCCCGGCAGGTGCGCAGCGATCCGGCCAATGCCAGGGCCGGTGTGCGCATTGCCATGCCGGCCAGTTCGCGGCTGGTCAACGGGCCGTTCGCCGAGAACGCGGCAGACAAGCGCGGCATCGACTGGGCGCGGCGTCTGCTCAGTGAATCAGGCGATCAGGTGGATGCACTGGCGTGGCACGAATGGATGATCCGCGACCTGCTCGCCACTCGCGTCTACCGCGACAGCGTGCGGCGCGCCGCCGAACTGGTTGGCCTCGACAGCAAGGGGCAGCCGCGTAAAGCCTTGCTGCTCGACCAGACCAATCTGTCCAGCGGTTCCAGCCTCAGCCCCTACGATCAGGAAACCCACTACACCTCGCTGTGGTGGGCGTCGGTGGTGGTCAACGCTTCGCAGGATGGCTTGCTGAGCATGCTCAACTGGTTCCAGGCCGCCGATGAGCCGCAATACCCCAAAGGCATGCTGCGCGTCTCGGACGATGAACGCCGCTTCGAGCTGAAACCGGTGGGGCTGGCCCAGCAGTTCATTGCGCAGCACTGGCTGCATCAGGTGCTGTGGCTGGAGAACGATGGATTTGAGGTGGATGTACTGGCGATGGCCGGCGACGAGCAGCGTGGTCTGCTCGGCGTGAATAAAGGCACACGCCTGCAGCGCATTGATCTGAGCGGGGCGAAATGCCCGTTGAACAATGGCGCCTTGCGCTACTTCGGCGCCGACAATCGCAGTCGCGACGCGCCGTTTGCCTGCCAGGACGGACGCGTGCGTTTCGAGCTTCCGGGGCAGACCCTCTTCTCCCTTAGCTGGAGCGCGTCATGAACCGTCCGTTGATGTTCAGCTGCGCAGGCCTGTGGCCGCGCGATGCCTCGTCATCCGGAGTGAACACCATGAACATGCTCAACAAACTGACTGAACACCTGCGGCAGAAAGGACTTACTGCCACCGTCAAGAAAGCGTGGAAACACTACATTTTTTCCCATCAGGAACTGCTGTGGATGGAACGCGATCTGGTCAGCCCGGTGCCGCCGCACAGCCTCAAACCCTACCCGCCGCTGCGGGTGGTGAAGATCACGGCGGACAACGCCAGCGCCTTTGCGCGCTATTTCGGCGACCGCGTCGGCACCATGGCCGAGCTGGCCAACGAAGGTCACACCGGGCATATGCACCTCGACGATCAGGGCGACGCGGTAGCGTTTATCTGGGGCAGCGCGCGGGACTATTTCGACCGGCACTATTACGGCTGCATGTTCCCGGTGAAACCCGGGGAATTCTTCGAGTTCGGCGGTGAACTGACCCGCGCCTATTGGGGCACCGAGCTGTCGGTAGATCTGCAACTCGAGTTGTGGAAAGCCATGGCCGCACAAGGTTGCGACAAGGTTGTCGACGTCTGCGAATTCCACAACATCCCGGCGCTCAAGCTGCACTTGCGTATGGGCTACACCGAGCAAAACCGCATCATGAATGTGTACACCCTGTTCGGTCGCTGGCACTTCTACCGCGAAACCCGCTACAGCGGCTCGCGTCTGGATGCGCTGCGCAAACCGTCCCGTCCACCCGTAACAGCCACGGCGGCCTGAGCCTATGGTGACGCGATTCGAATGGCGCACCTCGCTGTGCGCCGCCGACTTCCCGGCAATAGCGTATGAAGCGCTGTGCCTGCGGGTGACGGATCACACGCCGTTCAACCACCTCGGTTGGTTGTGCGCGGCCGAGCAGGCCCTTGGCGAGGGTGAGCGTTTGCACATTCTGCTGGGGTGGGAAGCGGACGAATTGCGTCTGTGCCTGCCATTGGTGGCGAGTCGCGAGCGTTTCGCCGGCGTGCCGTTCCGGGTCGTGCATCACTTGGGGTATCCACTGGCCGATCGCTTGGCGCTGTTGTCTTTGCTCGGCTGTGAGGACATGCGCAAAGCGTTGCTATTGATTCGCCAACGGGTGCCGCACGCGTTGCTGCAACTCAATGAATTGTCCGAACCTGCGGGTGAGGAAAGCGCGCTGACCGAATGGATGGCGCGCAGCTCGACCGCTGAACGGCGCCTGAGTTGTCGGGTGCCGGTGCATCTGATCAGCGCGGCCGATCATCAGGAAGTGTCTGGCGACCCGCGCTACAAACTGCGTCGGGCACGCAAGCGGATTGCCGCGTGCGGTGCCGAGGTGCGGCGCATCGTGCCCGATGCGATGAGCATGGGCCCACTGCTGCAGGTCATCAGCGACGTCGAAGCGGTGAGCTGGAAAGGTGACGAAGGCGTGGGGATTTTCGCCAGCGAACGCAGCCGCCAACTGATCGAGCGCGCCTTCACCGCCCTCGCCGGCCAGGGCCTGGTGCGGGTGGTGACACTGGAGTTGAACGGCCGTTGCATCAGCTACCGGCTCGGCCTGCTCGAACAGGGTCGGCTCTACGATTACAACCTCGCCTTCCTGCCGCAATACGCCGACCTGGGCAGCGGCCGGGTGTTGCTGGAGGAATGGATTCGCTGGGGGCTGGACGACAACTGGCGCTGGATCGACGCCTCGCGGGTCAGCCTGGAAAACTCCAGCCATCAACTGCACGAACGCATGACCGGGCAACTGGAGCATTGGCGCTGGAGTTTCTACTCATGGCGCCCGAGTGGTCTGGTGCTCGGCCTCGGCCTGCGCCTGTGGCATCGACTCAAACCGACGCTGCAACAGTGGCGCGCCAAACGCGCAGATAAACCTGCACCTGTCGTCAAACCTGTCGCAATCACCACGGAGGGCGAACATGCCTCGCCAAGTCATAGTCAACGCTGACGATTTCGGCCTCAGCCCGAACGAAAACGCGGTGATCTTCGCCGCGTTTCAGGCCGGGGTCATCAGCAGCGCCACCGCCATGGCCAACATGCCTGCATTCGAAGCGGCCTGCACGATGGCCCGGCATGCTTCGCTGCAAGGTCGGGTCGGGTTGCATTTCAACCTGACGTACGGCCGGCCGCTGAGTGCGGCGATCCTGCGCAGTCGCACCTTCTGCGATGGCCACGGGGTGTTCGACCTCAGCTTGCCGCGTCACAGCCTGTGGCTTGGGCGTGAGGATCGCGACGCGGTGCGCGAAGAGCTGCAGGCGCAGTGGCAGCGCTGTGTCGAGCACGGCATGCGTCCCAGCCATATCGATTCACATCAGCACGTGCACAACATCTGGCCGATCGGCGAGATCGTCGCACGGTTTGCCGCGCATCAAGGTGTACCGATTCGGCTGGCGCGCAACCTGGGACAGAACCTCAATCTGCCCAAGCGTGTATTCAAGGGATTGCTCAATTGGCGTTTGCAGAGTCTGGCCGGTGTCACCGCCGATTACGTGTGCACGCCGATCGACCTGCGCAACGACAACGCGCCGACCGACGGCGTGCTGGAAATCGTCGCGCATCCGACGCAACTCGGCGCCGACTTTGGCGATGCCTATCTCCACCCCGACGAGTCTTTGAGCCGTGTTCTAGAGCAGCGGCTGATGGGCGTTCTGCGGGTTTCCTATACCGATCTGAACAAGGATTTTCTACGCGGGGCGACGGCACTCGATTGAGCTACACAAGTTGAAATACTTTCCAAAGTGGCCCTTTGAAATTAACTGGCCAGCGTGATCTATACCCACAAAAGCACCATCCACCACACCCGGGCTGCGGCCACGGAGGGCATCATGAGCGTGATCGAAAAACTACAAGAACGCATCCGACAAAAGGGCCTCGGCCGCACGTTCGGCACGTTGTGGAAACGCTACGTGTTCTTCCATTGGGAACTGTTGTGGATGGAGCGTGACCTGGTCAGCCCAGTACCGCTACACAAGCTGCGGCCTTACGACGGACTGCGCAGAGTCGACATCACGCCGGAGAACGCCATCGCCTTCGCCAAGCATTTTGGGGACCGCGTGGGCACCATGGCGGAGCTCGCCGCCGAGGGGCACACCGGGCACATGTACCTCGATGCTGACGGCCACGCAGTCGCTTTTATTTGGGGCAGCATTCGCGACTATCACGACCGTCACTATTACGGCTGCACCTTCCCGGTGAAGCCGGGTGAGTTCTTCGAGTTTGGCGGTGAAATGACCCGCGCCTATTTCGGCAGCAGCCTGTCGGTGGACGTGCAAGTGGCGCTGTGGCAAGCCATGGCGGCGCAGGGTTGCGACAAGGTGGTGGACGTGTGCGAGACGCACAATATTCCGGCGCTGAAGCTGCATATCCGCATGGGATACCACGAGCAGGGGCGGGTCACGCACGTTTACGGCCTGTTCGGCCGCTGGAGGTTTTTCCGTGAAACGCGGTATGAGGGATCACGGCTGGAACCGCTGCGCAAACCGGGACGGCCGGTGGTGAGCTCGGCGGCGCAGGCTTGATTCAATCCGAGGATTTGTGGCGTCTTTAGGCCGTCATCGCTGGCAAGCCAGCTCCCACAGGGTTTTGAGTTGTACCGATTATTTATGTACGACACAAAATCCTGTGGGAGCTGGCTTGCCAGCGATGAGGCCAGTGGCAACGACGATGAATTTCAAATCCTGGTGGCGACCAAGGTAAAACACATCGGCATCTGCGCCTCTTGATTCAAATACCGGTCATACACCTCTTCCCGGTTCGAATGGGCGTACTCCCTGAAGTGCGCAATATTCAGCCCTGCCGCAATGGCAGCGCTGAAGATGGCGCCAAGGTTATGCACAAACCAATACGACTTCGCCGCCGGCTGCTCAACCTTGCCGACATAGACAATCGGCTCTTCCTGCACAAACGGTTCGGCGCGAAAATACGAGCTGGCGAGGCGGTACGGATCTTCAGCGTCGGGATCAACCATTTCCAGGAACGGATGGGTTTCATAGATCACCAGTTTGCCACCCGGCTTCAGCGTTGAAGCGACATGGCGGAAAAACTCGCCGATGTCCGGCATCCAGTTGAGGACGCCGATGGTGATCAGCGCCACGTCGAAACGATTGTGCAGGGACGCTGGCAGATGATGGATATCGCTTTCGATGAACTCGGCATTGTGCGGTGAACGCTTGTTCAGCTCACGCGCCTGTTCGAGAAACGCAGCCGATTGATCGACACCGACCACGCTTCTGGCACCGAGGGCAAACAGGGAGAGACTCTCGCGGCCATTGTTGCAGCCCAGTTGAATCACATCCTTGGCGTCGACCTCCAGTAACCCGCTCAGGGTCTCATCGAGGCAGGAGAAATCCGCCTGCGCGACGTCGCTCAGTAACGCCTGCCAGTCAGGCGAATCCTGATGGTGACGGGCGGAATCGTTCCACGCCTGTCGATTGCTCTCGATGGCGGTTTTATTATTGGGCACTTCCATGGCGCACTCCGGACGAGGCTCGTGATTGAGCGGATCCGAGTCTAGATCAGCCCGGCAATTGTGGTTGTTGCAAACTTGTAAGCCAATTCCTGTAGGCGCTGCCGAACGCGGCCCGAGCCTTGGGCAGCTCCTACATTGGTTTCGTGTGAGGCAGCTATAGTTAATAGCCTTGGGGAAAACCGCACTCGCAGGTGCCGCCATGCTAATGCTCGAACGGCTATTGTTGACCGGCTGTCTGCTCGCTGCCACTCAGGCGCAAGCGCTGGACAGCAATTTCAATTATTACGGGCCGAACCAGCCCTTCGCCCACCCTGCCCCGTATTCACTGCAGGCCACGCCGCCAAGGCCTTACGAGGATACGGCGCCGCAGGATTTTGTGGTGATTCCGGGTGACCATGATTTCTACGATTCACAATTGCCGACCGTGGCGGATGCGACGGTGCGGGTGTTTATCCGCACGTACGATGCCGAGCGCGGGATTTATGTGAATGACGAGGTGCTGGATCCGGGTTGTTTGCTGGAGTGTTTGAGCCGACAGCAGCATTGATCCGGGTTGCCCAAACATTCTGCACACGCCAGATAACCCTGTGGGAGCGAGCTTGCTCGCGAAAGCGGTGGATCAGTCACTTTTATGCTGACTGACACACTGCATTCGCGAGCAAGCTCGCTCCCACAAGGTTTTGTGCTGGCTCGGACATCTGCATTTTTACCACTGCCGTTTGTCCGGCCGGGCGAGGCCGAGTTTTTCGATGCGGTAGCGCAGCATGTCGCGGCTCAGGCCCAGCAGGCGCGCGGACTTGGTGACATTCCAGTCGGTCTTGTCGAGCATCTTGCGCACCATGTCGCGCTCGACTTCCGGCAGGTTCATCGACTCGGTATTGCTCGCCGGACGGGATTCGTAGTGCGTCGGCACTTCGTGCAGGTGCAGCGGCGGTTCGTCGACCAGGCTCATGCACACGTTCAACTGATGCGCGGCGATGGTGTCGCTCGGCGCCAGCAGCACGGTTTGCTCAAGCATGTTGCGCAACTCACGCACGTTGCCCGGCCAGGTGTAACTGAGCAGCAGTTCTTCGGCCTGATCGCTGAAATGCAGGTTCGGCTTGCCGTAGCGTTTGCCGTGGCTGGCGAGGAAGTGCCGGGCCAGCATCAAAATGTCTTCACCTCGGGCATACAGGCGCGGCACCTTGATCGAAATGATCCGCAAGCGGAAAAACAGATCACGACGGAATTTGCCCTGCTGGACCATTTGCTCAAGGTTGCAGTTGGTGGCGCTGATCACCCGCAGATTGACCTTGCGCTCCTTCACCGAACCAACCCGGCGAATCGTCCGGTCCTCCAGCAACTTCAACAGCTTGGCCTGCAACAGCAGATCCATTTCCCCGACTTCATCGAGAAACAGTGTGCCGCCGTCCGCGGCTTCCACTAAACCTACGCGACGATCCTTGGCGTCGGTGAACGCGCCTTTCTCGTGACCGAACAGTTCCGACTCGACCAGATTCGACGGGATCGACGCACAGTTGAACTCAATGAACGGGCCTTTGCTGCGCGGGCCGTCGAAGTGCAGAGCGCGGGCCACCAGTTCCTTGCCGGTGCCGGTTTCGCCCTCGACAAGCACCGGCGGTAGATCGGTGTTGGCCATGCGCCGCTCGGCATCGAGCAACTGGCCGATGGTGTTTTTCAGAAACTGCATCGGCGCCGAGTCGCCGATCAGCGCCTGCACCCCGGATTTCTGCGCCTCGCGGTCCTGATAGAACGACAGCGTGCGCTCCATCCGCTCGGTGGCCAGGGCCTTGTCGAGCAGCAGTTTGAGTTCCGGCAACGCCACTGGTTTGGTGACGTAATGAAAGGCGCCCTCCTTCATCGCCACCACGGCATCTTCGACGTTGCCGTAGCCGGTCATCATGATCACTTTGAGATCCGGCGCGCTGATGCGCAGCTTCTGGATCAGGTCGTGACCACTCATGCCCGGCAGCGAGTTGTCGGTCAGCACAATGTCGGGCATGAAGGTTTCCAGTTGCCCCAGCGCGTCTTCGGCCGAATGGCAGACCGTCACCTCGAAGTCCTTGCGCTCCAGGTAGGTCTGAATATTCTCGGCCAGCAGTTCGTCATCCTCGACCAGCAGAATGCTGTGTTCCATATTCCCCTCCCGATGCCACTTTGAAGTTGAGACTGACGCGGGTTCCCTCCTGCTCGCGGCTGGTCAGCACGACCGAACCTTCGAAACGCTCCATGATGCGTTTGACCAACGCCAGGCCAACCCCGAGGCCGCCCTGTTTGGTGGTGAAAAACGGTTTGAACACCAACAACTGCTGCTGCGCGCTCATTCCCTTGCCGGTGTCGCTCACGGTCAGGCGCACGCTGTCAGGCTGCGGCGATTCGAATTCGACGCTGAGCACACCGCCCTTGGGCATGGCTTCGAGGGCGTTGGCAAACAGGCTATTGAGGATTTGCGTGAGCAACACCTTCTGGCTGACCACCAGCGCGCAATTCTGCGGTGTGAAGCGCACTTCGACGTTGCAGCGTTTGATCAATGCTTCGAAGGCGCCAACGGTGTCTTCGACCGCCATCACCAGGTCCACCGCTTCGCCGTCGTCATTCATCGGCCGCAGCGACACCAGCAATTCGCGGACCCAGCGCGACATGCGATCGACCTGGCTGATGATGTCGCCGATATTGCGTTGCGCGCCGGGGCTGGCGATTTCCTGAGCCAGTTCGGCGCTGGAACGAATGGTCGCCAGCGGATTGCGCAGGCTGTGCGCCACCGCCGAGGACATTTCGCCGAGAGCGACAAAGGTTTCATTACTGATCAACTGTTGCTGTTGGCTCTGCAGCAGTTTCGCCGCGCGGCGGACGATCCAGAACAACGCCAGAAAGATCGCCGCCCCGCCGAAACACGTGGCGGCCCAGATCGAGGCAAATCCACGGTCGATGCGGTCGACCAGATCCGCCGGCTCCTTGTAGACCTCGACCATGGCAACGACTTTGCTTTTGTCGGCGTTGAACATCGGGATGTAGTTCTCGATGAACAAATACTTCGGTTCGCGCAGTAACTGCTGCTCGGGTTTCTCATCGTCGATCTTGTGATAACTGGAGGACACCGCGACTTTCATCTCGAACGACTCGTCGAGTTCGTCGTCATCCTCGAACTTGACCCCGATCAGTTCGGGATTAGTCGACCAGATCACCGTGCGATCCAGCGCATACACCGTGGCCAGGAGAACGTCGGGCAGGTGTTGGACATGGTCGAGGAACTCGGCGCGGGCGGCTGCATGGGCAACGGGGTCGACATCGGGAAAGTTGTCGTCCTGGCGCGGGTCGAGCATTTCGCCCATGGTCCGCGCCGGGGTGATGCCGGCGTGGCGTATTTCCGCCGCGCCAATCGCCTGAACGAATTGTGCAGTCAGCAAGGCGTCGCGCTCGACACTTTCGGTGACGACAAAGCGCGTCGAGATGTACCCCAGCCCCACTGCCACGGAGGCGATGATGAAAAAGCTCGCGAGCGAGAACCAACGCAGCAGATTGAACTGTTCGCGCCAACTTTTGCCCATTGCCGCCGACGTGTCCGGCGCAGATGTTTTTTGTGCTTCCAGTCGCTGCATGGGAGTGCCCTGGAGGTTTTGTATCGAGCCAGTTACAGCCATCAGTGTAGGTGGCTCTGACCGCGACACACGGTTCAATGATGCTATTTCGCCGCTACCGCATCTGACTCACCGTCGCGGCTGGATCGCCCGGTTTTACTGGCGTCAAAGCACCGTCGGCTACGGCACTGCTGGACGGTTGCTGACGCTCGGTTTCGTCGCTGAGGAAGTCGATAATCGACTGCGCGGACTGTTCGTCGAGGCGCAGATTGGGCATCGGGATTCGCTCGAATTGTTCGTAGAGTTGCAAGGCAATCGGGTCTTTTTCCGCGAGCAGGCGATCCGGTTCGCGGATCCAGCGATTCAGCCACTGCGGATCACGGTGGCGGGTTACGCCGATCAGGTCTGGGCCGATGCTGCGCATGCCAAGGCCCTGGCCATCCTGCGGGCCTAGGCTGTGGCACGAGGCACAGCGCGTGCGGAACAGTTCTTCGCCATTGCTCGGGGGGCGAATGTCCGGGGCGTTGGCGTAACTTTCTTCGATGCTCGGCTGTTTCCAGTTTTGCAAAGTGTTGGCCAGTTGATCGGCGAGGATCCACGGATTCTCGAATGGCGAGGCTTTCATCCAGCGCCCGGTGGTCTGGTTGCCGACGATCAGGCTGAGGTTGTGATCTTTGCTGCGGCCGTTGTCGACGCCTTCGATAAACAGCCCGAGTTTTTTGCGCAGGTCGGTGACGTCTTCGAACTCGCCGGTGAGAAACCTCCAGCCGGGGCCGACTTTGAAGCGCTGCGAATAGGCCTTGAGCACTTCGGGCGTATCACTGAGCGGATCGATGCTGATCGAGTAGAAAAAGATGTCCTGGCCGACCCGATCACCGAGCAGTTTTTGCACCTGGCGCAGGCGCGCGGTTTCCAAGGGGCAGGAATCGCTGCACGAAGTGAAGATGAAGTTGATCACCACCACTTTGTCTTTGATCAGGTCATCGAAGAAATGCACCTGCTGACCGTCCTGATCGGTCAGCAAGGTGTTGGGGAAATAGTCGCCACCCCACGGGGTGGCGGATTCACTGGCCGCAGGGGGTTCGCCGACGCTGGCCTGGTGCGCCAGCAGCACACGGCTGGCGAGCACACAGACCACCAGCATCAACACCAGGTGCATGCCCAGCGCCCGGGAGCGCGGGGTATGCACGGATTGGCTGTCACCGTGACGACGGTTCATGGCTTGACCACCACTTGTGGGCCCATACCGTCACCGTTGCGGAAGGTTGGCAGCGCGGCGGAGTTGACGTAGCGCACACCGTCCCAGCTTGGCAATGGGGTGGGCATCAGTTGCAGCTGACCGGGTTTCTCCAGGTCCCAGCGCAGCAGCATCGAGTTGTCTTCATGCTGAGTATTGTGACAGTGCTCCATGTAGGTCCCGGCGAACTCGCGGAAGTTGATCGCCATTTCCACGCTGTCCAGACCATCGGCTTCGGAGCCGATGCGATAGACGTCTTTGCGCGCCCATTTTTCCCACTCTGGCGGGGCCTTGCCGCCGCGACTGAGGATGATCCCCTCCTCGAAGTGCACGTGCACCGGATGGCTCCAGCCCTTGCCGCCAGCCTTGATATTCCACACTTCAAGGGTGCCGAACCCGGTGACACCGGCATCGGTCGGGCCGCTGGACAACTGGGTCGAAGCGTTCAGGCGCCGTGGGTCCATGTGGTAGCCAAAACCACCATCGGTCTTGACCGTCCACGGCGCTTCATCGGTGCCATCGGCGCGGCCAAAGGTAAAGGTGCGGTGACGGGCCTTGGCCAGCAGCGCCTTGTCGGCAGCGTTGTCGCGGTGAATTTTCAGCGGGATCATCACCAGCCCTTCAGCCTTGCCCGGTTTGGCCGGTTCGTAGGCCGCCGGGTTCATCGCCAGATCCTGGCCGGTGTAGGCCTTGACGTTGAGCTGCAAGACCTTGCCCACCACCGGATCGCCCTTGTCCCACTGCGGGCCTTTGCTGGTTTGCTTGATCACCGGCAGGTACTTTTCCGAGAGCACGTCGGCCAGGGGGATCACTTCTTTCGGGCCTTTGCCGTCGTCCTGCGCCTGCAGGTTGAGGAAGAACAGCTTGTCGCCAGGCTTGATGCCGTTTTTCGAGAAGTTGACGATGATGTCGAAGCGCTCGGCGATGCCTTGGGTCGGCAGGATCGCGTTGTGGTTCTGTTTATCGCCATCGGCGTCGAGGTCCATGCTGCCGTCGAACGGCACGCTGTGTTCCATGATGTTGCCGTCGTTGGCGATCATGTGGAACGGCACGCGGCTGTAGGTCACGCCCGAGTTTTTCGGCCCCTGGAACTCTCCGCCACTGCCTTTGATTTCCCGCACCAGCGCCAGTTTGAAGTAGCGCGACACCGAACCGTTGAGAATGCGGAAACGATAACTGCGTGCGCGCACATCGAGGGTCGGTTTCCACTGCCAGTTGACCAGCACCTGGTCGCCAATGAAGCCGTCAGTGTTGAACGGGTTAAACCACAACTGACCTTCCTGATCCCAGGCTTTGTCGGCGAACACCAGGTTGATGTCGTAATCACGGTTGCCCCAAGGCAAGGCGCTACCGCTGGGGAAGCGCAGGTTGACGCCGTCGTTGACCGACTCGTTGCCGCGATCCAGCGCGCTGTAGTAGTTCATCATCGCCGCGTTGCCCTTGTAGACATTCTGCGCGGTGAAATCGAGCATGTGGTCGTGGAACCAGTGGGTGCTCATGGTTTCGCGCCAGTCGCCGCGGATCTTGATGGTGCCGTTATTGCAGGTCTTCTTCGCCGGGGCCAGATCGTTGACCCATAGGGTCTCGCCCGGCGCGCAGGGGAACGCCGCGCGCGGGTCTTCAGCCTTGGTGTTGATGCTGTCGTAACCGGCGAGCTGGATCGGCCAGCGATAGTCATAGAACTGCCCCGGGAAGAAGAACGCGTTGGCATAACCGTCGCTTTCTGCCGGCGCGTGACCGTTGTGCTCGTGGGTGCTGATGGTATGCAGACCAAAACCACGGTTGGCTGACGGGTCAATCGGCAAGCCGTTGTAGTGGCGCATCATCACCGGTTGGCCGTAGCGCACCATCAACAGTTTCGGCGGCAGTGTGCCGTCGAAGGTCCACACCGAGTTGTGGTTCTGCACGGGCATATTCGGGTGGAAGCGCGGGTCGACGCCTTTGGCGGTACCATCGGTCACCGGTAAACCGGCGACGTTGTGGTACAGACCGCCGAGGCCGAACTCGCCCATGGCGTAGCCGTGCATTTGCCGACTGTCGCGCAGGCCACCGTTGAGGCGCGCGCCGGTCTGTACGGTTTTATAGGCGACTTGCGGGTAGAACTCGTTCCAGCGTTGGTGCGACCAGCCTTTTCCAGGTGGCCGTCCTTCCGCGGAGGAGCCGATGTGGCGGTTGAGGAACACTTCGATCTGCGCCTGCCACGGGTTGCGGTCGACGACGTTGGCGAACTGGCTGGGGAATGGCGTCAGCCCCGGTTGGCGCAAAAACGCATCAAGGGCGCTGCCGGGTGGCGCGCTGCGGGCGACGTTGTTCGGATCCTGGGCCGGGGCCGGGCCAATCGCGGCCGGTGGAAACGGCAACGGCGCGGCCGGAGTGGTCGGGTCGAGTTTTTCCGGGCCGAACTCTTCGAACAGGGTCAACTGCTGGGTGAACGGCTGCGCACCATAGAGCGGGCTCGGCTTGCCGTTGGTGGGGTAGTTGAAACTGGTCTGCACGGTGGGCGGCAGCACGTTTTCCGTGCGGGTCGAGTTCCGCGTGCCTTTGACCCCGTCGGGCAAATCGAAGGAATCTTCGTTGGCCTCGGGCATGGTCAGGATGGCATTGAGTGCGGTCGGTTCGTCTGCCGGCTCGTCGTAGTACGCCGACGGGTCTGAGGTTTCTGGCTGTCGTTCGTCATCAATGGGGCTGGCGCGAACGCCGACCATGGTGCCGAGGGTCAACATCAGAAAGACGCTCAGCGGCGTCAGCAGAAAGGTGTTGCTTGGGTCACGCGTTGCTCTGTCCATCACCAGCCGCCTCATCAAGGAAGGGGTGATGGTGTTTTGCAACTAGTGCGCCAAAAAATTATTTCCAGTTGTAACAGGGACTTGGAAGGTCTGTGGGTTTCCCCACTCCCCGGTGACCGGGGCTTGACACCCATTGGTGGGGGAAGTTCATAAATTTTTATGGCGATGCACAACTGATTCAGGAGCTGCCGCAGCGCCTACAGGGGGAATGTGTGTTTCAGGGGACCAGTTGAAAGGCCAGGCGAACGGTGGTGCCCTCGCCTTCGCGGCTGTCGAGGGTCACGCCGCCGCCGAAGCGTTCCATGATGCGTTTGACCAGTACCAGGCCGACGCCCAAGCCACCTGATTTGGTGGTGAAAAACGGCCGGAACGCCATGGTCCGTTGTTCTTCGTTCATGCCTTTGCCGGTGTCGCTGAGCACCACACACACGCCGCGGTCGTCGCTCGGTTCCAGGCTGACGGTCAGCGTGCCGCCCTTGTCCATCGCCTCCAGTGCATTGGCCAGCAGGCTGTTGAGGATCTGCGTCAGTTGCACCGGTTGGCTGAGCACCATCGGCGTCTGCTGCGGATGAAACACCACTGTCACCCCGGCCCTGGCGATCTGCTGTTCGAAGGCGACGAGGCTTTCGTGCAGCGCGGCCACTAGGTTGACCGGTTCCGGGTCATCGTTGAGCGGACGCAACGACTGCAGCAGTTCGCGCACCCATTTCGACATGCGGTCGACCTGGCCGATGATGTCCTTGATGTTTTTCTCGGCCGGGCCGGCATCGAACTCCAGCGCCAGTTCGGCGCTGGAACGGATGGTCGCCAGCGGGTTACGCAGGCTATGCGCGACAGCTGAGGACATCTCGCCCAGCGCAACAAAGGTTTCATTGGCGATCAGTTGTTTTTGCTGGGCGGCGAGCAGGATCGCGGCACGCCGGACAATCCAGTACAGGCCCAGGTAAATCAGCCCGCCGCCGAGCGCGGTGGCCAGCCAGATCAGGGTCAAACCGCGCTCCATGCGCGCGATCAGGTCTTTGGGTTCCTTGTAGATCTCGACCATCGCCGTGACATTCTTGCCCTCGGCGTCGAACAGCGGAATGTAATTTTCGATAAAAATGTAATCCGGCGGGATGACGAATTTCTGCTCTTCCCGGGCCTTGTCGACGTCGTGGTAGCTGGCGGATACCGGAATCTTTTCGTTGAAGGAACGATCGAGGTCTTCGTCGGCATGAATGCTGGTGCCGATAAGCGCGGGATTGGTCGACCAGATCACTTGGCGGTCCGGCGAGTAAATATTGGCGAGAATCACGTCCGGCAAGTGTTCGATGTGATCGAGAAATTCGCCCCGTGCCCCTGCCCGGGCCAGTGGGTCGACATCGGGGAAGTCCTTGTCCTGACGCGGGTCAAGCAGTTCGCCCATGGTGCGGATGTTGGGAATCGACACGTGACGCACTTCGGCAGACGCGATGGCCTGAATGAACTGTGCGGTGAGCAAGGCATCGCGCTGCACGCTTTCATCGATCACGAAACGCGTTGAAACCGCGCCAAGCGCGATGGCCACGGTGCCGATCACCGCCATGCTGATCAGCGAAAACCAGCGCAGCAGGTTGAACGGCTGCTTGTGCGAGCCCAACCGTAGATGGCCCTCCTCAACCGGAAGCGATTTCGACTGCATGTTCATGGCGGCGACTTCTCGATACGTCCTATAGGGTTATAGCCCACGGGTGGGGGTTTGCCCGGATGCGGGGATATCGCCCCGATACACGCCTCCCCAACCACCACAAATCCCTGTGGGAGCGAGCTTGCTCGCGAAGGCGGCAGGTCAATCGACATTTTCGTCACAGGAAGTCCGCTTTCGCGAGCAAGCTCGCCCCCACAGTGGCCTGTTTCACTCACCTGTTTTGTTTTCACCGAAGAAACTTGTGGGAGCGAGCTTGCTCGCGAAGGCGGCAGGTCAGTCGACATTTTCGTCACAGGAAGTCCGCCTTCGCGAGCAAGCTTGCTCCCACAGTGGCCTGTTTCACTCACCTGTTTTGTGTTTACCGTAGAAACTTGTGGGAGCGAGCTTGCTCGCGAAGGCGGCAGGTCAGTCGACATTTTCGTCACAGGAAGTCCGCTTTCGCGAGCAAGCTCGCTCCCACAGAGGCCTGTTTCACTCACCTGTTTTGTTTTCACCGAAGAAACTTGTGGGAGCGAGCTTGCTCGCGAAGGCGGCAGGTCAGTCGACATTTTCGTCACAGGAAGTCCGCTTTCGCGAGCAAGCTCGCTCCCACAGGTTCTTCATCTGACAGACGTTCAATCTCATCCCCACCGTCCCCAATCCTGGGGAATGACGCCCTTTCCCCGCTGGCCAAAAACCTGACCCTTCTGCGCGTCAAGCCCTCTACCCCGGCCCTCTCCCGCCCATCCACCACACCTTGGCATGGAAGGTGTACAGGCCCTGTGCAACTGACCCATCTCCAAGGGGCAGGTACTTTGATAGAGGGATTAACTCATGCACCCTTTACTGTCCAAAACCGCGACTGTCCTGGTCGTGAGCGCGTTGGCCCAGGGCATTGCCCAGGCCGCTTTGTTCGCTGTTGATCCGGGGCCTTACGTACCGGCCAATGGCGGTTTCGCCAGTTGGTATCAGGACACCCACGGCCGCACCCTGGACCTGTGCCTGTCCAAAGCACTCAGTTCGCGAGTGCCCAGCACACCGGGCGCGCCTTCGTATATGTGCTCGCTGTTGCCGGCGCCCGGCATATTCGATGACGCCCAACCGCTGGCTTTCCCCAGCAACTTCCCCGACGAGGCATTCTGGTTTACCGCTGACGGCACGATTGTCGACGCCGCGCGCGGCATCAACCTTTCCTACGGCTCGGCGATCGAAGCCGCGTTCAGTGGCGGTGACCCGGCGGAAGGCGATCAGATCAGCTTCGCGCGGATCCGCATCCGGGTCGATATTCCTACAGCCGGCACCTACGTCATCACCCACCCGTATGGCGTCGAAGTGTTCAACATCGACACTCCCGGCCGCCGCGCAATCAACATGACCCGCGACATCGGCATCGGCACACCGAAAACCTACGACGGCGCGCTCAAGGGGGACGTCGGACCGTTCCTGCGCAGTCTCAACGGGCCCTACACCGAAACCAATCCGGTGACTGGCTCGGCAGAACAATTTGTCGGTGATCCGAACCTTGAAGAAGCCGTGACCGGCAGCCCGTTCAACACCAACTTCATTCGTATCGAAGGCCCCAATGGTCTGGATCTGCGGACCACGACATTCGCCGTCTCCGGCAAGTTGTCGACGGTAGTTCGACCCACACCAATGATTACCCAGCGCAGCACTTACTCGCGCAAAGCGGGGACCAGTGCACCGGTCGCCCAACAGGACGTCTTCGTCCTCGCACCACCCGCGCCCGGCATGGTCGCCGTGACCAGTTTCACCCCGGTGCTGAACATGACCGAAGCCAACTCCACCGGTGCCTGGTATGCGCAATCGTCGGCCAACCCGACCGTGCCGAGCGTCCTGCAAGTGACCGCCGACAACCACCTGGCCATCGCCAGCAGCACGCCGACCACCCTGCCCATGACCCTGACCGACCTGGTGGTGATCCAGAGCGCGCAATACAGCCTGAGCTCCGGACAACTCACCGTGGTGGCCTCGACCAGTGACGAAACCTCGCCCCCCGTACTTACCGCCACCTCCGGCAGCGGCGCCGCCATCGGTGCCCTGAGCGGCGACGGCGCGGTGAAAACCCTCGCCACCGGGATCTCGCCGATACCGCCGGCCAAAGTGCGCGTGACGTCGTCCAACGGCGGCAGCGACACCGAAGAAGTGGTCATCGTGCAATGAACGCTCACATGCCCAGATCCGTATCAGGAGGCATCATGAACAAGTGGCCACGCTTTGCGCTCAACGCGCTCGGGCTCGCTCTCTCGCTGACCGGCAGTGCCTATGCGCAACTCGCCGCCGTCGACCCCGGTCCCTACACCTTCGCCACCGGGAAATTCCCGATGTGGTACCAGGACAACAATCTGCTGTCGATGGAGCTCTGTCAGTCGCGCGCCGCCAGCTCGCGGGTAGCGGTCAGCACGCCACCGGCCTACATGTGCACCCTGCTGCCGGAGCCGGGCATCTTCGACGACAGCCTGCCGATGGTGTTCCCCGACAACTGGCCGCCAGAAGCCTTCTGGTTTCTCGCCGAAACCACTATTCCCAACAACGGCGCCGGCTATGGCATGGACGCTTATGTGGCCGGGATAGAAGCCGCGTTTGCCTCGGGAAACCCGGCTGACGGCGATCAACAAAGCTTCGCGCGCATTCGTATCCGGGTGAACGTTCCCGTGGCCGGTACCTACACCATCACTCACCCGTATGGTGTGGAAACGGTCAACGTCACCACCCCCGGACGCCGCGCGATCAACATCACCAAAGACATCGGCATCGGTGCGCCGGGCGATTTCAGCGGCACACTCAACGGCGCCATCGGGCCATTCCTGCGCAGCATCAACGGCCCGTACACCGAAGTAAACCCGGACACCGGCAGCGTCGAAACCTTCGTTGGCGACCCGAACCTCACCGAAGCAGTAACCGGCAGCCCGTTCAACACCAACTTCGTGCGCATCGTCGGGCCGTCCGGCGCCGGCACCATTCAGACAGCCCTGTTCACCGTCGCCGGCAAGGTGCTCGACAGCCGTCAGCAAACCCATGTCGACATCGACCGCGCCACTTATCGCCGAACCTCGGCCGGTGTGCGTGCCGAGGTGTTCGCCAAGGCTGACAGCAGCTCGACCCTGTGCTTCCGTGAAACCGTCGCGTTGCTTCCTGGCCCACCGCCTACGCCATGCGAGACCAGCCTGACCGGTGACAATACCGGTTTGTTCTTCGGCCAGCGCCTGGGCAACGGCACCCTGCCGTCAGTCGT
This sequence comes from Pseudomonas monsensis, assembly GCF_014268495.2. NCBI lineage: Bacteria > Pseudomonadati > Pseudomonadota > Gammaproteobacteria > Pseudomonadales > Pseudomonadaceae > Pseudomonas > Pseudomonas monsensis. The sequence continues at coordinate 2,575,700 of NZ_CP077087.1, read as the reverse complement.
CGTGGTGACCGCGACCAACCCGGCCGGGACCACGCGACCAACATCGGTGTCGAGCAAGCTCACCGACGTGGTGAAAGTGCAAACAGCACGCTACAGCTGGGCCAACAAAACCTTGCTGATCGAAGCGACATCGACCGATGAAGTGGCGATCCCCGACATGGTTGCGCAAGGCTACGGACGTCTGTCGAAAACCGGCACCCTGCAACGCATCACCGTCGCCGACCTGACTCAGCCACCGGCCACCGTGACGGTTAAATCCGCCGCTGGCGGCAGTGACACCGAGCCCGTTGTCGTAGTCGGCACCGCACCGGACACCGGCGAAAACCAGGCACCGATCGCTAACGCCGACAGCGGCAGCACCAGTTTCGGCGTGCCGATCACCCTCAGCTTGTTGACCAACGACAGCGATCCCGATGGTAATAATCCGCTGAGCATTACCGCGTTGACCCAACCTGCTGCGAACCAAGGCACCGTGGCCCTCAGCGGCACCGCCGCCGTGGTCTACACCCCGCCAGCCGTGGTCAACACGCCACTGACCACGACCTTCACCTACAAGGCGCAAGACGCCAAAGGCCTGACCTCGGCCAATCCGGCCACTGTGACGATTACCGTCGCGCCCAACCGGGCACCGACCGCCGTCGCCGACAGCGTCGCCACCTTGGGTGTGGCGATCCCGATCAACGTACTGGCCAACGACACCGATCCGGAAGGCAACGTGCCGCTGGGCGTCGCCAGCCTGACCCAACCGGCCGTCGGTCGTGGCACGGTCAGCACTGACGGCAGCGTGATCACCTACACGCCACCGGCCACCGTCACCACGGCGTTCACCACAACCTTCACCTACATCGCCCGGGACAGCTTCGGCGCCCTGTCGACGCCGGCCACGGTCACGGTGCAAGTGTCGCCACGGCCAGCAGCGGAAACCTTCACCGTCACCGCGTCCACGGTGCAGGCACGCTCCGGCGGTCGCTTCAACTGGGACTTCACCGGCACCTCGTCGGTGACCACCGGCAACACCATCACCGTGCAGGTCACCACCCCGACCGGACTGGTCACTCTCGGCACCACCACCGTACCGGTGACCGGACGCTGGCGGCTGACGCTGAACAACACAACGGTGGTGCCATCGGCCAACCCGACCGCGACGATCCGCTCGTCCCAGGGCACCGTGCGCACGGTCTCGGTGACCACGCTGTAAGCCAGATCCCCAGCCACTCTCGGGTGGCTGGGGTCGATTTCGAACCGGTTAACGCCTGACAGGATGTGAGCCATGAACACGCCGACCGCCGCCCTGCTTTGCCTGCTTGTGCTGTGCAGCAGTGCGGGCGTGCGTGCCGACGACCTGATGGAAAACGATGACTTGGCCCCGACCAGCAGCGACCTCGGCGAACTGCCCCCACCGGTGGGTCAGCAAGCCCTGATCGACCAGCTCGGCCAGGCCAACGTCGCCCTGCTGCAACAGAACGGTCAGTCGCTGCTCGGGCAGATCGTGCAGTCGGGCAGCAATCAGGAAGCGTACATCCTGCAACAGGGCAGCGACCTGATGGCGCTGATCAACCAGAACGGTTCCGGCAACGCCGCTTCGATCACGCAGAACGGCAGCCATAACCGCGCGCAGATTTCGCAAAACGGCAACAACAACGACGCCAGCATCGAGCAGGCCGGCGCGGGGCTGCAAAGCGCCGTGACCCAGTCGGGCAACGGCATGAGCGTTTCGGTCAAGCAATACCGCTAAGCACTGCAAATCATCGGAGAGTTCAATCATGTTCAAACTGACGCCCCTCACCGCCGCCCTCCTGGTCATGATCAGTGCCCAGGCCATGGCCGACGACAGCCTGTCCAACCAAAGCCAGGTCGGTACCGCCAACATCGCGGATGTGAAACAGACCCAGGCACCGTTCAGCACCGCCACCCAGACCCAACTGGGCCAGGGCAACGACGCCGCCGCTGTGCAAGACCACGCCAGCAGCGTGATCACCCAGGACGCCGTCGGCGACTACAACGCCGGCTACGCCGAACAACTTTACGAAGACAACGCCACCATCACCCAACAACAGGTCGGCGCCTTCAACACCGCCCACGCCAGCCAGTCGCTGGGCTTCGGCTCACCAAACAGCGCGCTGCAACAGCAGCAAGGCACGGGCAACTTCTCGTTCGTCTATCAAGACTCGCAAAACGGCAGCGAAGGTAAAACCTTCCAGTTCGGCGACAGCAACGAAGCCAACATCGAACAACTCTATGAAGGCAGCGGCAACAGTTCAGTGATCACCCAATACGGCACCGCCAACTACGGCACCGCCGAACAGGTCACCCACAACGGCGGCCAGATCGGCATCAACCAGGCTGGCGAAAGTAACTACGCCTACGGCGACCAACGCAACGGCACCGGCGGCACCATCACCATCAACCAGTTCGGCAACCTCAACGGCAGCGAAATCTGGCAGGACGCGCAACTGGCCAGCCAGGCCACCGTCAACCAATACGGCGACAGCAACGAAACCGTGGTCGACCAAAGCTTCGGCGAAAACAACAGCGCCGCCGTCACCCAGGTCGGCAACACCAACGCGATCTACGCCGACCAGTTCGAGTCAGTCAACTCGACGCTGGCGCTGTACCAGATTGGCAACGGCAACGTGCACTACACCTATCAGAGCGGCGACGGCCACACACTCAGCGCCACCTCCGTGGGCAACGACAACAAGGTCTACGCCAGCAACTGGAAAGGCCCGCAATCGGGTGGACAGTTCGGCAGTAACCAGCGTGCGACGGTGACTCAGGCGGGGAATGGCAACATCGCCAGCTTCACTCAGGATGGCGTCGGGCATGTGATGACCACGCACCAGACCGGGACTGGCAACAAAACCACGGTCAGTCAGGCTGAGTCGTATAACGAGCTGTATTTTGATCAGAACGGTAGCGACAACATTTTGATCTCGGATCAGCGCGGCACGGGCAACCTGGTGCAGGGTTCTTCGAATGGCACGGGCAACAGTGCTGAGTTTGATCAGTCCGGGTCTGGCAACCAAGCGTATACCGCGCAGTTGTATGGCAGCGACAACATGATCACGGTGAAGCAAGCGGATACGATGAACGTGGCGTATGTGACCCAGGGCGGGACGGGGAACATTGCCAATGTCGATCAGAGTGGGGTTACGCAGACGGCGAATATTCAGCAGTTCGGGTCGGCTAACCAGGCGACGGTTTTGCAGCAGTAGGGGTTGGGTGTTGATGGGCCGCGATTCTCTGGTGAGGGGGGTCGCGGTTTTTTTTGCGCTGACGTTTGAGTTGCGTCCTACGGAAAACGGAACGTTTTTAGAAATTCGGGGAGTTTTCTGACAAGTTCTGGCGGTTGGCCGTCGGAAGTACAGGCTCTAGGATTTGCCGGGACAACTTGATCCTCATGGAGCTTGGCCTACATGCAATTCATCCAGACAGCGACGACAGCGATACCGTTAACGAATAGACTTCGAGGCACCAAACCCGGAGGTTCTATGATCGACCCGTCCTTGATCGACCCACTGTGCCCGGTTGTTTCGGATCTTGATCCCGAGGAACAGGCTGCGAGTTATGACCGTTGGTTTCGGGCCGAAGTACAGGCCTCTCTCGATGATCCGCGCCCGAGTATTCCCCATGAGCAAGTGATGGAGGAAATCAACGCCTTGATGGAATCAATGCGCAAAAGCGCTGATGCAGATTAAGTGGCGACCCAAGGCTCGGGTCGAACTCTCGAAAATCCTGAAGTACATTGGCGAGCGAAATTTTTTAGCGGCGACTGCACTTCACAAGTCCGTCGTAAAAACTACATCTGCGCTTTGTTGGCATCCACACCTGTATCGCAAAGGCCGCTCTCCCGGCACTCGAGAGATTGTGGTAAGCCCGAACTATCTCGTCGTTTATCAAGTGGCGGACCAAATTGAGATTGTGAGCATCTTGCATACGCGTCAGGAGTACCCTCGACGCGACCCCGGTTAAGATCGCTTCCTCGTCTCAACACAAGAAACCGTGCTTCCCCTGGAGGTACGGTTTTTTTGTATCTTGATCGTTCCCACGCTCTGCGTGGGAATGCCTCTCGGGACGCTCCGCGTTCCAAATTGCGAATTTGACGCAGAGCGCCAAGGGCTGCATTCCCACGCAGAGCGTGGGAACGATCAATCAGCCATCCTTCAACTCGACGTGATCGAGGGCTTGATTTACCGCCAGTTCGCCCAGCATGACGACTTGTGCGATGCCCAATGCTGTCTTGCGGTGGGAGGTTTCCAGGGAGGCGGCGAAGTTGATGAGCATTTCGCTGGCCGAGCCTAGGGTTTCGCTGGCGTTGGCGAGCAGGGATTCGGTGTTGTACCTGGGATTGGCGAGGTACATGGGTTCCGGCTCGTTGGCGCTGGACATGATGTGGGCGGTGGGGTTGAGGTAGAAATCCAGGGCGCGGTCGGCGGCTTCGTGGAGTTTTTTGCTGTCGACTGAGGCGTAGGGGGATGTGCTGTCGGCGTCTGATTCTGGGGGGTTGGGTGTTGGCTTTTTCATGATTATTTACCCTGTATGACGGTTATAGCTGGCCCCCATTCGGTTTCCAAGCGAATAGGTGGCAGCTGTACGCAGGTTGGAAACCCGGGACAGAGGCAACCCGGCAGACACAAGGTCTCCCACGCACAGCCGCCATAACAAAGTGCACACAGTGAAGGTGCGCAAGGATACGTTATGAATGGCGCTTGTGCGCTCTGTAGTTACTCGGGTTTCCACGCCCGGTCGCTGATTTGGCAGCGACGAGCATAGGCTAGAGACCGGACGTCCGACGGACAACCTGAAAACCTTGTGGGAAGGTTCCGCCGATTCAGACACTTCTTTAAACACACTTCAGATCGCAGCCCTCACCCTAGCCCTCTCCCGGAGGGAGAGGGGACTGACCGTGGTGTTTGGGAAATGTACGCCGACGTGCGATACCCCGTTGAACTCAGATTTTGAAAGGCCCAAAAATCAGCTCCCTCTCCCTCGGGAGAGGGCTGGGCGGGCGGCGTTCCGATGAGGGGCGAATCCACCACAAATCCAAAGCCGAGCACGCTGTGCTCCACACCACTCAATAGGCCGAGTGTCAGCTCGCCTGCTTTTGATCTTGATCCACGGGCGACGTCGGAAGGCTGAGTGGAGGGATTGATCCGGGCGTGGGAGCGTAGCGACCGTTTGGCGCAGCCAAACACAGCGAGAGGAGGTGCAGCGAAGCAAACCGTAGGCGCTGCGCCCGGATCGATCCCGGAGCGAAGGAACCCCGAGCTTTAGCGAGCGGGCCGCACGTAGGAGCAAGCCTTTTTGGTTACTTTTTCGGCGTCTGGAAAAAGTGACCCGCCGTAAGGGCGGAACCCTAATCAGCCGTTACCGCAGAAACGGATATGTACTCAGTCAAAAAGAACCCCCGCCTCCTGACAAAAAGCCTTCGCGAGCAGGCTCGCTCCCACAGTGGGAACTGGGTACATCGGCAAGAACCTGGTCGGCCCGAAGGCCGCCACGTTCACTCCGCATCCGGATCAATCTTGTTCTGGCTCAAATACCGATTCAAAACATCATCCTGCGAAGGCACAGAAGCGTCCCCCGCCACCTGCCACAACCGCCGCTCAATCCCCTGCGCCACCATATGCCCCACCGCCGCCTCGATCGCCGACAACACACACAACTGCGCCGGTTCGTTAGTCGTATACCCGACCTCAGCCTCAAGCAACTTCTTGAACTCGATAAACTTGAAAATCCCCGCACTGCGCGCCACCGAATAAATCGTCTTGCTGGTCATCACATTCGCCAACACCTGCCCGCTACGCACATCCACCGCGCGCAAATTCACGGTCACCTGATCCACCCGATATTCACGCTGCAAATCGATCCCGAGATACCTCGCCCCTTCCCCACCGCTACGCACATTGGTGTCATAGGCAATGATCCCGCCCTCAAGCATCATGTTCGCCGCCTGCAACGGTGGCAGCTCACCCTGAATATTTACCGGCGTATTCGGCTTCTTCTGCGATGCGCGAATGATCTTGCGCTCGGTCAACAGGTTCTGCAGCCCTTCCCGCTCCAGTACCACAAACCAGCCACTGGCCTGCATCGCGTCCATCAACATCGACGCTGCGCCTTGGGTCACGCTGGTGGAAAACGAACTCGCAGGCGTCGGCTTGTACTGCCCGGTCTGATCACGGAAGCCGTACACCACCGCCATCAACCGCCCCTTGGGCCGGGGCATCTTCAGCAAGTCGTAGTAGGTCGAGGCCCTGGGGGTCAGGGTCGGGGTTTCGGTGTCCTGCTCGGCCGGCATCGGCTCACGCAGACTGCACCCTTGTAATGTCGCCAACATCAGCCCTAGCGCGATTATTTTTTTCATGTCCATCACTCCCCGGAACCGTCAGCCCGTCATGGGTTGAGGCCGTTCACCTGAATTTCCGAAACCTCACCGGTCGCTCGATCGGTCACTTCAATGCTCAGTGCCCCGGAGTCGTCGATGACGTTGACGATAAAAGAGTCGGTGGACAGGCTCCCCGTGTTGCCGGTGGAGATGTTGTCCAGCAACTGCCCTAGCAGCCGCGATTGCAATTGACTGGTGAAGCGCTCCAGCGCCGAGGTGCCGGCCACGCTCGAACGGCTCTTGAGGTCCGGGTCGTCGTAATCGTTTTGCGCCTGGGCGTTGTTGAGCAGCCAGGTGCCGTTCAGCGGGTTGCCGCCGAACGATGGATTGACCGGCGTGTAGACCAGTTCGGTGGCCTGGACAGCCGCGGCGCTGGCGAGCCCGATCAACAACCCCGAGGTCCAGAATCCGCTGCGCCGTGAGAACGTTGTGCTGTTCATAGTTCGTCCTTCTCAAGGTCGGTGGTGTCCTGCAACAGAGCCTCCAGCTTGCGCTGGACTACCTGGCGTCGAACCCAGTCGGCGGCCGCGTAGGCCTCGTCCTTCAGTTCCACGGTGTTCGGCGGCAGGAAGCGCCGATACACCAGGCGTTGCTGATATTCCACGGTCACCAGGCTGCCCCAGCGCGCGTCGGGGCGCTCGCGCACCACCAGGTTGAAATCCATCGGGCTGGTGTCACGCAGGCGTTCACTGAACGAGTAGTAAAAGTCGTGGCCGATGTGCGAGATCGTGTCGTCGACGATGAAGCCCATCATTTCGTCTTCTTCGCCGGCGTGGGCGCAGCACGCCACAGCGGTGAGGATCAGCGCGCACCACCATTGGCGAGTCATGGCTGCAACGCCTGCGGCAGGTTCGACTGGCCTTTGGCCGGGCCATTTGTGCCCTCAAGGAAGGCTTTTTCGGCAACAAACTGCCAGTCCGAATAACGCTGCATGCCTTCGAAGTCCGACCACTGCGTCGGGAAATCCGCCTGCTTCAACGGCAGCTCCGTCGACGGGCTGTTGAGGCCGGTGATGCGTCCGTCGAAGCCGCGTTGCAGCGCCCATTCACCCTGACCGATCGGGTCCGGATAGAGCTGACGCAGGTGATGCCTGGCCTCGGGAAAACGCTGATCGTCGAGCAGGTCAGCAAGCTCTTTCGGGTACTGCGCCAGCCCCGGCGAACTGCGGTAGTAGCTGCGCAGTGCCTGAGCGTATTGGCTGCCGACCCAGAGCAATTGCTTCTCGCGATCGCGGCGCGAAGCGGTCGACCACAATTCACCGGCACTGGCCAGGCCCATGCCCATCACGACAATCAGGAACAGCACGCCCAGGTAAGTGAAGCCACCCTGCTGCGCGCGGTTACCACTCGGCATACTGGCTGCCATCACGCGCCCTCCCGGTAGCACCGCTTTTGATGTCGGCCACGCCGCCCGCAACGCCGTCCGGTGGCGCGATCAGCACCCACTGGTCTTTGCGTTCGGTGATCGGATCGAGGGGCGCGCTGCGCAGGTAACGTTGTTCGATCAGTTGCTCGATGGAATCCGGGTAGCGGCCGGTGTCGCCGTAGAAGTGATCCAGCGCCTCACGCATCGCCGACAGGCTTTGGCGCAGCGTGGTTTCCTTCGACGCTTCGAGGCTGTTGAAGTAGCGCGGCAGCGCGATGGTCATCAGCGTGGCGATGATCGCCATCACCACCATCAACTCCAGCAAGGTAAAACCTTTTTCCCGGCGCATGAGGTTCACCACTCGCGGTAAGCGACACCGTTGAGGCCCTTGCCCCGGGCGTGGGAGTAGACGTCGAACACGTCTTCGCCATCGCGCGGGTTCTGAGCCGAACTGTTGTAGGCACGTATGCCCCAACCCCCTTCGTCATCACGTTTGGCCGGCACCAGCGGATCGCGCGGGATGCGGCGTAAAAAGTAGAACTTGGCGCCTTTGGCGCTGCGCACATCGCGCACGCCCTCGACCAGCACTTTCAGGTTCGGCGGGTAGCCGCTGCTGTTCAGCGACTTCTCGATGTAGCCGGCATCGAAGGCGCGTTTGTAGGCGTCGATGCCATCGCGAATCTGGTACAGCGCATTGCGCAATTCCTGCTCCTTGCCACGCCGCACCAGGGTCTCGGTCAGTGGCGCGGCCATGCTCGCCAACAGGCCGATCAGGGCCAGCGTCACCACGACTTCGATCAAGGTAAAACCGCGCTGGGAGGCGTTCATGATCAAGGCTTCTCGACAGTGACGCGGGTGGTGGCCACGGCCGACTCACCGACGGCACGCGGCTGCGCGGCAGGCGACGGCATCACGTAGCTCTGTGAACGATCCGGCGCCTGGATGTGCATGCTGGTTTCGGTGCCGGTGGAGAACTCCATGTCCGACGGGCTCTGGTACGGCAGGTTGCGCACGATCCGTGGGGTGATCGACAGCACCAGTTCCGATTTGCCGATGGTGTCTTTGTTGCTGCCGAACAAGCGGCCGAGTCCGGGAATATCGCCGAGGCCGGGAATCTTGTTGCCGGTGGCGCCGTGGTCGTTGCGTACCAGCCCGGCAAGGATCTGCGTTTCGCCGTCGTGCAGACGCAGCGAGGTCTGCGCATTGCGGGTGTCGACCTGCACCGGGATCGTGCCCTGGCGGGTCGGCTCCAGCGGCGTGGCGTTACTCACTTCCAGGGCAATTTTGATCGCCACTTCGTTGTTCAGGTGCACGGTGGGGGTCACTTCGAGCTTCAGACCGACATCCAGATACGTCACGCTTTCGGTGATCACCGGCCCCTGTGTCGACGGCACCGAGGTCGCGCTGATGATCGGCACGCGCTGGCCGATGTGGATGCGCGCCTGCTCGCGGTTGCTGACGCGAATCACCGGACTGGCGAGGGTGTTGATGTCGTTGTCCTGCGCGTTGATCTTGGCCTGTGGCGATGGGCCGATGGAGATGCGGTCGGAGTTGATGCCCTTGAGTTGCCCGAGCAGCGCGACCGGCGAACCATCACTGTTGACCACGCCGAAGGTGCTCGGCCATTGCAGGCCGAGGTCGAGAATGCGCTGAGTGGCGACTTCCATGACCTCGACTTCGAGCACCACTTCGGGGTTGGACTGGTCTTGCGATTGCAGGAGCTTTTCCGCCATGCGGATCGCGTCTTCGGTGTCGCGCATGGTCAGGGTGTTGAGGCGTTCGTCGACGAACACGTCGCGGGTCTTGAGCATGGTTTTCACCATATTCAGCGCGGTGTTGGCGTCGATGCTGGTCAGGTAGAAGGTGCGCATCACCAGTTCCTGGTAATCCTTCACTTTCTGTGGCGAATCCGGGTAGATCAGCAAGGTGTTTTCGTTCACCACTTTCTGGTGCAACTGGTTCTGTTGCAGCAGCAAGGTCACGGCGTCTTCGATGCGCACATCACGCACGAAAATCGTCGCTTTCATGTCCGGGCGCAGGTCTTTGTCGAAGATAAAATTCAGCCCGGCGACCTGTGACAGCACTTCGAAAATGGTCTTCAGGTTGGCGTCGCGAAATTCCAGGGTGACCGGGCGATCGAGCTTGGTGCGCAGTTGCGGGTAGGCAATCACATTGCGGCTCTGCACCAGGCGAATGTTGCCTTGCAGCTCCAGCGCGCCTGCGTTGGCCGGGTCGAGTTCGAGGATCTGTTTGACCTGACGATCAGCGCCGTAGATGTCGCCGCGACGCAGGTCGCCACGGGCCAGCTCGAGTTTCTCGTCCATGGTGCGCAAGTATTCCAGCTGCTTGAGGGCATCCTGAGCGCGGCGGTTGTTCGGTTCGATGGTCAGCACGCGCATGTAAGCGGTGCGCGCCGAAGCAAAGTCGCGGCGCGAGCGGTCGGTGTCGCCGGCCGCCAGCAATGCCGTGATCGCTTTGGCGCGGCCGCTGTTAAGCAGCAGGTGCAATTCGGTGTCGCGAGGGTTCTCGCGCAGACCTTCCTCAATTCGGGCCAGCCCCGCCTCGTACTGCCCCTGATCAATCAGGTCGGCGGCTTCCTTGTTGGCCACCTGCGCAGAGCTGCACGCGGCCAGCCCGGCACACAGGCCCAGGCTCATCAGCAAACGGGAACGGTTCATTGCGTACTCCCCACAGACAAGGTCTGCGACAAATGCAAAGGCAGGTAAACCAGGCTCAATTCCAGATCGGAAATGCCGGTGATCTTCCAGGTGTCGTCGATCACATCCCCGTTGCGCACGACGTAGATCTTTTCGCCGTTCTGCAAAAACACTTGCAGGTCGCTGCGGTCATGCAGCCTGCCGACGAACTGAAACGGCACCGGTGGCAGGCTCGGGGCTTGCACCACTGTGGCCGGGTTGATCGCTTGTTCGGTGACCGTGGCCAGGATTGGCGCGGCCTTCCAGGATTTGGCGGCAAACAGGTCGCCGGCCGGGCTCAGGTCCTTGATCGGCGCCTCCTTGGCCTTGGCGGTGCTCGCCGGCAGCGCGCCACGGGTTTTCCCCGGCGTGGCGACGGCCACTTCGTTGGAATCGGCGTCTTCGCTCGGCGAGAAATATTCCGGCAACCATGCCAGCGCCGCCGCCACGCCGAAGAACGCCAGCCACCCTGTCACGCGCTTGGTATTCATCACGACCTCGACAGGTAAAGGGTCATACGGATCCGGCCGTTGAGGTCGGTGTCGCCAATCTTCTTGCGTTGCAACTCAAGGTCTTCCACCACCACCGCCGGCAACTGGCCGAGCAAGGCATGGAGGAAACGGCGCAGTTGCGGGTAGCTGCCGCGTACCGGCAACAGAATCTGATAGCGCGCCAGATGGGTTTTCGGGTCGACGCCGAGGGCGTATTCACCGCGCGCGAGGGTGATGTGTTCCTGGGCTGCGAGGGCGTAGATGCGGTCAATGGCGACGGTGGCTTGCGGCTGTGCCGGCAGTTTGTTGCGGAAGTCGTCGAGCTGCCGTTGCGGCACCACCGGCGGCGCGATGCTGCCGTCTTCAACCTTGGCCAGGTACTCGCTGGCTTCCTGAGTCTGCTGGCTCAAGTGCTGCAACGATTGCCAGCCCGGCAGCAAGCCGCCGAGTGCCCAGGCCACGGCAACCAGCAGCAGCGCCAGCCCGGCCAGGCCCGGAACGCCGAGACCTTGCAGGTATTCGTGGACGATCAGTCTAGGGATTCGCATCGCCTATCTCCCAGGTCGCCGACAGGTTGAATTGCACCGGTTGCTCCGGCGATTTGACGACGATTTCGTGGCTCAGCAGCGAGACGTCGGACAGCTCGTCGCTGGCTTCCAGACGTTTGTGGAAGTCGAGCATGGCTTGCAGATCCCGTGCTTCGGCGCTGATCCGCACCTGGCCTTTGCGCGCATCCGGGGTCAGGGTCAGCAGCGCGACGTCATCGCGCGGCATCGCTTCGAGCATGGCGAACAGGCGTTCCCACGGCCGGCGCAGTTGCTGCGAGACCTTGCGCATTTCGGCGAGGTTCTGCGCTTGCTCGCGGGTTTCCGCCGGGCTCAGGGTGGACTTCGCACCACTGTCACCGGTGAGCTGACGCTGGGTGGTTTGCAGGTGGCCTTGTTGCTGTTCGGTGTGCGCGTCGAGGTGCTGTTGCACGCCGAAGCACAGCAGCGACAGCAGCACGCCGCCGCCGAGCAGGCTCCAACCCAACGGGCCGGAACGCGGCCGTGGCTGAAAATCGAGGTTAAGGGCGCGCATGTCAGGCCACCGCCCGGGACATGACGTACAAGCCGTCACGCACAGTCATCGAGTCGTCTTCGAGGGTGCGCAGTTGCACACCCGCCACGTCCGGATGCGCATCGAGGCGCGCCGGAGCATGCAGATAAACGTTGAAGGCGCGTTCGCTGGTCGAGGCTTGCAGCTGCCGTTCGCGACCGATCAGGGCATTCAACGCGGCATCGCTGTCGCTGCCGCCCACCGAACGCACGCCAGCCCAGCGCCCTTCCCTCGCCAGCAACAACACGCTGCGTTGCGGCTCGGCGACGACGAACAGGAAGTCGCCGGCATCGAGGCTTTTGTCAAAGCGGTTGAACGCCGTCATCAGGTACGGCTGCACCGAGCGCAGGCGCAAACCGCGAGCGCTGACCAGCGTGCGCAGGCGTTCGAGCAAGTCTTGCGGCAAGGCGCTGGCGATGCGGTCGTAACCGGCCGGCTCGGCGGACAACACCAGACTCCAGGCTTGCGTCGGCGCGCCAAACAGGTCTTCGAAACACAGTTGAGCGAAGCCGCGCAGTTCTTCCGGGCTGCTGATCTGCGCGCTCCATGGCACCAGGCAGAAGCGGCTGAAGTGCCCGGAGATGACCACGCTCAATTCGGCACCGGCACGGGCATGTTCACCGAGCAGGCGATCGAGGGTATCCAGCGCCACCGCGTAGCTCTGGAAGCCTTCGTCGATGTAACCGACGCTGCCCAGCCACAGGGTGTCGCTGCCACGCCGCTGACCAAGGCCAACACCGCTGGCGCCGAGCACGGCGATAAAACGCTCACGCGATAAAAGTGACACGATTGATCTCCTCCAGCGTGGTGCGACCTTGTTCCACCAGCTCCAGCGCCGATTCGCGCAGCAGGCGCAAACCACGGGCACAGGCCAGGGCTTTGATTTGTTTGATCGGTTGGCGCTCGACGATCATCTGGCGCAACTCGTCATCGAGGTGCAGCAGCTCGGCAATCGCCGTGCGCCCGCGATAGCCGCTGCCCCGGCAGTGGCCGCAGCCTTTGCCGTGGACGAAATGGTAGTGATCGACTTTCTGTGGATCGAGGCCCGAGGCGCGCAGTTCTTCATCGCTCGGATTGACCGGCGCGCTGCAACTGGCGCAGACCAGACGGATCAGGCGCTGGGCAAGAATCGCGTTGAGCGCCGAGACCAGGCTGTAGGGGTCGATTTCCATTTGGGTGAAGCGGCCGATCACGTCGAAGACGTTGTTGGCGTGGATGGTGGTGAACACCAGGTGACCGGTGAGCGCCGACTGCACGGCGATCTGCGCGGTGTCCGGGTCACGGATTTCGCCGACCATGATCTTGTCCGGGTCGTGGCGCAGGATCGAGCGCAGGCCGCGGGCGAAGGTCAGGCCTTTTTTCTCATTGACCGGGATCTGCAGCACCCCCGGCAGTTGATATTCGACCGGGTCTTCGATGGTGATGATCTTGTCCACGCCGTGGTTGATCTCGGTGATCATCGCGTACAGCGTGGTGGTCTTGCCGCTGCCGGTCGGGCCGGTGACCAGCACCATGCCGTAGGGTTCGGCGGCGAGGCGGCGCAACTGGCGCAGGGTTTCGTCTTCAAAGCCCAGCGCCTGCAATTGCACGCCGCAGACCTTGTCGGCCAGATCCTGCTTGTCGAGCACCCGCAGCACTGCGTCTTCACCGAAGATGCTCGGCATGATCGACACGCGAAAGTCGATCTGGCGACCGCTGATGCCAATTTTGAAGCGCCCGTCCTGCGGTACGCGTTTCTCGCCGATGTCCAGTTCGGCCATGACCTTGACCCGCGAGATCACCTGCTCGGCGAACTCGTTGCCCTGGACTTTGCTGATGTTGTTGAGCACGCCGTCGATGCGGTACTTGATCACCAGACCGTGGCCGGTGGTGCCGAGGTGGATGTCGCTGGCGTGCATTTTCAGCGCGTCGTAGAGGGTCGAGTTGACCAGTTTCACCACGCTGCTGGCGTCTTCGCTGATGCTGGTCAGCGACAGGCTTTGCAGGGTGTCGATTTCGTTATGCGTGTCGCCTTGGGCGTTCAGCGATTCGACGGCGTGGAAGCTTTCTTCGTGACGGGCCAGATAGGCTTTGAGGTCATCGGCGTGGACCAGATGCAGCGGTGCGCCGTGCAGGCAATCGTCGATCCAGGCCAGGCGCGCCGGGTCGAAGGGGTCGGCGAATACACCGATGACTTCGTCATTGTGGCGCAGCAGGATGAATTCACGTTTCAGGCATTGTGCGAGGGTGACCCGGTCAAATACCGGCGTCGCTTGAAACAGGCTGTCGGTGTCGAGCACCGGGTAATGCAGGGTGGCGCCGAGGGTGTGAATGAACGGCATCGGCGCCAGTTCACAGAGCACGCCGAGGGCTTCAAGCACGCGTTCGCCAGAAGTGGCGGCCCGCGCCCGGGCCTGGGCCAGCTGCTCACTGGAAAAGCGCTCGGGGGCGCTTGCGGCCGGCAGCGGTTCGACGACAACGGACAGACGTTCCATGGCTTGCTCTCCAACCGGGGCTTAGAGCCCTGTCGGCGCGGCAAACCTTGGCGGCAAGTGCCGGAACGTCTGATCGCGCCATTACTCCCCGGTGAGCATTTGATCTTCGTCGGGTGCCATGGCGCGCGACTGTCGTCGCCGATCCGCCAACACCCAACTGCCATCGTACAACTGCAACGGGAAGCTCTCGGTCCTGCTCTGGCGTCGTTCGACAAAGCCCTCGGAGGGGCTCGCACCGGGTTTCGCTTCGCGCTTGATGCCCAGAAGGTCGCAGACCGCCCGCGCCAGTTCCGCCAAGGGAAACGGTTTGAACAGGATGTGGCTGACCCCCAGTTGCCGCGCCCGCTCACAGACTTCGGCGGTCGGGTGACCCGTTATCAGCACAAAATGGCACGTCCTGTTCTGGCGGACCGCGTCGAGCACCTCAAAGCCTTCCATATCGGGCAAGCGGTAATCGAACACCAGCACGTCGGGGGCAAAGGTTTCGGCCAAACCGATAGCCGTCGCTCCGTCATGTGCAATCGCGACTTCCAGCCCTTGCGCCGACAGATAATCCTGAAGGTTTTGTGCAAGCAGCTGTTCGTCTTCGACAACCAGTACTTTGTTAACCAAGGTCGACTCCTTGAAACAGCAGGTCCGATGACCCCGCCCTGAGAGTGCGCCTTACCAGGGGTAACGCACACTTCATGCCAGGCTGAGTTCCGGTAATTTTATCTCTTCATGTCCTTGAATTTAATGACAATGCCCGCTCGTCCCGGTACCCCGTTCCCCAGAAACGGGGAAGCACCTGAATGGGCATCGAAGCCATTCCCCACTATTGGGGGGGAACCTTCAGTCGTCGTCAATTCGTTCGATCCTGTTCTGCACCCGTAATTGCGCGAGCACCTGACGACGAGCCTGGGTCTGTTGCTGTCGGGCGAGCTCTGCCCTGACTGTATCCAGCCCCTGTAAATCTGGGACATCGGCGGCCTCCAAGTGGTTCTGCAAATAAATCACATGCCAGCCGAACGGTGAACGCAGCGGTTGGCTGGCAAACGTCGCGGCCTCGGCAATCGGCGCGCGCATTTGCATCAAGCGTAGACGCGCTGCGGCGACTGTGGCTGCATCCGCTTGCGCGGGCACGCGGATCAGCAGGTGGCGGGGTTGCAAGGTATTGGCGCGGATCAGTTCGGCGAACATCTGCTGCGCCGCCAGTTCCCGGCGGGTGTACTCGGTGAAGGACGCCTCATCGAAACCGGCATCCTGCAAGCGCCGGACAAATTTATCCGCGCCGCCGATGGCAATGCGGGTTTGCTCGATCTGCTGACGCACCGCTTGCTCGTCGATCTGCCGCCCGCGTTTCTGCGATTCCTGCCACAGCAATTCTTTGTCGATCAGCATTTGCAACGCCGCCTGACGCAGTTCCTTGTAGGCCTTGGGACTGCGAATGCTCGTCACCGCACGGCCCTGATCTTCCAGGTATTCAGCGAAAAAGCGCTCGAAGCGAAAGCCTGATATTTCCTCGCCATTGACCCGCGCCACGGCCGGCTCGTTATTCGCCCACGCCAGCGGCAGCCAGCAAGTCAGCAACAAGATCAGCGTTGAGAGTTTCATGATCGGGGCCTCCGTTCAGGGGCTGGCAACAATCGGTTTATAGGGCGCGACCAGATAGAAACGCTGATCGGGCAAATCCACGGTGACCACATGCGCGCCACTCAAGCCCAAGCGTCGACCGGGGCCGAAGCTCAGGCGCGGGGTCAGGCCGGTGTCGAAGTCGTGCAGGTCTTCCAGCGCCGCCACCAGTTTTTCCCGGCTGGCGTCGCGGCCGGCCTGCTTCATGCCTTCGCTGAGCAGCAGCATCGAGGTGTAAGCGCCGACTTGCAGCACCGCGTGCTGGGCGCCGAGGCCCTGGCCTTCACGCAGTAACGTCAGGGCCATGCGCCCGGCCTGGGTCCAGTCGCTGGGCACAAACGGATAGGCGAGGAACACCCGTCGGGTGAAGCCGTCGGGAACTTGCAGCAGATCGCCGGCCACCTGGCTGGAGGCGGCAAACAGATAAGGCACTTGCCCGGCGCTTTGCAGCCTCGTGGCCAGACGAC
Source organism: Pseudomonas monsensis (assembly GCF_014268495.2). NCBI lineage: Bacteria > Pseudomonadati > Pseudomonadota > Gammaproteobacteria > Pseudomonadales > Pseudomonadaceae > Pseudomonas > Pseudomonas monsensis. The sequence continues at coordinate 2,559,113 of NZ_CP077087.1, read as the reverse complement.
TGAAACCGCCGCCATTGCCCAGATAGAACACCGAGCGCGAACCCAGCGGTAGCGCATCTGCAGCTTGGTCGTAGGCTTGCAGATGGACTTTTTGCCAGCCGTGATCCTGCAAATACTGGCCAAGGTTTTGCGCGGCCAGCGTTTGTGCAGGGTCATCGGGATAAGCAATCAGCGTCGGCCCTTGCAGCACACGCAGGCTTGCCGTGGCGTAGTCGGCCAGCGCGATCAACTGTTCAGGCAATCCCGGCAAGGGTTCGAAAATCTGCGGACTGGCCTGCAGGGTGCCGAGGATCGACATCGGCCCGATCAGCGGCACGCCGGCCTGTTCCAGGCGCAGCCCCAAGTCACTGTCGAGGGCCGGCGCCAGCGGCGCGATCAACGCGAACACCTGTTCCTGCTCGATCAACTGTTGCAGAGCCTGCTCGGCACTGGCGCGGTCCGGACCGGGATCGATCACCGTCAGGCGCAGTTGCCGCCCATGTATGCCGCCGGCTTGATTGATCTGCGCCACACTGCCATTGAGTACCGCCGCCACCGTCGCGCCCTCCTCGGCCAGCGGCCCTTGGCTGGGCAGCAAGGTGCCCAGATGCAAGGTCTCGGCATCGAGGCCGGGATCGCGCTCATCGGCGAGGCGTTTGAGATAGGCGGTGAGGTTGTGCTGATCCTTCATCGACAGCAGAAAGCGCGGCATGCTCGGGTCGAGACGATTGTGGCCGGGGTCGCGGCCCTGCTCGATAGCCGTGGCAAGACTGCTCTCGCTGTAGGCCGGATAACTGCGGCCGTTGACCTGTTGCTGGCCATACGTGCTGGTCAGTCGCGCCCAGTTCAACTCGGGGGGACGCACGCCGCCTTCAGGCCGACCGAGGCCATCGGCACCGTGGCAATTGGCGCACGGCAAGCTGGTCGCCGGCAGCAGCACGTCCGCCGCGCCAACCCGTGCCATGATCGCTTCGCCACTGGCCGACAGGCCTTGACGATAAAGACGCTTGCCCGCCGCCTCTTCCGGTGTCAACGGCGCAGCGCTCGCGCCAAGGCTGAGGCCAGCGAGCAGGATCAGGGCGAGGACGCGGCTCAGGTTCATGGCGCGGACTCAGCGGCCAGCCACGGGCATTGTCAGCAACTGCAAACGCTGGGCAATGGCGGCGGCCGGGGCGTCGGGACGGATTTTGCTCCAGCGTTTATTGGCGACATCGCCGACGATCAGCTGCGTGGAGTGTTGCTCGGGCGTCGGCACGATCTGGCCGATGCGGCTCAATACCAGGTCCATCTGCGCTTTGTCGCCAGTAAGAAAAAGCCAATGAGGGTCATCGGAACCCTGCTTCAAGGTGTAAGCCTTGAGCACCGCCGGCGTGTCGCGCAGCGGGTCACTGGTAAGGGAAATGAAGGTGATGTCCGAGGCCTTGTCACCGAGCAGCTCGCGGACTTCCTTGAGCTTTTGGGTGATCAGCGGACATGCGTCATTGCAACTGGTGAAGATCACGTTAAGCAGGACGATGCGGTTTTGCAGCGCATCGCTATAGAAGCGCAGGGTCTCGCCGTTCTGATCCTGCAACGGCGTGTCGGTGAACCAGGTTTTCGCGTCGTGGGTGCCTGTCGCCGGCGCGGCGGCAACCGCCGCTGGTGCCTCAGGGGCATGGCCTTCGTGGGCAAACGCCACGGTGCTGAAGATCCAGAAGCACACGGTCAGGGAGATCCAGTCGAGCAGTCTCATGGCTGTTGCTCCATGGCGATGGCGGTGTGTTTGGCGTGGGTGCGCAAGCCGCTGAGTTTTTCCACTTCCTTAGCCAGCAGCGCCGGATCGGTGAAGCCGTAGTAGCGCATCCAGTGGCGGCTGTTGCCGTCGCCGACGAGGATCAGCGGTTGATGGCTCTTCAGGTCGCCGCTGAAACTGCCGAGGCCCTTGAGGGTTTCATTGATCGACTGCGGCGAGCCGGTCAGCCAGCTCCAGCCCGGGCCGCGCTGGAAGGTGCGCGCATAATCCTGCAGGCGTTTCGGGTCGTCGCGCTGCGGGTCGATGCTGATCGACACCAGTTGCACTTCTTCGCCGACCCGCGCACCGAGTTGTTTCTGCACCTTGCCCATGATCGACGAGACCACCGGGCACACCGTGGTGCAACTGGTGTAGATGAAGCTCATGACGACGATTTTGCCCTGCACCAGGTCTTGTTCAAGGCGCACGGTTTTGCCGTTCTGGTCGAGCAGCGGCACGTTGGCGAACTTCACCTGAGCGTGTTCCTGAGTATTGCTGGCCGGGACCTTGTGCCCGGCGTGTTCGTCCGCAGAATGGGCTTGGACTTGTTGGAGACCGAGGCTCAACAGACACAAGGTCAGCAGGCCACTGGATGCAAATCGGTTCATGTCGAAACTCCTCTTCAACGGGCCAGGCCGGGAGCTACCCGAACACTGGCAAAGGTCTTGTCATCGAAACCGGCGCCCAGCGACTCCGCACGCACATGCAGGTACCAGGCGCCGCTGCGGTCGAGGGTGATTGGCGCTTCATACACGCCGTCGGCGACTTCCAGCGCCGTCACTTCACGCGGGTGCGAGGTGGGTGCGAGGTAGTAGCGCAGTTGCACGTCTTTCACACCGCTGCGCTGGGTCTTGTCTTTGCCCTGAACGATGCGGAAACGCACGACGTAGGGGTCGTTGAGCGCCACGGCAGTCTTGTCGAGAAGGAATTCGACTTTCGGCTGGCCGAGGTGTTTTTTTGCGGTGCCATCGGCGTCGATCTGCGCGGTGAAACAGTGAATGATGTTCGGCTGGTTGAGCAGGAATGCCACATCGAAGCGCCCTGCCGCCGGCAATTTCACCCGCGCGCTGTAGAGGCCCGGCGAGACTTCGCGCAGGCTGCGGTCGATGACCATGGCGGCGCGGGCGATCTGGCCACGGTTGGGGTAACCGGACATCGGCGCGTTCATGCCTTCGGCGTAAAAGTAGGTGGTGTTGTCGACCGGGTTGACCACGAACACCGCGTTGTCGTCGCGTGACACCGCCAGGCTTGAGGCCAGCGGCAAATCCCCGGCCATACGCGGTGGTTGCGGGCCGGCTTCGAAGCTTTGGCTGATCGGCTGGCGGCCTTCGCCGAGGGACGACAGGTTGATCATGGTGACTTTCGGCGAGGCGAGCCCGCGGATGTAGGCGTAGGCCTGGGTGAACACCACTTGGTAGGGCTCGGCGGAAACGTCCAGATCATGGATGGCGCTGTTGGTCGCGGCGTCGATGACCGTGGCGCGGTTTTCCACGGTGTTGAGCACCACGCCGAAGCGGCCGTCAGCGCTGAAGCCCATGGGGCCGAGGCCTTGTTGCAAGTTGATCACCCGGCGGATGGCGTGGGTGCTGGCGTCGATCACAGTCACGGTGCCGTCCTTGCCATCGGCCACATACACCGCGCCGGACAGCGCTGAATAGGCGACTGACAGCGGATGCGAGCCGGTTTTGATCTGCTGGACGATGTTCAGGCTGGCGATGTCGACCACGCTGACGGTGCCGTCGTCGCGGTTACTGACGAAGGCGAAACGGCTGTCCTTGCTGAAGCTGATTTCGTGGTGGCCGCGCCCGGTCTGCAAGTGTTTGAGGGGTTTGAGGCTTTGGCTGTCGATCACCGTGACGCCGGAGCCTTCGGCTTTGCTGGCGTTGTTGCCGACCCACAGCAGGCGTTCATCCGGTTGCAGTGCCACGCGTACCGGTTGGCTGCCAGCGGCGATTGAGTCGAGGACTTTGAATTGCTCGCTGTCGATGACAGCCACTTCTCCGGCCATCGGCATCGAGACGAATACGCGCTTGTTGTCTTTGGGGGTGACCCAGTCCATCGGCGGTTGCTTGAGCTCGATCCGCGCCAGGGTGCTGGTGATGCCGCCGACCGACACCGACGGATCGACCACAGCGATGCTGGCGTCGCGGTTCATCACCAGCAGGAAATAGCTGTTGAGGTCGAGCAACGGCCGCGCGCCGATGTTGGACTTGAGGAACACCCCGACCCGGGCTTTGCAGCTCTGGTCGCGGCCCTGGGCTTGATCGGCGGCGAGGGTTTGCGGATCGACCCAGGCTCCCGGCGCTACCCCGGACAACGGCTGGCCGGAAGCGCTGTCGGTGACGCGGAACTGCACATCGGCGAATTCGCCTTCGCGCAGCTTGCCGTCGGCGGCCAGTGGCTTGAGGTTGAAATCCACCGCCACGCCGTCACGGTTCAGCGTCTGACCCGTCCCGGTTTGCGCCAGCGCAATCTCACTCAGCGTCAGCAACGCCCCGGCCATGGCCAGCGTGCAAATACCGATGATGTTGATGATCCTGTTCATCCAGCACTCCCCTACACATTCAGTCCAAACGACGCGGTCCCTGTGGGAGCGAGCTTGCTCGCGAAGGCGTCTTCCGCTGCACCCTTGAATTCGGGTTGCTCCCATTCGCGAGCAAGCTCGCTCCCACAAGGGATTTGCATCCGTCCCACTCCCTCACTGCCACCACTGCCCACAAGGGATTTGCATCCACTGGGACATTGCCGTTCTGCTACTGCCCCTGCGGCGCCGGTTCCGGTTCGTTGGTCACCCGCAGCAAGCCCCATAACCCGGAGGTGTTGCCGTAAGCGGCGTAGTCGCGGAACAGGTAATCCCCCGGTATCGCATTGCTGCCACCAGCGCTCGGAATCATGAAGCTGAAGTGCGCGGCCGGCAGGATGCTCTCGTGGGCGCCGATGTACATCGACATCGGGTTGTAGCCGAAGCGCACCGAGCCCACGCCCGGCGAGCCCATCGGATACCCCCCGGTGTCGCTCTTCTCGGCCTGGAACGGGTTCACCGACCAGACATGCCCGTCGAGCTGGAACGTGGTGCCGCGACTGCCACCGCTTGGCATCAGAATGTGCGTACGGAATGGCTGTCCGGGTTTGGCATACAGCACCGGCGTCTGCGGATCGCCACCGATCAGCGCATTGCTGTAAGCCATGTGCGCATTGCTCATGTCGCCGTAACCCGCGCCATCGGCATGCCCGAACGGTGCATCCGGAGCGAGGCCGAAGCGATACCACAGCGGCTCGGTCTTGTAGTTGATCGCCATGCTCGAGTTGTCCTGCGGATCGGTCGGCACGCCAAAGCCCTCAGCGGCAATCCCTTCCACCGGCCGGCCATTGGCCCAACGGGTGTTCAACGCCTTGTGCCAGACCATCGCAAAATCGCGGTAGCTGGTTTGCCCAGGCGCCGTGACCGTGGCGTTGACCTTGCGCGCATCGTCGACCCAGGTCGCGCCGATCGGCAGGATGCTCATTGCTCCACCAAGGCCTTTTTGCGGCTGCTTGATCACGTCCGCCGGGGTGAAATTCAAGCCGCCGAACTCCACCGCTGTGGCGTTGATGTTGTCGACGCTGCGGCCCAGTTGCGTCACCGGTTTGCCCTCACGCTCCAGATGCCCGGCGTAGTACTGATAGGTCCGGGTCGGGTACGCGCCGCTGTTGCCGACACGCGGTGGCACGGTCTGGATCGGATTGGCGCCGACGTTGGCGCCGTCGGATTTGGTGATGTCGTAGGCCAGCAGTTGCGCGTGCAGACCGACGTGGCTGGACGGCCGCATCAGGTTGTTGCTGAAGGTGGTCGAGCCCAGACCGCTGTTGCGATCACGCTTGACCATGCCTTGCATCACTGCGGTTTGAGTCAGATCCGGCATCACGCTCGGCAGACGGTTTTCCAGGGTGATGTTGATGCAATCCCCCGCCGCTGCGCGCAGCACCAGCGGTTCGACCGGGATGCCGGGTTTGAGCTTGCCGCTCACCGGATCCAGATCGGATTTGCGCACATACAGAATCGCGGTCGGATCATGTAGCGGCCCGCTCTGCCCGCCGATGGTGATGGTTTCGCCATCCTCCGGATCGGTCACGGTGACTTGTGGAATGCTCACCGTGCGCGAGTTCAGCACCAGGGTGCCGCCCGCTGGATTGAGCGGCCCGCCGACATGCTGGCCGAGCCCTTCGGGATCGCCGATGGTCAGGCCCAGCGCATTGCCGAGGATGTCATTGGCCAGCGCCGCGACCACCTCATAGTTGCGCTGCACCGTTGGCCGGGTGCCAATACCGTTAGGGTTGGCGCCATAGCGCGGGCAACTGCCCTCGAATGCGACGGTGTTACGCATGCCTGCCGGATTCGGGTTGTTGGGGATGGCGAACAAGTCGCTGCGTTTGGCGGTGTAGTTGCGCATCACGCCCCAGATACCGCTCCAGTAGCCTTCGATCGAAGCGTCCATCGAGTACAGATAGTCGCCCGTGGTCGCCGCCGAACTGGAGAGCATCGACACCGGCGCAATGAAGCCCATCTGCTCGGAGATGCCGATCATCTGCGACGCACGCCAGCCGGAGTTGGAGCTGTTGCCGAACCCGGAACCGCTCTGCAGCCATTTCACCCCGTGCAAGGTGACGTTGTGCTCTTCCTCATGGCCACCGGCATGCACCCGCAGCCGCACGTTGTCGCCGGTGTAAGTACGCAGCATTGGCGTGAACGGATCACCCGGCTCGCCGCCGCCCTTGTTGATGTGCGGCGGAAACAGCGTGGTGCCACCGGTGGGGCCGGTCGCCGAGGTGAGCAGATTCGGCGCCAGGTTCATCGCCGGAATCGCCCGGTCGGTACGGCTTTGCATGGCGAACGCCAGATCACCGCCAAGGCCGTCGGCCTGCATGCCGCGCTTGCCGTCCGGGCCGACCTTGTTCGGGTCGTACACGCGCAGGGCCAGCGGTTCGTTGCGATAGTTGACGACGAACATGCCCGGATCATCCACCGAAATCGCCTGCGGGCATGGCCGGCTCGGGCACCCCGGAACCTGACCGCCCTGCACCTCCAGCACCCCTTCAAGCAAGTTGCTGGCGTTGTTGCGCACCGGCGGGTTGATCGCGTAGCGGAAGCTGTCGGCGGTGGCCGGGAACGCCTGCGCATTCGGCACGCCGTTGGGACCGGCGCCCACATAGACGCCGGCCTCATAGGCGTGCTGGAAGTCGCTGTATTCGAGGAAGAACTCGCGGAAGCTGTCGTTCTTGCCATCGCCGTCGAGGTCGCCGGTGTTGATCACCGCTTGCCACGACGTCGGCCCGCCGTCCTGGCGCGCGCCGCTATAGAGAGGCTCGCCGGTTTCGGCGTGGAACCAGGTGGAACCGGCCGGTTCGGCCAACACGGTGGCGTACAGACCGATCTGCTGGTGCGTCGATGGGCCTAAGTGGTCGTGGGTGAAGATCGTGCCGAGGCCGCGGTCGACGCCTTTGGCGTTGACCACCGGATCGACGAACCAGCGCTGCATCGCCGTGCGCGCACCCAGCCAGTCGGCGCGGCCGTACTGGCCGAAGAACGGATGGTTCCTGGCTTTCGGGCAGGCCTGAGTGCCGTCACGCGGATCAGTACCGGCGCACTGGTTGAACTCGCGGATCGCGTGAATGCGCTCCTGCACAGCGCCGGGCGAGAGCACGCCGTCCTCGTAATTCCAGCCGTTGGAAGAGCCGTCCGCCGAGGTCAGATCCCACTTCGGCAGGTGAATGTGCTGGCCGATCACATCGGTCGGCGTGCGCACCTGATAATCGTCCATCTCGTAAGTGGCCGGCACCAGGTTGGTTTGCTGGTATTGCACGCAATCGAAGGTGTTCATGCGCATCACCAGCGGCTCTGGCGGACGCTGCTTGGTGATCACCGGCCAGGCGTCTTCCCACAGCGCCAGAATGCGCGCCTGCGGAAAGTGATAACCGACTTTGTTGTACACCGCATCAAACTGGATGTTGGCGGCTTTGTAGATCCGTGGGCGGTCGGCGGTGAAGGTCGAGGCGCCGACAAAGGACATGCCGTCGATGCGCTCACCGCTGGCGAACTCGCCGCTGCCGGCATTGCTGGTCAGGCGTTTTTGCCGATCGTCCATGCACGGTTCGTAGTACGGCGCGCCGGCCATCGGCAAGGCACCGTTGGTGCGGAACGCCTTGGCCACCACTTGATTGCCGGGCAGCAGGGCGTAGCTTGGGTGATCTTTTTTTGCGTGGAAGGCCATCGCCGCCTGTTCGACTTCGGTGCCTTCTTCGGGCAGGTAAATCGGTTTGGCGCGGGTGACTTCCTTGGAGAAGTCCAGCGAAGTGGTCACGGTGTGTGCCTCGCCACCGGCCGCGACGCCATCGAGTGCGTGCCGCTGCAAGCCGCCATCCCAACCGCCGGACTGCGCCGGGTCAAGGTTGGCCCACAGCGCTTTGCCGCTGGCCTTGAGCGATTGCGCGGTGGCCGCGTCGAGCATGTCCAGTGGCGGCGTTGGCGGACGTTGGCCGACCGAACTTTCCATGCCGCCGATCCAGAACGGGTAGCCAGGGTTTTTCAGGCTGCCGTCGGCATTGCGGTTGGCTTCGCTGCGATCGACCAGCGCCAGTGAGCCGATGGCCTGACCACCCGCGTTGCCGCCATGGTGTTCACCGTCATCATCGCCCTCTTCTTCGTCATCCTCGTCATCATGGCCGGCGACCAGGGTTTCACCGATTTTCGGCACCACCACGACTTTGCCAGGCATCGGCGCCATGGCTTTGCCGGGCAGCGGCACAATCGCCGGAATGGGTGTGCCGGCAACGATCTCGCCGTCCGGTAAGGCGCGTGCGCCGGCCGCCGGTTTGCCGCTGCGCAAGGCAAACGGTTCGCTGTGGTAGCCGTCGGCGCCCTGCTGCGAAACATCAAGTCGAGTGCCCTCTTCGAACACATCGTGCACCCGCCACATGGCCCACATGCCTTGGGCGAAGTGCGGATAGAAATGGCAGTGATAGATTGCGTCGCCGGCCACGCGGTTGCGGTTGCCCGATCCACCGTTGGCGATTTCATAGGTGTAGCCGGCGCCCGGACCGATGCCTTGGGCGTCGACGTAATCGGAGTTGTCATCGTTGGGGTTGAACAGCCACTGATGGCCGTGCAGGTGGAAGATGTGCTGCTCGTGGCCATTATGGGTGTTGCGGAATTTGACGAAGTCACCGATGTAGCTGTGGTTGACGTTCGACGGCTCCGACGGATACAGGGCCATGGTCGCTTTCACACCGATCTGATCGGCGCGGGGTGTCTGGCCCGGGGCGATGTTCTCCAGCCCGGTGTTGGCCGGCACGTCCACCAGCATCGCCACATCGCCAACCGTGTGCGAGCTGAGGAAGAATTCTTCATAGGCGCACGACAGGCAGTCGTGCATCGGCCCCACGCCCAAACGGTTGGCGACCACTTCGGCGCCCATGCCGCCGGAGCCGTAGTTGATCATGAACGAGTCGCGGGTCGGCTCCAGCACATGGGCCATCACCGGATCGGCCCAATATGCAGGGAACGCTTGAGTCGCGGCGGTTTCGTCCTGGAACTGCGAGGCAAAATCGCGGAACGGTTCCAAGCGGTTGGGGATCGCCGGGTTGCGTTTGCCCATCGTTTCCAGCGGATAGGTGCTGGACGGGAAACTGCCATCGGCGTTGCTGCCCATGACAATCGCATCGCTTTCGCTGGAAATGATTTCATTGCCGTCGACCATGCCGATGATCGGCGTGCCGGCCTTGCCTTCGCGTAACCAAGGTTCGCGCTGCGGGTAGCGCGCCTGGTAATCGACAATGGGTTGGCCGGTGGGTGCGCGGCCAGTCGTGGCCAGGCGCATTTCTTCTTCGGTGAGGGTATTGCGATAAGTGCGACCGCCCTTGGGTAGCACGACGACCTGGCCGAACAGACCGTTGGCAACGTTGCCGGCCGCGCCCTCGCCGCCAAACGTCGCGCCACGGCTGCTGACGGCAAACGCGCCTTCACGTTCGGCGAACAAGGTGTAACTGCGGCTCGCGCCCGGAGGCACCAGGCTGTTGGCGTTACGCCCGGTGAACGAAGAAATGTCATCGATGCTGTTCACCGCTTGCAGGCCGTTGACCTGGAAACCGACGTGACGATCGGCGACCTGCTCGTCGACTTTGAAGTCTTCGGCGCCGTTGGCGTTTTCGACGCCCTCTGCTTCGCCCTCGTTTTCAAAGTGCTTGTTCGGGTTGGCCTGATAGTCGAGCAGGTTCTGCAGATTGATCGTCAGGCAATCGCCGGCGGCCACGCGCAACACCAACGGCCGCGGACGCTTGTCCGGGCGTAGCGAAACTTTACCCGGCACCGCAGCGCCACCGTAAGCCAGTGACTGCTCATGTTCATCGACCACATCGCGGCGCAGGGCGAACATCATGCCGTTGATGTTCTGCGCACCGAGGCGGTTGAACATCAGCGGTTGATCGAAGGCGACGACGTTGGCCACCAGATTGCGCTCGCAACGCACGGCCGCGCCGGCCAGTTCGACGCTGAGCATCGAGGCCAGGATCAGCAGCCAGTTGAACAGAGACGGAGCGTGATGAATGCCAACCATGATCAGTAACCTCGTAGTGGGTGCTCTCGCGAACACTTCTCGACAAATGCCCTGGAGCAATCCGCGTGCCACAAAAAATCTCATTACTGTTCAATCAGTTACCGCGACCACTTGAGAATCCGGGGGATATTCCCCACCGCTTTCCCCCACTTTTCGGGTCTATCCGGTTTGCCCCGAAAGTGGGGAAAACCGGGTTGGGCTCACAACGGCGCATCCATGGCCAGGCCCTGCAAACGCCGGTACTGGCGCAACACGTTCGGCACGTAGCGCTGGGTTTCGGCGAACGGCGGAATCACCCGGCCACGGCTGAGCACCGCGTCCGGCCCGGCGTTGTAAGCCGCCACGGCAAGGGCGATGTCGTTGTCGAACAGGGTCATCAGACGCTTGAGGTATCTGGCCCCGCCCTGGATGTTGGCCTTGGGGTCGTAGACGTCAGTGACGCCCAGCTCGCGCGCGGTGTCGGGCATCAACTGCATCAGCCCGCCCGCGCCTTTGGCTGAGGTCGCGCCGGGGTTGTAGTGGGATTCTGCGTTGATCACCGCGTGCAACAGCGCTTCGGGTAATTGATTGACCTTGGCCGCCGCCGACACCAGTTCCGCGTAAGGCTGGTTGGCGATCATTTGCGGCTGCTGATCAAGGCTGGCCACTGCGGCGTCAGCCTCGTGAATCACCCGTTCGTAGATGCGTCCGGGCCGGTGCACGTTGGACAGCACGTAGCTGCCCTTGGCGTCCACCGAGATGAACACATCGGCTTGCGCGGCGCCGCTGAGCAGCACACAGCCGAGCAATCCGCTGGCAAGAAATTTCATGTCGGGCCTCCCCGGATCGACCCCGATAAATTGGGGGAAATGCCCCAATGGCCGATCACGTTTGAGCCATACGCAAGCACTGTGCCGACTCTTGAAATGCCCGGTTTACAAGGGTTTTAGCCAATCAGGTGGTTTTCAGGGGGGGCTGAGCATGGCAATTGCATAAGCCGTTCAGGCGACACGGCTGCCACTCACGGGAGGTCATCATGAAGCTGCAATATCGTCCGCGTGGCCAACGCGGTTTTACCCTGCTCGAATTGCTCGTGGTGCTGGTGGTGCTCGGCCTGTTGGCCGGGATCGTCGCGCCGAAATACTTCGCCCAACTCGGTCGCTCGGAAGTGAAAGTGGCCAAGGCGCAGATCGAAGGGCTGAGCAAAGCGCTGGATATCTATCGACTGGAGGTCGGTCACTACCCGTCCACCGAACAGGGCTTGCAGGCCTTGGTCACCGCACCGAGTGACGAGGCGAAATGGACCGGCCCGTATTTGCAGAAAAAACTGCCGCAGGACCCGTGGGGACGTAATTACACCTACCGCTATCCCGGCGAAAACAGCGAGTACGACCTGCTCTCGATGGGCAAGGACGGCCAGCCCGGCGGCGAAGGTGAAAACGCCGAAGTGACCAATTGGCAGTGAACGGAGCGCGGCCCATGCGATTTCATGTGAAAGCGGTTGGCAAGGCGGGCGTGGTGTCGTTGAGCGTGGAAGCGCCGGGTGACAGCGAGGCGCGGCGGATCGCCGAGGACCAGGGTTTGCGTGTGCTCAGCTCGCACGCCGACAAGCATTGGCGCTCGCTGAAACTGCGTCAGCGCGAGACCTTCAACCTGGTGCTGTTCAGCCAGGAGCTGACCACCCTGCTCAATGCTGGCCTACCGCTGATCGATGCGCTGGAAAGCCTCGCCGAAAAAGAAACCGCCCCCGCCGCCCGCAAAACCTTGAGTGAGCTGGTGCGCCTGCTGTACGAGGGCAAATCCTTCTCGCAGGCGTTGGGCCAGTTGTCGGCGGTGTTCCCGCCGCTGTACGTGGCGCTGGTACAGTCCAGCGAGAAGACCGGCGCGGTCGGCGATGCGCTGGGTCGTTACGTCAGTTACCGCCAGCGCATGGACGAGGTGCGCCAGAAGATCATCAGCGCCTCGATCTACCCGATGTTGTTGCTGATAGTCGGCGGTGGCGTGGTGCTGTTCTTGATGGGGTACGTGGTGCCGCGTTTCAGTCTGGTGTTTGAAGGGCTGGGGAATAACCTGCCGTGGCTGTCGCAGGTGCTGATGAGCAGCGGCATGTTTTTGCATGCGCATCAGGCCGAGTTCTTCGGCGGGCTGGCAGCGCTGGTCATCGCCCTTGCCGTGCTGCAAAAACAACCGGCGTTTCGCCGCGGGCTGGACCGGCTGGTGGAGAAACTGCCGGCCGTGCATCAACGGATTTTCATGTATGAACTGGCACGCTTTTATCGTTCGCTGGGGATTCTGTTGCAGGGCGGGATTCCGCTGGTGACCGCCATGAGCATGGTGCGCGGCTTGCTCACCGTGGCGTCGCGGGTGCGCCTGGATCAGGCCTGCGAACGGGTGCGCGAGGGGCAATCGCTGTCCACCGCGCTGGAGCTCAATCACCTGGTGACACCGGTGTCCCTGCGCCTGCTGCGCGCCGGCGAACAGTCCGGCAACCTCGGGCAGATGATGGAGCGCAGCGCCGATTTCTACGACGAGGAAATCAGCCGCTGGCTGGAGTGGTTCGTGAAGTTGTTCGAACCGCTGCTGATGACCTTCATCGGCCTGTTGATCGGGGTCATCGTGATCCTGATGTACATCCCGATTTTCGAACTGGCTTCGAGTATTCACTGACCATGGGAACGGGTCGGATCTCGGTACCCACGCACTACCACGTTCCCAAACAAGACCACAAAGACGGAGAACGATATGCACATTAAAAAGCTCGTGCTCGCAATGGCCATCGGCGCAGTTCTGTCAGCGTCTACGGTGCTGATTCCGGAGGGTTTGTCGGGAGTTTCCACGGCTCATGCCAAGGATGGGGGTAGCGGTGGTGGTGGAGGTAGTGGAGGTGGAGGTAGTGGCGGAAGTGGTGGAGGTGGTGGTGGTCATGGCGGCAACGGCGGCGGTAGCGGTGGTGGAAGCGGCGGCGGTGGCAATGGCGGCGGTGGCAGTCACGGCGGTGGCAACAGCGGCAGCGGTGGCGGTGGCGGCGGCAACAGTGGCCACAGCGGCAGCGACCACGGCTCAGGACACTCGGGCAGCAGCGCCTCTTCGGGCCGCAGCGGCACTCACGCCGAAGCGGGGGATGATCATGGCGTCCACCGCGCCGGTGAAGTCGGTGATGATCGTGGCGTGCATGCTGCGGGCGAAGTCGGCGATGATCGTGGCGTACATGTCGGCGGCGAGCCGGGCGATGACAAGCGCGCCAACTGATTTTTAGAAACACCACAAAACCTGTGGGAGCTGGCTCGCCAGCGATGAGGCCCGGTCAGACAAAGCTGTATTGCCTGACACACCGCCATCGCTGGCAAGCCAGCTCCCACAGAATTTTGCAGTGTTTGAAAAATCCACTACAGGGCTCAGAGGGCGACGTGGCTCTCGTTCAACCGTTCGCGCAAAAACTCCACCAATGCCTGCACCGGCCGCGAAGCCTGGCGATGCTGCGGATACACCGCCGATAACGTCAGCGGCTCTGGGCGCAAGTCATCCAGCACCGGCACCAAGCGGCCATCCTTCAGCGCCGCACCCACGATGAACGTCGGCAGATAGGTAATGCCCAACCCCTGCACCGCCGCATCACGCAGCAACTCGCCGTTGTTCACGCGCATACGCCCGGTGACATTCACCAGCAACGGTTTGCCCTGCCCTGCGTTGAAGCGCCACTGCACCGAACGACCGTGGCCATAAGGCAGGCAGTCGTGGCTGTGCAGCTCTTCCGGCTTGAGCGGCGTGCCGCGTTCTGCAAGGTAGGCCGGGCTGGCGCAATACACGCGCTCAATGGAGGCGATGCGCCGGGCGATCAGCGTCGAGTCTTCCAGCACGCCGATGCGCAGCGCCAGGTCATAACCTTCACCGAGCAGGTCCACTGGCCGATCGCTCAGATCCACCTCCACCGTGACCTCGCGATAGCGCTGCAGAAACATCGGCAGCAGGCACCCCAAATGCGCCACGGCAAACGACAGCGGCGCACTCAGGCGAATCGTTCCGCGTGGCTCGGCGGTCTGCCCGGCAATGCCCTGCTCCACTTGTTCAACTTCGCTCAACAGCCGTAGCGCCGATTCGTAATAGCTCTGGCCCAGCGGCGTCACGTCCAGGCGCCGGGTCGATCTGTTCAACAGCCGCACCCCGAGGCGCTCTTCCAGTTGCATCAAGCGGCGGCTGACGAACTGCTTGGACAGCCCCAACTGCTCGGCTGCTGCGGTGAAGCTGCCGGAGTCCATGACCTGGCAAAAAATACGCATGTCTTCGAACGGGTTCATTGTCACTTCCTGGTGGACAGTTAAACGCTTTATAGCCGCTTTTTCACTTTTCGACAGCTCATTAATCTGTGCTTACGGTGTTGCTGAGGCCTGAACCCCAGCGCCACAGCAGCCCGCAACCCAGGCAAACAACTCAAAACATCGTCAAAAGGATTTCCACCATGAACATCGTCAAGAAAACCCTGACCGCCTCCCTCCTCGCCCTGTCCATCGGCAACGCATTCGCCGCCGAAAGCAGCGGTGTCGAACACAACACCCAAGCATTCCTCAACGCCCTCGCCACCGACGGTGGCAAACCGCTGGAGCAACTGAGCCCGAAAGACGCCCGTGCGGTGCTGACCGGTGCCCAGGCTTCGGTGAAGGTGGACCTCTCCGGGGTTGAGGTCAGCGACAAGGCGATCAAGGTCGATGGCCAGACCATCAACCTGAAAGTGGTACGCCCGGCCAAGGTCAAAGGCGAGCTGCCGGTGTTCATGTTCTTCCACGGTGGCGGCTGGGTACTGGGCGATTTCCCGACCCACCAGCGCCTGATCCGTGATCTGGTGGTGGGTTCCGGTGCCGTGGCGGTGTATGTCGATTACACGCCGTCGCCGGAAGCGCAGTACCCGACTGCGATCAACCAGGCTTACGCCGCGACGAAATGGGTCGCCGAGCATGGCAAAGACATCGGTGTCGACGGCAAGCGCCTGGCAGTGGCCGGCAACAGCGTCGGCGGCAACATGGCGGCGGTCGTGGCCTTGATGGCCAAGGAACAGAAAACCCCGGCGTTGCGCTTCCAGTTGCTGATGTGGCCGGTGACCAACGCACAGTTCGACGACGGCTCGTACCAGCAGTTCGCCGAAGGCCACTTCCTCACCAAAGGCATGATGCAGTGGTTCTGGGACAACTACACCACCAACCCGGCCGAGCGTGCGCAGATCCACGCCTCGCCGCTGAACGCCAGCGCCGAACAACTCAAAGGCCTGCCCGCCGCGCTGGTGCAGACCGCCGAGTTCGACGTGTTGCGCGATGAAGGCGAAGGCTATGCACGGCACCTGGATGCGGCCGGTGTACCGGTGACCTCGGTGCGCTACAACGGGATGATTCATGACTTTGGCTTGCTCAACCCGCTGAGTCAGATTCCGGAAGTGAAGGCGGCCGTGCGGCAGGCGGCGGCTGAGCTGAAGACTCATTTGAACTGAACCCGATCTCTCGCCACACCCAAAACTGTGGCGAGGGGATTTATCCCCGATGGACTGCGCAGCAGTCCCCTGCTTCTTCTGGATAAGAGCGGGGTCGCTTCGCAACCCATCGGGGATAGATCCCCTCGCCACAAAAACCTGTTCAACACCAAAAAAATCTTCACTGAATTCGTGCAGCTCCGGAGATTGCCATGTCCTTCCTCCTCACTCACCTGCTGTCTCTGAGTGCCCTCCTGCTGGTGCTCGACGCGCTGCTCTGGCACTTCTCGCCCTTCACTCATCGCGCCCCGAGAGTCGGTGTGCGGCTGGTGCTGTTTCTGACGTTTACCGCGCTGGTGATTAACGCCGGCGTCAGTCCGTTGCAGGCACCGCTGTTGGCCGATGATCGCGTGGCGCAACTGGGCGCGACGGCGCTGGGGATTGTCTGGTGGCTGTACGCTGCGCGGGTGCTGACCGAAGTGATCGGTCTGGTGCTGATGCGGCGCATCGGTCACAGCGGTCGGTTGTTGCAGGACGTGATCGGCGCACTGGTATTCCTGGCGGCGATCGTCGCGGCCGCCGGTTATGTGCTGGAGTTGCCAGTCAAAGGTTTGCTGGCGACCTCCGGGGTGGTGGCGATCGTCGTCGGTCTGGCGCTGCAAAGCACCTTGAGCGACGTGTTCTCGGGGATCGTGCTCAACACCACCAAACCCTATCAGGTGGACGATTTCGTGGTGATCGACGGCGTCGAGGGCAAGGTGCTCGACATCGACTGGCGCGCCACGCACCTGCTGACCAGCACCGGCACCCTGGCCGTGGTGCCGAATTCGGTGGCGGCCAAGGCGAAGATCGTCAATCTCAGTCGCCCGACCAACCTGCACGGTGTCTCGATCAGCATCAAGGTGCCGAACCATATTCGCCCCCGGCGCGTGCTCGACGCCCTCGACCGCACCCTGCAAGGCAGCAGCAGCCTGCTGTTGAATCCACCGCCCAAAGCCGTGTTGAAAGAAGCCGGTGAAGAGATGTCGGAATACGTCGCCAGCGGCTTCATCAGTGAGCTGGGCAAGAAAAGCGAGGTACGCAATCAACTGTTCGACCTCGCCCACCGTCATCTCGAAGCCGCAGGTATTTCCCGGCATCCCGATGGCGTGATCGAGCCCTCGACCCGCGCCCGGGCACTGCTCGATGAAGTGAAAGTCTTCCGTTCGTTGAGCCATGAGGAACGCGATCGCCTCGCCGAGTCGATGGTCGCGCAACAGTACGCAGCCGGTCAGGTGGTGCTGGGGCTGGATGAAGTGCCCGACAGTCTGTTTGTCATCGCCACCGGTGTGGTCAGTGCGACCGTGCCCGATGGCACCGGCCAGACCGAAGCCGGACGCATGGGGCCGAGCGAGGTCATGGGTGAACAGAGCATCCTCGCCGATACGCCTTCGCAAGCCACGTTCACGGCGTTGACGTCGAGCATCATCTATCGCCTCGACAAGAACCTCACCCGTCAGTGCATGGAACAGCGCACAGAGGTGAGTCGGGCGTTGAATAAATTGCAGGCGGTGCGGCAGCAGAACAGTCGCCTCGCGTTGATGGCCAAACCGGTAGCGGTGAGGAAAGGTGGTTTTTTGGGATGGTTGCAGAAGCGCTGATGAGGGGATTTTAAGATCAAAAGTCTCCCCCCTCCCCCCAACCCTCTCCCCCAAGGGGACATGGGGGAAAGGGAGCCGATCGCCGGGCATTTCAAGACCGGAGTTCGGCTCGGTATTGCAGGTCGGCGTAGCTCGAACACGGCCCTCTCCCTTTGGGAGAGGGCCAGGGGCTTTTATTTGGCAGTGAACTTGGTGTAGCTGTTGATCAGGTTGCGATAGTTCGGCAGGCGTTCCGACAGCAGATGCGCCAGGCCTTCCATGTCGTTGCGCCAGTCGCCCTGCAGCTCGCACGCCACCGAGAACCAGTTCAGCAGGTGGGCACCGGCGGCCGACATCCGCGCCCAGGCCGCTTGTTGCACGGTGGTGTTGAAGGTGCCGGACGAGTCGGTGACCACGAACACTTCATAACCTTCAGCGATGGCCGACAGGGTCGGGAACGCTACGCAGACGTCAGTCACTACACCGGCGATGATCAGTTGCTTGCGGCCGGTGGCCTTGATCGCCTTGACGAAATCTTCGTTGTCCCAGGCATTGATCTGGCCAGGACGCTGAATGAACGGCGCGTCCGGGAACTGCTCGCGCAATTCCGGTACGAGCGGGCCGTTCGGACCGGCATCGAAACTGGTGGTGAGGATGGTCGGCAGCTTGAAGAACTTGGCGATATCGCCCAGCGCCAAGACGTTGTTCTTGAATTCGTTCGGCGAGAAATCCTGCACCAGCGAGATCAGACCGGTCTGGTGATCGACCAACAGCACAACCGCATCATCTTTGTTCAGACGTGTGTAAGGAACGCTCATGGGAAAACTCCTGGGTGGGTGGATATTGCGTAAAGCGCCGTACCGCGTGGCCGGCGCTTTTGTTGTCGGGATCAGAAGGCGAAACAGGAACAGCCGAAGGCGCCCCAGAAACCGGCAAAGTCGCTGACCGGCGCGTTCGACAGCCGCGCCTTTTCATGGCTGTGCGAGTGCACTGCACAGGCGCCAACGCACTGATGCACTTGCGCCTGCAGCGGCGAATTCGGCCGCCAGTGGCCCGGGACTTTCACCACTGGCGACCAGTCCGGCAGAACCGGAATCGAGCGTGGGCCGAGGTCTTCGAAGTCACCGGCGGCATAGACGATCTTGCCGCCGACCACGGTCAGTACCGACTCGATCCACTTGATCGCTTCTTCTTCGACGTGGAAGAAATCCGCGCTCAGTGCCGCGAGATCCGCCAGTTGCCCGACCTTGATCTGGCCCTTCTTGCCTTGCTCGGACGAGAACCAGGCGCTGCCGTGGGTGAACAGTTCCAGCGCGGTGGTGCGTGGCAAACCTTCTTCGTACAGCGCCAGACCACCGACGGTACGACCGCTGACCATCCAGTACAGCGAGGTCCACGGGTTGTAGCTGGACACCCGCGTGGCATCGGTGCCAGCGCCCACCGGCACGCCTTCGGCGAGCATGCGCTTGATCGGCGGCGTGGCCTCGGCTGCCTGTTTACCGTAACGATCGACGAAGTATTCGCCCTGGAACGCCATGCGATCCTGAATCGCAATGCCGCCGCCCAGCGCCCTCACCCGCTCGATGTTTTGCGGGGTGATGGTTTCGGCGTGGTCGAAGAACCACGGCAGACCGTTGAACGGAATGTCGCGATTGACCTTCTCGAACACGTCGAGCATGCGGCTGATCGATTCGTTGTAAGTGGCGTGCAGACGGAACGGCCAGCGCTGTTCGACCAGGTGGCGCACCACCGGCTCCAGTTCCTGTTCCATGGTCTGCGGTAAATCCGGGCGCGGTTCGAGGAAGTCCTCGAAGTCCGCCGCCGAGAACACCAGCATTTCACCGGCACCGTTGTGACGCAGGTAATCGTCGCCCTGATGCAGGGTGACGCTGCCGGTCCAGTTCTGGAAATCGCTCAGTTCTTCTTTGGGTTTCTGGGTAAACAGGTTGTAGGCGATGCGTACGGTCAACTGGTCCTCCTTGGCCAGTTGCTCGATCACCTGATAGTCATCCGGATAGTTCTGGAAACCACCGCCGGCATCAATCGCGCTGGTCAGACCAAGGCGATTGAGTTCGCGCATGAACTGACGGGTCGAGTTGACCTGATACTCCAGCGGCAGCTTCGGCCCCTTGGCCAGCGTCGAGTACAGGATCATCGCGTTCGGCCGTGCGACCAGCATGCCGGTCGGGTTGCCGTTGGCATCCCGGACGATCTCGCCACCCGGCGGGTTCGGCGTGTCACGGGTGTAACCGGCCACCCGCAGTGCGGCACGGTTAAGCAGCGCGCGGTCGTACAGGTGCAGCACGAACACCGGGGTGTCCGGCGCCGCCTGATTGAGCTCTTCGAGGGTCGGCATGCGTTTTTCGGCGAACTGGAATTCGTTCCAGCCACCGACCACACGCACCCATTGCGGGGTCGGCGTGCGGTCGGCCTGTTCCTTGAGCATGCGCAGTGCATCGGCCAGCGACGGCACGCCTTCCCAGCGCAGTTCGAGGTTGTAGTTCAGACCGCCACGGATCAGGTGCAGGTGCGAGTCATTGAGGCCGGGAATGACGCAGCGGCCGTGCATGTCGATCACTTGCGTGGCCGAACCGCGCAGGGCCATGGCCTGGGCGTCGTTGCCGACGACAACAAAACGGCCGTCCTTGATCGCCACGGCGCTTGCCAGTGGTTTGGTACGGTCTACGGTATGAAATTGGCCATTGAACAGAATCAGGTCGGCGTTCATCGCAGTTCCTCAGACAAAGTGAAAGGGAGCGAAACCTCGGCGTTTCAGCGCGCCTGAGGTTTTTGAGAATCAAGGTGCTCATGGGCCTGACTCGCTTCGAGCCAAGGCGCAAACAATCGCGTGACGCGAGGCATGAATACGTACACCACCGACAGCACGATGGTCAGGGTGATCAGGAACGTGGCGACCACGTAGTTGGAAAGAATGGGATGCAGCGCCAGCAACGGCCCCCAGATCAGCGGCACCAGCAAGGTGTGCGGCAGAATCACCAGCAGCGTGATCACTGCCTGCTTCCAGCGCGGCGGTGGCGAGGCGGCGTCGGCCAGTGGCGCGAACCAGAATTCGTTGATCGGCGCCACTTCGGTCTGGTCGCCATAGGCGAGCATCGGCGCGGCTTCGGCGACCAGTGCCTGACGCTGCGGCGACTCCAGCCACCCTTGCATCGCTTCGGTAGATCTGAAACGCAGCACGCAGGTGTAGAAGTCGAGACGGCCGCGCTTGCCACGCACCACGTCCACGCCCAGATGGCCTTCACGCTGCCCCGCCACGCGCACGATATTGCGCAGCCAGGCTTCATAGGCCGACTCGAAACCGGCCTTGACCTGATGCTTGATGATCAAGGTGACCGTTTCGTCTGCCCCCGGTGCTTTTTGACTAAGGACTTCAGGCATAACGCAGTACTCCGGGCAAGCGAACATTGAGCGCCAGCCGTCCCGGCCCGGCGATAAACACAGTGGCAAACAGGATCAACAGCAACCAGCCGAACTGCCCCTCGGCCACACTCCATTGCGGGTGCACGAGCAACAACGCCACCAGCAGCACAAACAGAATAGGCAAGCAGGCCAAACGCGCCAGCACCCCGGCGACGATCAGTAGCGGACAGAGCACTTCGGCGAAGATCGCCAGCATCAGGGTGAGGTGGGCGCCGAGGTGGAACGGGTCTTCGATCAGTTGCAGTTGGGCCGTGAAGTCCAGCAGCTTGGGCAAACCGTGCACCCACAGCAGAAACAACCCGCCACTGACCCGCAGAAACAGCAAACCGACGTCCTGCGCTCGTTCATCGCGTTGTGAAACGTTCATGACCCGACCCTTGAAATGTCATTGGCTGGAATCATGCCAATGATGGTCGGGGGGAAATTGGATAGGTGTGCTCTCTTCTGCGATCAACCTGGTTGCCGAGAACGCCGAAGAACTCTGTGGGCGCTGGCTTGCCAGCGATAGCGGAGTGTCATTCAACAGAAATGTCGACTGACCTGACGCCTTCGCGGGCAGGCTCACTCCCACAGGGGGCTGTGTGGCAGTGAGATCTGCGCAGGGATTTAAATCGCTGGAATATTCAACGGCGCGGCCATGAACTGGCTGATCCGCGAGCGCAACCAACGCTCTGCCGGATCGTTGTCATGCACCCCGCTCCAGGCCATCGACAATTGCGCGGCATCAATCGGGAACGGCGGGTCTTCAGCGCGCAAGGCACAGCCCTCAACCAACGCGCACGCCGCGTAATCCGGCACGGTGGCGATCATTTCGGTGCCGGCGAGCAACGCCCGCAAGCCGCTGAATTGCGGCACGCCAAGGACCACACGGCGGGTGCGGCCGAGCTTGGCCAGATCCAGATCGATATTGCCGCTCAGGTCGCCGGAAAACGACACCATCGCATGCGGCCGCTCGCAGTATTCGTCCAGCGTCAGTGGCCCGGGCCGGTTATCGCCACGCAGCACCTTGCAGGGAATGTCGCGCAGCTTTTTGCGTTTGGCGTTGGCCGGCAGATCGGTGGTGTAACTGACGCCAACGGAAATTTCCCCGGAGGCCAATAACGCCGGCATCAACAGGTAATTGGCACGGCGCACCACCACGACGATACCCGGTGCATCTTCCTGCAACTGGCGCAGCAAGGGCGGAAACAGACCGAACTCGGCGTCGTCCGACAGGCCGATGCGAAACACCTCGCAACTGCTCGCCGGGTCGAACTCCTTGGCCCGGCTGACCGCGCCGGAGATCACGTCCATCGCCGGTTGCAACTCCTTGAGAATCGCCAGTGCGCGGGCGGTCGGCTCCATCGCGCGGCCGTTGCGCAACAGCAACGGATCATCGAACAGATCGCGCAAGCGGCCCAGCGCCGCGCTCACGGCGGGCTGGCCCATGAACAGTTTTTCGGCGACGCGGGTCAGGTTCTTTTCGAACATCAACGCTTCGAAAATCACCAACAGGTTCATGTCGACGCGGCGCAGATCATTACGGTTCATGGGCGCTTTCCTTCTATGGCCAATCAGACGCAAGTGCAGCGCACTTTACGCGATCAACGGTGGTTTGAGCCCGAAGTTGTTCAGCAAATTAACAACGATTAACTCGTCAGCCCCAAGGCTCGGCCCAACAATGAATGCCTCTGCGCAGCGTTGTTTTTTGACTTGAGGGAACGCCGTCGTGCCTTCCCCACCGACACGGACACTGGCCATGGCTCACTCGCAACCCACCGTCGCCCTCGCCCCTGCCAGTCAATCGCGCAAAAGCGGGATTGGCGGACTCAGCCCGCAACGTGAACGACACGTCAAACAACTGATTCTCGAGCGTCTGGGCGAAAGCCTGGAAGTCGCCGAACTGGCCCGTGCCTGTGCGCTGTCGCGCAGCCACTTCTCCCGCGCCTTCAAATGCAGCACGGGGTTTTCGCCACAAGACTGGATCCGTAGCCAGCGCCTGGCCCGGGCCAAGTTGCTGATCCAGCACACCGACCTGAGCCTGACGCAAATCAGCCTGGAATGCGGCTTCTGTGACCAGGCACACTTCTGTCACATGTTCACCCGCAGCGAAGGGATCAATCCGTTTGCCTGGCGCTGTCAGGTCATGCGGGACGTGCAAAACAGCCGAACAAAACCCGGTCGATTTTGAGCGTTGCAACACCCACCGTTGCGCGATCGCTCAAACCTGAGGATTATGCCCGGACACCCCGGAATAGAAGCCTGTGCGCTGCTGTCCCGACCGTCCGCCGCAACCCCGCAGGAGTCAGCTGTTGAATCGTTCCCCGAATCAGGCCTTCGGTTTCGGCCCCTATCGGATTTATCCAGAACAACGGCTGGTGCTCGAGGGCGACCAGCCATTGCGGCTGGGGCGGCGGGCGATGGATATTCTGCTGATCCTGCTGGCCCAGGCCGGCGAGGTGGTCAGCAAGCAACAATTGATGGCCGGCGTCTGGCCGGACAACGTCGTCGAAGAGATCAATCTGCGCGTGCACATGGCGGCCTTGCGCAAGGCACTCGGTGACGGCCAGAACGGGCAGCGCTATATCGTCACCGTGGCGCACCGCGGCTACAGTTTTGTCGCGCCGATCCTGCTCGAACCCATTCGGCAACGCCCTGCCGGCGACGCCGTCGGCCGCCACAACTTGCCGCTACGGCGCACACGCATGATCGGCCGCCAGACGCTGGTCGACAGCCTGATGAAGCAGTTGCCGCGCCAGCGTTGCATCACCCTCGTCGGCCCCGGCGGGATCGGCAAGACCACTGTGGCCCTGCGGGTGGCCGAGCAGTTGATCGGGCGCTATCGCGACGGTATCCGCTTGCTCGATCTGGCGCCGTTGAGCGACCCGCGCATGATCTACTCGCACCTCGCCGCCCTGCTCGACATCCTGCTGCAAGACAGCGAACCGCTGACCAGCCTGATCAACGGCTTGCGCGAACGGCAGATGTTGCTGGTGATCGATAACTGCGAACACTTGATCGACGCCGTGGCCCAGCTCAGCGAAAGCCTTTTGCGCGGCGCACCGCAGGTGCACATCCTGGCCACCAGCCGCGAGAGCCTGCGGGCCGAGGGCGAATATGTGCAGCGCCTGGAGACCCTCGATTGTCCGCCGCTGTCGGCCGTGACGGACCATGCGCAAGCGCTGGCTTTTGCCGCGCTGCAATTGTTCGCCGAGCGCGCCATGGCTGCCCATGAACACTTTGAGCTCAATGATGCCAACCTGGCGCAGGCCATCGAAATCTGCCAGCGGCTTGATGGCATTCCACTGGCGCTGGAGCTGGCCGCCGCGCAAATCGACGGCACGGACCTGAGGGGTTTGCTGAGTCAGCTACAGGGGCGGTTACCGCCTCTGCTGCCGGGTCATCCGGAACGCCATGTAACGCTCCGTGCCACCCTGGACTGGAGTTTCAATCTGCTCAGCCAGTGCGAGCAGACCTGCCTGCGCCGGTTGAGCGTATTTCGCGGCGGCTTCACCCTGGAATCCGCTGCTGCGGTGATTGGCGGTCAACACATTTTGCCCGGTGAGGTATTTGGCTCGATTACGCAACTGGTGGCCAAATCACTGCTCAATGTCGAAGTCGGCGATGAAGAGGTGTTCTACCGCTTGCTCGATACGACCCGGCGCTATGCCCTGGAAAAACTCGATCACGTCTCCGAACTCGACGAAACCCGCCAGCGTCACGCCGAGCGGTGTCTGGTGTTGATGCAACAGGCGCAGAGCGCGTGGGAACACACCCCGACGCTGGTGTGGATCGAACGCTATGCCCGGGGGCTGGAAGATTTGCGCGCGGCGCTGGACTGGAGCCTGAATGGAGCCGGCCCGACACTTCTGGCAATTGAACTGGCGGCGATCTCCGCACCGATATGGCAGGAATTGTCGTTGCTCAAGGAGTACGGCGGCTACGTGCGTCAGGCCTTGGCGTTGCTGGAACAGGCCGACAAGCCCTGCCCGCGCCTGCAGATCGCCCTGAAACTGGCGCTCGGCAGCGCCTGTTATCACACCTGGGGCGGCACCCCGGAAACCATCGAGGCCTTTGCCAGCGCCCACGCACTGGCGCAGCAACACGGCGATGTCGCCGGACAACTGCGCGCCGTCTCCGGGCACATGGCAGTCAACCTCAGTTGCGGGCAGTACCGGGCGGCTCTGGCGCAAAGCGAACAGTTCGACCGTCTGGGCCCGCACGGTGACCCTCTGTTGTCACTGAGTGCGCACCGATTGCGTGTGCTGGCGTTGCATTACGCCGGCGATCAGCCGCAAGCACGCATCCATGCCGAACAGGTGATCCAGAGCATG
Source organism: Pseudomonas monsensis (assembly GCF_014268495.2). NCBI lineage: Bacteria > Pseudomonadati > Pseudomonadota > Gammaproteobacteria > Pseudomonadales > Pseudomonadaceae > Pseudomonas > Pseudomonas monsensis. Next base: position 2,533,968 of record NZ_CP077087.1, on the reverse strand, counting down.
ACGCAAAGCGGTCACCTCAATCGGTTTACCCACGGTTTTGGTGTGCAATACGATCAAAGCGTCGCCTCGCTGACAGTGCTCGCGCGGGTCCTGTGGATGCAGGGCTTCCCCGTGCAGGCCTGGCACACGGCGCGGCAGGCCCTGAACATCGCCGTACAAATCGATCACGGCACTTCGATTTGCTACACCCTGGCGCTGGCCAGTTGCCTGATCGCCCATTACAACGGCGACCGGCAGAACGCGCAGGCGCTGTTGCAGATGTTGCTTGAACAGTCACAGAAACATTCGGTGTTGTTGTTTCATACTTGGGCACGGCACTACGCGCAGGTGATCGAACCGGACAGCGCGACGCCAATGCCGGCGGATGACAGCGGCTTGATCAAGGAAATCATGGTGACGCTGGACGGCCGGTTCGTCGACGACGCGCTGCTGGAACGGGCCCGCAGCGGTGATGCCGGGTGGAGCACGGCGGAGATCTTGCGGGTACGGGCGCAGCGGTTGCTTGACGAGCAGTGCTGTCCGGTCGACCACCCTGGCGAGCCTGCTCGCGCAGGCGTACAGGCAAACACCGACAATACCGCCGAAGCAGAAAAAATCCTGCACCAGGCCCTGTCCGTCGCCCGGGCCCAAGGCGCCCTGGCCTGGGAATTGCGCAGCGCCACCTCGCTGGCGCAGTTATGGCAGCGTCAGAACCGCTGCCACGACGCGCTGGGTCTGCTGAATCCGGTCTACCAACGCTTCACGGAAGGCTATGCGACGCCGGACTTGCGCAAGGTCCGCCTGCTACTCAACGAGTTGCGCGGCCAGTTGTGCGCTTGATTCTTTGCGCATACGCCTGATGTACCGCGTGTGTCGCCGCTCGACGTCGAGCCTTTCACCACTGCCTTCAAGCTGCTCACGGGCGTATCGCCGCGTGGTGTTGAGCATTCGATAACGCAGCGCACCGTTGCTCCGCTCCACCATCAGCAGCGACTTGCGGACCAACCCTTCGATAACGGTGATCAGCATGGAGCTGCTCAACGCCGGGCGCATGATTACCGCCAGCGCGGCCTCCAGGGTGAATGCGATCTTGAACACCGATAACTGCTGCAGCACCCGTTGCTCCTGCTCGCTCAAGCGTTGGTAGCTCCAGTCGAGCGCGGCCGCCATCGACTGGTGGCGCGCCACCGCCGTGCGTCTGCCGAGGCTGAGCAGTTGCAGCCCGTTATCGACTTGCGCCTGCAAGCCCACCAGCGCCAGCGCGTCGATCTGCGCCGCGGCCAACTCGATGGCCAACGGCAAGCCGTCGAGCTGGAGACAGATCTCGCGCACGGTTTTCAAATCCTGCTCGCGCAACCGGAAATCATGCTGGCGAACCCGCGCCCGACTGACGAGTAATTGCACCGCCGAGTACCCCATGAACTGGTCCGCCGTTTCGCCTGCCGCACGCTTGGGAATGGCCAGCGGCGGGATGTGCTGGACGGTTTCCAGAACGACTTGCAAGGGTTCGCGACTGGTCACGAGAATCGACAGTTGCGGCGCGGCGTTCTGCAGGTTTTCCACCAGCCCGGCACAGGCTTCGCGCACGTGGTCGCAGTTATCCAGCACCAGCAGCGCATGGCGACGACAGAGCGTGGAAAAGTCGCAATCGAGGGTCTGCAACAGATAGGCAAGCAGCGCCGTATCAGTGTCGACCAAGGCCAGGTCAACCTGCCACACGCCATCGCGATAATGTTGCAGCAGCAGTTCGGCGACACGCAGCCCTACGGTGGATTTGCCGATCCCCGGTGCGCCGGTCACCGTCAGCAGCCGACACAGGGGCAGCTGTCGTACCAGACCGCCGACCAGCGAATCACGCCCGGTGACCGGGGTCAGCCGTGCGGGAAGATTGTGCTGGGGCGCTTGCAGGGTTTCGAAGACCACTTGCGTGACACTGTCGTAAAGCACCGGGGCAATAAAGCTGTAACCGCATTGCGGCACGTTGACGATGTAGCGCTGGCCGTTCTCACCATCACCCAGCGCCCGTCTCAGGGCAGCGATGTGCACGCGCAGATTGATCTCTTCGACGACCGAAGTCGGCCAGACCATGGCAATCAACTGTTCTTTTTTGACCACGCGCCCGGCACGTTCGAGCAGCACCTGCAAAATGTCCATGGCGCGCCCGCCCATGCGCAACTGCCGATCACCTTCAAGGATCAGACGTTGCCGCAAATGAAACGCATACGGGCCGAAACGCAGCACCGACGCCGAGTTCGAATCGTTGTGATTGTCCATGCCAGTTATCTTGGCAGCGTCACGTGACGGCACAAGCACGATACGGGGCGCAACACGGACATCGGGGTGCCCCAGACGGACAGAACGGCTCTAGCTGAACTGTTCGCGGTACTGCGCCGGGGTCAGCCCGAGCCTTTCGGCGAACAGAAACCGCATGTGCCGCACACTGCCAAAACCGCTTTTGTAAGCCACGGTTTTCAGTGGCAGTTCGCTGGTTTCCAGCAAGTTGCGTGCACAATCAATGCGCGCACTTTGCAGAAACTCCATCGGTGTCATGTTGACGTCGCGGGCAAACAACCGGGCGAAATGCCTCGCGCTCATGTTGGCCAGCCCGGCCATGCGCTCGACCGTGAAGGCTTCATCAATGTGTTCAAGTACGTAATTCTGTACGCGGGTGATCGGCGTTTCATGCGGAGCGACCGCCGCCATCAATGGACTGAACTGGGCCTGGCCGCCCTGACGTTTCATCACCACCAGCAAGACCTTGGCCACGTCCTGGGCGAGCTTCTTGCCATGATCCCGGGCGACCACGGCCAGGGCCAGGTCAATCCCCGCCGTAACGCCGCCCGAGGTAATCAGATTGCGGTCTTCGACGTAGATCTGATCGGTCGTCACGTCAGCCTTGGGGAAACCTTTGACCAGACGCTCGACGTAGTTCCAGTGAGTGGTCACGCGATAGCCGTCAAGCAATCCGGCATGTCCCAGCACAAAGGCGCCGGTACAGATGGAGCCGTAGCGTTCGGCGCGCTGCACCGCTCCCGGTAGCCAGGCAAACAAAGCCGGAAACCTCTGGTTGTAAGCGCCCGGCCCGCCGGGTACCAGCAGCAAGTCATAGTGTTGGGCGGCATCCGCGATAGTTCGGTCAGCGTGCACCAGCACGCCATTGGACGCGCGTAACGGCCCGTGCTCGGTCCCAAGGGTGGTCAACTGGTAGTGGGATTGTGGTTGCAGATAACGGTTGGCCACTGAAAACACTTCCAGCGGCCCGGCCATGTCGAGCAGAAGAAAGTCGGGGAACAGCACCATTGCCACGGTTTTCATGGGGATGACATCACAAGAATCGAAGAGAAATAAATGCCTGGGTCAGGCTGTGCATTATGGCCAAATACATGACAGCCGTTGGAAAAGAATATGGCGCCTGCGTCACAAAAACTGTCAACTCGAAAAGGACAGTCTTACAATTTTCAGCTACTTATTGATCAACAGAATAACCATTAACCTTCTTCTCACTCGGACGAATTCACGTCCTGACAGGAGATTTCATCATGCTGACCCTTCGCAAAGCCTCCGATCGTGGCCTCGCCAATCATGGCTGGTTGAAGTCGTTCCACACCTTTTCCTTCGCCAGCTACCGCAACCCGCGTGAACAGGGGTTCTCTGACCTGCTGGTGATCAATGATGACCGCGTCGCTGCCGGCAAAGGTTTTGGTCAGCACCCGCATCGCGACATGGAAATTTTTTCCTACGTGCTTGAGGGTGCGCTGGAACACGAAGATACCTTGGGCACCGGTTCCGTGATCCGCCCCGGCGATGTGCAACTGATGAGCGCGGGTAACGGCGTTGCCCACAGCGAGTACAACCATTCAGCCACCAAGCCTGTGCACTTCCTGCAGATCTGGATCGTGCCGGACGTGGCTGGCGCCAAACCGCGCTATCAGCAGGAGCACTTCGCTGCACAGAAAAAACGCGGTCGCCTGCAATTGATCATTTCGCCGGACGGCAGTGATGGCTCGTTGAAAGTGCGTCAGGATGCACGAGTCTTCGCCGGGCTGTTCGATGGCAAGGAAAGCGCCACTCTGCAATTGCCGGCCAATCGCTACGCTTACGTACATGTGGCGCGCGGCAGCGTTGAGCTCAACGGCCTGCAGTTGCAGGAAGGTGACGGCGTGCGGATTCGCGAAGAGCAGGCGTTGACCTTGAGCAACGGCGTGGATGCCGAAGTGCTGGTGTTTGACTTACGGCCGCAGGAGCTGCCGCAAATGCCATGAGGCGGTGCTTTGATGCCCAAAAAACGGCCTCCCGATGGAGGCCGTTTTTATGGCGGCGTCAGTGAGGGAAATGCCGAGGGTGTCGGTACGCTGATGTCCCTGCCCGCTTGAACGGCGGCCAGCGTTGTTTGCATCGCGACATACATATTGGCCTGATTCGCGTAATAGCCGCCGACGACGATGGCGACGATCCCGAGTAACTGGACCGCGGTGGCTGCCCAGACATTGGCCTTGACGGTCGATCCTTGCCTGGCAGCGTCCTCAACCCTCTTGGCAATTTCTCGCATCTCCTGCGAAATCATGTCGTAACGCTTGTCTCGCTCGGTTTGTGTTTTTTCTCGCTCGGTTTGCGTGTGGTCTCGCTCAGCCTGTACCTGATCACGCGTGTTGTCTCGCTCGGCTTGTACCTGATCACGCCTCTTGTCCCGTTCGGCCTGAACCGCCAGAAACTCTCGAAAGTCTGCCCGTATCCCCTCGACCCGAGCATCCATCCTTGTTTCGATGGTCTCGATCCTGGCGTTGAACTCGTCACGGCTTACGGCATTCATGGCTTGAGCGTTCTGACCTTTGCTGGATGGATCACTGACTGGATATTGACTGAATTCCCTGGCTTTCAATTCGACACCTTTTTGGGGTTACCGAGACCTTCCCTGGCCCATTGCCTCAGTGCGAGCCCGACGTCTCTCACCGAACTGCGGAAACAATAGAACTCCTTCCCACAGCCTACAAGCCGGCACATTCTGACTCGAGCGTAGGCCGTTTCATCAGGTGATGTAGCCGGGGCAATACCGCCACTGCAGCTACTCATTCTCCAACGCAAACACATCGACAATCTGCTCGATCACCGCCCGCACCCGCGCGGTGTGGCGCAAATCCGCATGGGTCACCAGCCAGACTTCATACGGCAGTGGTCGCGTGCGCTCCGGCCATAACCTGACAAGACCGTCGCGCTCGCCCATGTAGACGGGCATTTCGCCTATCCCCAGGCCGGCGGCAATTGATCGGCGTACCAACAGGCTGGAACTCAGGCTGGCAACGATGCGCCCGCGATGCAGCGGCTCGGAGACCAGCGTCATGTCCTTGTTGCCTTGCAGATACGGGTGGTAAACCACCAGATCATGTCCCTCGAACGCCGAGCCCTGCCGAGGAACCCCGTTGGCGTCGATATACGCCTGTGAAGCGAACAGGCCCACCGGCCATCGAGCGATTCGTCGGGCAATCAGGTCGGGGTTGTCAGGCCGCGTGTTGCGCACCGCGATATCGGCTTCGCGCTTGGCCAGGCTGAGAATCTGCGTCGAGGCGTCCAGTTGCACGCGCACATCCGGATGCCGTTCGTGCAGTCGGGCAATGGCCGGAATGAGGAAGTCGATGGCCAGCGAGTCCGTGGTGCTGACGCGCACGTTGCCGGTCAGACGATCGTCCAGGCCCTGGATCCGGCGCTCCAGTTCAAGCGCCGAATGCTCCATTTTTTCCACACTTTTGAGTGCCGCCTCACCGACTGCCGTCAAGGCATAACCGTCCGGGGTGCGCAGGAACAATGTTGCACTCAGGGACTTCTCCAGGGCGGTGATGCGCCGCCCCACTGTTGCCTGATCCACGCCCAGGACGCGTGCGGCGCCGCGCAACGTCGATTCGCGGCAAACAGCCAGAAACACCCGTGCGTCATCCCAATTCATAGCTGTCTCCTTGCGATGCATATTTGCATCATCGTGCCGCCAAATCGCTGCGTTAACGCAGCAACGATAGCCGATATGCTGAGCGCCATACACCTTCCTCGGAATCGCTATCATGCGTACATCATCACCCACCGGTTTCTGGCTGCCGATCTTCGCCGGACTCTGTGCCAGCCTCGTCGGCATTGGCCTGGCACGCTTTGCTTACACACCGCTGATACCCGAGCTGATTCAGGCCCGCTGGTTTTCCGCCAACGACGTGGTGTATCTCGGCGCAGCCAATCTGGTCGGCTACCTGGTGGGCGCCCTGCTCGGCCGGCCGCTGGCGCGGCATGTGGGCAACACATCCGCGCTGCGGTTTATGATGCTGGCCGTGACTGCGGCGTTTTTTGCCTGTGCGTTTCCGCTGTCCGTGAGCTGGTTCTTTGGCTGGCGGCTGCTGTCGGGCATTGCCGGGGGCGCGATCATGGTGCTGGTCGCCGCCACGGTGTTGCCGCATGTGCCGGCGTCACGCAAGGGACTGGCCAGCGGCGCGATCTTTCTCGGTATCGGGCTGGGCATTGCCGGCTCCGGCACCCTTGTACCGCCGCTGTTGAGCCTGGGTTTGCAGGACACCTGGCTGGGGCTGGGTGCGTTGGCGCTGATGCTGACGGCGCTGAGCTGGTTCGGCTGGCCTGACGATCCTGTGCACGCGCCTGCTTCACACGCCGTTGTCGAGCCTCAGTCGACACCTCCCGCCGTTTACGTCTTGTTCGCGCAATATGCATTCATGGCCGCAGGCCTGGTTCCGGCGATGGTCTTTCTGGTTGATTACGTGGCGCGTGGGCTCGGCGCCGGAGCGCATGTCGGTGCGCTGGTGTGGGTGATGTATGGCCTGGGCGCGATTGTCGGGCCGGTGAGTTACGGCTTTCTCGCCGACCGGTTTGGCGCGCGTGCGAGTATTCGAGCGGTGCTGGTGGTGCAAGCGATTGCCCTTGGATTGCTGGCGGTTACCCAGTCCTTCCTGGGGTTGGCGTTGTTGGCGGTGATCATCGGCTCATTCCCGCCAGGCATCGTGCCACTGGCGCTGGCGCGGGTGCATGAACTGGTGCCGGAACATCACCGCCAGCAGGTCGCCTGGAGTCGCGCCACGGTCTCGTTTGCCACCTTTCAAGCGCTGGCCGGTTTTGCCTATTCGGCGCTGTTCAATGCCACCGGTGGTCATCACGCATTGCTGTTCCTGATCGCTGGCGGCGCGATTGTCGTCGCGATATTGCTGGAGTTCGCGACCCATATCGGGCGCCGCACACACCCGCTGGCACACGTCTGCTGCGACTGACGGGAATCTTTGCGGCCCTGGCGCCTCCCATCTACACACCCTTTGCGAAGAGGTCTCACCATGTCTTTACCCAATGAAATGACGCGCATCGAAATCAACGAACCCGGTGGTCCCGACGTTCTGCAACCCAAACGTGTACCGTTGCCGGTGGCCGCCGAGGGCGAGGTGCTGATCCGCGTGCATGCCGCCGGCATCAATCGTCCGGACGCCCTGCAGCGTGCCGGCAAATATCCGATGCGACCGGGCATGAACCCGATCCCCGGCCTGGAAGTGGCCGGTGAAGTGGTCGCACTCGGAGCCGGCGTGGCCGCGTTCGCCGTGGGCGATCGAGTCTGTGCGCTGACCAATGGTGGCGGTTACGCCGAATACTGCACGGTTGCGGCCGGCCAGACGCTGCCCATCCCCGACGGACTCGACTGGGTCCAGGCCGCCGCGATCCCGGAAACCTTCTTTACTGTGTGGGCCAACCTGTTTGGCCTCGGCGGCGCCAGCCGTGGGCAACGCGCGCTGATTCACGGGGGCACCAGCGGCATCGGCACCACCGCATTGATGCTGTGCCGCGAATTCGGCATCGAAGCCTTTGCCACCGCCGGCAGCCCTGACAAATGCGCAGCGATCCGCGACCTCGGCGGCCAGCCGATCAACTACCGCGAAGAGCATTTCGCCACGGTCATTGCCGAGAAAACCGCTGGTCAGGGGGTGAATGTCATTCTGGATATCATGGGCGGCTCGTACCTCAACGATAATGTCAGCGCGCTGGCGATGGACGGCCACTTGGTGATGCTCGGTTTCCTCGGCGGCGCCCGGGCCAATGACGTCGATCTACTGGCGATCCTCGGCAAACGCGCGGTGGTGACCGGCTCGCTGTTGCGCCCGCGGACCACGGCGGAAAAAGCCGCGATTGCCGCGCAACTGCGCGAACACGTATGGCCGGCGTTGTCTGCCGGGCGCTGCCTGCCGATCATCGACAAGGTCTATTGGCTGAGCGAAGCGGCTCAGGCCCATGCACACATGGAAGCCGGCGACCATATCGGCAAAATCGTCCTGCGGGTGACCTGAGCCGTCGCAGCATTTTGTAATCGTTGCCCGTGGACAGTGGTCGAAAAATATCCCGCACGGGCCGAGGCATCTGGTAAAAAGCGTTCTTTGTCTGCACCCGGGTGAAACGTTTAATGTGGCTCTCGTTCATGACTCGTCTGCGTCGCCGCCGTTTGGCGTTCGCCTGCATGGCCGCGTTGGTTATCGGCGTGCCGACGAGTTGTGCCGTACTGGAACATACCGAGCGCAAACTGCTGTTTCGCATAGAACCGGGCACCGCTGGCTGGTATCACGGGTTACCCGATAGCGTGCAGGAGCTGGACCTGCAACCCAAGCGCTTCAAGGCCGGGCAGAACATCCATGCCTGGTGGTGGCCGGCGGAAAAAGCCAATGCGCCGGCCATTCTCTATTTGCACGGCGTACGCTGGAACCTGACGGGCCAGCTGTTTCGCATCGAGCAATTGCGCGCAGCAGGCTATTCGGTGCTGGCCATCGACTACCGTGGCTTCGGCCAGAGCAAGGGCGACCTCCCATCGGAAACCAGCGTTTACGAAGATGCACGCGTGGCGTGGGAGCGCTTCAAACTGTTGCAACCGGATCCGGAGAAACGCCTGATCTACGGCCACTCCCTGGGTGGCGCCGTGGCCATCGACCTGGCGGCCGAACTTGGCCAGGACGCCGCGCGTGATCAAACGCCCCTGCCAGTGCGCGGACTGGTGATCGAATCCACCTTCACCTCGCTGGCAGATGTCGCAGCCGCCGTGGCCAACACCTCGTTGCCCGTGCGCTGGCTGCTGTCGCAGAAGTTCGACTCCATCGACAAGATCGCCGACATTCATATGCCGCTGCTGGTGGTGCATGGTCTGGCCGACGCGTTCGTGCCGTCGCGCTTCAGTGAGCAACTCTTCAACGCCGCGCAACAACCGAAACGGCTGTTGCTGGTACCGGGAGCCACGCATAACAACAGCATGGCGTTGGGTGGGCAAAATTATCGCAAGGCCATCAATGCGCTGATGCAGTCCCGGCCTTTACCTCGTGTGGCAGGCCCGGCGCTGGTGAAAGGCTCCCGCGACTCCTGACCTGCCATCAGTCGCTTGAATCAAAAAAATTGCAGCATCGGCTGGCAATTCAGCGCTCCAGGGCTTTGCTGGATGGAGTCACTCCATGGCGCTAGCTTCGGCACACCCGGCCGCGCTTCGCCCTACTGCCTATTCGGGAGCCCATCATGAGAATCAACCCGTACCTGATCTTCAACGGCGACTGCCGCGCCGCCTTCACGTTCTACGAACAAGCCTTGCAAGGAAAACTCGAGGCAATGATGACCTTCGGCGAAACCCCTGCCGCCGAGCATGTCCCCAAAGAACACCACCACTTGATCATCCATACGTGCCTGAAGGTTGGCGACCAGATGATCATGGCCTCCGACACCACACCCGATCGCCCGACCCAGGGCATGAGTGGTTGCTCGATCTCGCTGAACGTCGACAGCATTGCCGAGGCCGAACGCGTGTTCAACGCACTGGCCAGCGATGGTCGCGTCGACATGCCGCTGGAAGCCACCTTCTGGGCTGTGCGCTTTGGCATGTTGGTCGATCGCTTTGGTGTGCCGTGGATGGTCAATTGCGAAAGCGAAAAATAACGCCCACGGTCCGTCAGGCATAAAAAAGCCCAACCGGTTCAGGTTGGGCTTTCGGTTTTAGCGCTGCGCCAATTCATGCCGCACGCATTGTTCGTAATAGGTCTGTTTGACCGCCGCAGGCTTGAGCTTCGAAGTGCTGTTGTACGTCTGTTCGGTAATCCCCATCGCGGTCATGCGCATCCACGGCTGCTGGAATTTGCGCACCTGCAGTTGCTTGCGCGCGCCATACAACGAAATACCTGACAACTTGGACTGCTGCGCTCCTGCGGCAATTTCAGAACCCCAGGTGCAGGCGAAACGGTGACTCTTGCTTAATTCCTTCGCCTGGACTCCCGAGGCGAGGACAGCCAGGGAAAGCGTTGCAACGGTTATGACAATCGTCCGCATATAGCCAACCTAACCTTTTGAAAAAAGGCGAGTTTGACGAGAGCCGAGCAACTCGGGGGCCAGCAAATTGCCGCCTCGCTGACGACTGTCGCTCCGCAGCCCAAGGATCCCTGGAAGAGATCCTCGAAACTGCGCGTCTGCAAAAGCCTCAGGACAGCTGCGCTTCCCGCGTCTGTACGCTGGCCTTTGCACTGGCCAGCAGCTGACGGGCGACGTCAAAATAGGGTCGATCGCCCCAAAGTGCCTGATCCCCCACGATGTACAGGTGTTTTTTGGCCCGCGTCACAGCGACGTTCAGCAAGTTCGGACTTGAAGCAGCCCAGTCAATCGCCCCCAAACGACGGGAATCGCAGCCCAGCACAAAGAACACGATATCGGCTTCCTTGCCCTGGAACGTGTGCACCGTGCCAATACAGGTACTGACCCACGAAACGAGATTGGTCGGGACCTGGACATCCGCCGGCAATGCCGCCCTCCATACCTGCTTATCCTGCAGCAGACTGACCAGGCCGGCCTTGACCTCGCGGAACGGGGTGATAATGAACACCGGCGGCAGTTCGGTTGCGCCTTCACTGGTAACGGACAAGTACAGTCTGATCAACTCAGCCAGCAACCGTTGCCCCTGAGCCTGGATGTACTTGGTGCCGTCCTGCGATTCGCCGCTTACATTCCACCAGGCGCTGACCCCCAGTATCGGGTGGGCGGTAATGGTCGAGTCCTTGGCATGTTGCATACGCTTGGCGTAGGCAATGCGGTTGGAGATCTCGAACATGGGATTGTCACACCGGCGATGCATGACCAGTGGAATGCCAATGTACTTCTCGGGATCCAGCGGGTGCGTGACGCCCTGCCCGTAGCCTCGATCGGCAAAGGTTTGTACCGAATGACTGTCAATGGCGTAGCGTGAGCGCGAATCGCCGAGCCAGAATGTCCCCAGTTGCTCCAGCAGCCGGGTGGACTGCGTCACAACCGGTTCAATCTGCAACGGGTCGCCGACCACCACCACGTGCCTGGCCCGCATGATTGCTCCCACGGCGGCTTGTGGCGGAGCCTGACCGGCTTCATCAATGATCAACCACCCGAGGTCTTCCGCCCCCAGTCCGGCAAACTGTGCGCGAATCGAGGCGAACGTGCTGGACACCACAGGTGTCAGCATGAAAAACCATTGCCACAAGGCACGGCGAGCAGGTGTCAAAGGCTGGCGCTCGAGCATCGCGGTCAGCGCGAAAATCAGGTTAGGGCTCGCCACTTCCAGAAAAAATGCTTCGTGCAACGTCATCGCCGCAACAAACAAATCGCTGCGGGCTTCGTTGAACCGGCTGCCCTGCCAGAACGCATGAGTCTGGTTGGCCTTGCTGTCCAGCGGTGTGCCGTCCCACAGATGAACGTCACACTCCGCGATCAATCGGGGCAGGTCCAGCAACTCACGCTCGAACTCCCGTACTGAATCAAGTTTCGTGCAGGCGTCCAACCATTGTTTATAGAGCCCTTTGCGAAACCACTGTGCCAGCCAGCGAAAGAACGACGGCCCCAGCTTTCGCTCGATCGCCTGCTGCTGACTTTTCAGGCGTTCGATCTGACGCGCAACCCCTTCAATCAGTACAGTCAGATTCTGCGGGCACAGGTCCGGTGCCGACGGCCACGTCGCCTTGATGGCAGGAAACGCCTTTTGCAACCGCTCATACAATTCGGCAAGCACCAGCAAACGATCACGCTGCTTATCGTGTACCTCGCGCGCCTTGAGGTAGCTTGCCTTGGCACTTTTGAAATCCGCTCGGCCTTTACCGGAACGATAGCGCCAATAGGTCATCGCACCGACGTCATCCCAACTGGCAAAGTCAACCTTGTCCTTATTCAGAAACTGCTCGCCAGGCTTGTCCGCTGGCGTGGCGGCACGGTTGACAAAAATATCGCGGAATCGTCGACGGTTGCTTTTCTTGCCCAGTGCCGCCGACACCAAACCCCAGACAGGTTCGGGCGTGACCCACGGTTTACTGTTTCGAGTACCCGCATAGCGGGTCGCCACTTCCTTGAAGTAACCCCAGTCGGCAAGCTTGGCACCATCGACGCCTTTGAGTTGCGGCAACTCCAGGGACAGGTTCTCCACCGCACCATTGTTCGTGGACGCGACCACCATTTCAAAACCGGTCAACGCTTCAGACAAGAGCGGAATCGAGAAACTCTTATTGCCGAACACCGCAGTCACGCACGTTTTACTGACACCATCTTCAGCCTTCTCCAATCGAGCCAAGGCATCCGCCCGCTCGACCACCAGATGTGCGATCAGGTCCCGTAGCAATGTCGTCTTGCCGGTGCCCGGTGGTCCATTGACTGCCAGTACTGCGCCCGTGGCCATTTCGCGCATGCTGTTCAGCGCAAACTGCTGCATCAACGATTGAATGTGCCTGCTTTGCGCTGGCCAGCGGCCGGTGATGCCTTTTTTCGGGTGCAGTGTCGCTTGAATCGTCTGCTGGCCAATCGCGGTATCCAGATCAGTTTTCTGCTGATCGACCATCGACAGATAAGCCTGCAAGGCCCGTGGCGGCTGCTCACTTTTCAGCAAATGTTTTGCCTGAGCAAGATCATGCACATAAAAGCTGTTGAGGATCGCCAAATCATCGACTGAGGCCACTTCCGGCGTACTGTCAGCGTCTGCCTCCGATGTTGAGGTTTCGGTTGGCGTATCGCCAGGCTTGGGTAGCGGCCAGATATCCAGATAGGCCAGCTCCGCCTGTGGCGAGGTGAAGTCAGCCCATTCAACCACGCGCTGGACAACTTCCGTCATCCATTGCGCTCCCGGCAGCTCTCCTTTATGACGCGACCAGTCATCGGCAAGCGTACGTTTGAGCGTTCGCACGCTGTCGTCAAAACTCATTGCACACAGGGCACCGATATCCTGCTTGCACAACCGGCCAAGAGCCCAGGGCAGCGCAGAAACACTGAGGCCTTCGAAGTCGGGTTTACCGTTTGGATCAAGCGTCAGCCTGGCGTAACACGTCAGACCGACCGGCGCCATTTCGCCGTCCCGTACACGATTTATTTCACTGGTCAGAGGGCCGTCGACGTATTCCTCTATCAGCCGCGTGGCGTGGGATACATCGAACGGCAGCAGGTAGAGAACGCGACGACGATCAAGGTACTGCTCCCACACGCCGTCTGCCAGGGACCGTTCACTGACCCGTTCGACGCTGCGCGAAGCCCTGGATTTTTCGAGGACCTTGTCCAAGTCATAGGCATTGAAAAACTCAACGCTGTGCCAAAAATCCAGCACGCGTTCGTGGTCGGCCATCGTCATGATGAATAAAAAATCCCTTACAAATTCCAACCTGAAGACACAGCGACCGCAGTTACCACACGAGGATAAAAGCAGGTCAGCCCGATAAGATGGCGAACAAGGTATCAGTAACCGTCCAGCACGCAAGTGCGGCGCCGCCGCTTTTCACACTCAGCGTTGCAGCATGAAGACTGTGTGTTCGAACCATGCCCCCCCACACCGCTCTTTAATGCCACTCGTCAGCCACGCTGCACCTTCACCAGAGATCCCCCATCAAACCAGTACATTCCTCGTGCTGGGAGCATCATCATGAACAAGACAATCGTAGCGCTCGGCTTGGCAGGTCTGCTTTCTACTTGCCCGCTACTGGCCTTCTCCGCAGACAAAAGTGCTGGATCAGCCGCCCCGCCTTCCGGTATTCCCGGTATTCCCGGTATCAACCAAGGTGGCTCTGAATCCAATACGGACAAGGCGGACAAGAAGGGAGAGGAGTCATCTGGCTCCAACTCAGGGGCGGAGAACCATGAAACAGAGAAAGATGCAGCGACTTCGAGTGATTCCCAGGACATCAAGAAAGCGCCTAAACCTTAACGTTGCGGGATCTCGCAGCTTGACGTGATCTGCAGCCTTCTCAGGCAAAAAAATAGCCCGGCCAAATGCGGGGATTTTTTGTTCGCCCCGAACTTGATCCTTCTTGGCGTCGATCTACACTCTCTCGCACCGGCAGTAGCTCGTAACGGTGTTTTCCTGGGCCTCGTCTCACAGATATAGGGCTCGTGGGAAACTTTTCAGGAATGGATTCCGGAAACCATCGAATAAACGGGGCGTACTCCGAAAAGCCAAATGAGTAGGAATTTTAAATAGGGAGATTTAATTCATGACAGCTCAAGAACATCTTGTAGGTGGATGGACCCCTTATCACAAACTGACACCAAAGGATCAGGAGGTCTTCAAAGCAGCTTTGAAGGGCTTCGTAGGTGTGAGCTACACGCCTGAAGAAGTTTCTACGCAGGTCGTAAATGGCACCAACTACCGTTACAAGACAATAGCTACGCTCCCAGGCTCGCCAAGCAGCTGGCAGGCGATCGTAGAGATTTACGCGCCTATCAACGGTGATCCTCACATCACTCAAATCCACAGAATCTAACACTGTAATAAACTTCGGGCCCTTACATTCGTGGAGCCCGAAGTCTGATTAGCTCTCTCACGCCAACCCTCCTTTGCGTTAACGAATATCGTGTTGACTTCTCGACTCGATCCCCGTGATTCCCCTGCTCCATGGTGGCGGGCGTCGATGGTTCACGCTGCGCGCAGCGTGCCGGGCCGAAGCCTCCGCCCTTCTCCGCAAACACCGTGGTTGCGACTACTGCAAAGACGACATGGGGCGGTACGAACTGCCTTGCCGCCTCCATCACCCTGATATGTCGAGGCAGTTCAGGAAGCGCTGCGGCAGGAACAGCAGCAGGTGGCTGCATCAATCATTTCTGATCGGAAGATCTGCCAATCTCCTCACGCGTAGGCATTGTCCAGTCAGAGGCCCTTTTTTCGTAGATTGATGGTTCTGGCTTTGGAGTTTCGTAACAGAAGGCGAAAAAATAGATAACCAGTGACAACGCCGCAACGCCTGCACGCCCAAGGGGATCCGCGTCTTTGGAGAGACGTCCGCCAGGTGCAACGTGGATCGTCGCCCCCCGAATGTATGCAAACACTGCCTGACCGAAAAACACCTGCAAAATAAGCACTGTCCAAAAACTCTTCCAGTCTCCTGCGAATCGAGCAAATGCGTTTATAAGCGAGGCCGTCGACATCAACAGCAGTAACAAAAGCTGATAGCGCCTCAAAAACTTCATAGTTCCGTTTTGCGAATTCAAAACGCTTTCTCCAATCAATGAACTTTTAACTTGGCGTAGACAGGTACACGATCACGGACGAGGATCTGGCGGAGCAGGCCGCGCCATGATCACCAAGTGCTTCTCGGCTGCACCCTCTTCTTCTGGCTTCCATTGGTACTGACCATAAAGGCGGTGATCGGATGAGCGACTATTCAAAACTTAAACAGCTGGCCGAGGCTGCCGACCGCCAAATGCCAAGCCCTTGGTCTGTGCACCGCGACGGGAGGGGTCCGCATCCCGATCAAAACTTCGGAGTTGACGACCCTCGAGGCTACCTGTTCGGCCTGGCCAACAACAGTGTGTTCCTTCTTCGGGAAGGCAGCAGACGCCCACATCACACGGATGTCCGCATCGATCAGATGGGCGTGCTCTTCGTTGTGGATAATGCCATTGTCGGCAAGGATCTCGGCTTGGAGCCATTCCCACACTTCAGTCGCAGGAGTAAGGCGGATGCCGATGTCGGAAAAGTCTGATCGCTCAAGCCGCAACGCCGGAGGGTATAGCCTGTCCATGGATCACCTTGATCTTGAAAAAAGTCGTAGCTGAACGAGACTGAACAAACCGCGCACCCTAGGAGACATTTATGCGAATCACTAAAGAGTCCGTGCTTGAACAATCTAGGCTTAGAGCAATGTATCGAGGTGAAAATGAAGTAATGGCAGCAGCCTCAGCGCTGGAGGCCTTGAACGCTATAAAAGAGTCTCTCAAAGGGGATGAGTATCAAGCTGCCCTCGAAAACCTCTACGCCGAATACACGAAGTTGTGAAATGCTAGCGCCGCACTCAACTGCGGCACATATCCCATTTTCATTTGACCGGAACCGGGCACGCAGCAAGCATAACAACTGCATTTCTGTAAATGCTCTCACCTGATGTTTGACCATCTAGCTTTGCCGCAGATGTTGTAATCGCCTTGGCTACTAACTCCCTTTGAGCTGCATAAGAGTTTGGCCCCAGTGGCCCCTTCTCTGCCGCCCCTAAAGTCGTACTCGCAACCCCTGCTATGCCTGCACTTACTCCCGGCCAAACTCCTCCAGTCCCGGCCGCAGCAAGCATTGCTCCTACAAAGCCAGCCACACCACCAATCATCCCCACCCCCAGCTTTGCTCCCTCCGCCGTCTTTGCTCTGCTCTCATAAAAATTATGTATTTTCCTACAATGAGCAGCGGCAGCCTGATAGTCGAGAAGCGCAGCGATGCTTTGGAGTTGAGGAGATTGGTTGCTCGAAACTGCGTCGGGATATCTGGTGAGAAGAGGTACATCATCTGGAAGTTGAGCAAATACAGTATCGTCCTCACCCAGAACGGTTCCTGCCAATGCCAATGCGATAAAGCCTGACGCCAAAACTGTCCTGGTTACCATGTCAGTTCCTTCCATGCAGAGTTCACAGAAGCGTAGTCCACGTAATGGCAATTTAAAATCAATTGTAAGGCGTCGATCCACGTGAATGCTTTAACAATCACACGACTTAACTCTTAGCAGCATCGTCGACCAGAACAAGGACGAACGAACACTTGCAGCCAACGCTGTTGTCATCCTTGGCCAGCCATTCCCTGATTTCATCAGCAGTAAACAGTTCCCCACTGCGTGCCGCATGCGAGTCTCTGGTAGAGGGCGATAGTGCCGACATTTGCATGAATCGGTGCGGTATCTGAAGCCTTTGGCAGTCAGCCTCATCTGCAGCAAGCTTGCTCAGCCTAATCTCATGAATATCGGAATCAATCACCCGTATCTCCTTGATCTGGCTCCATGCCGGGCCGAACACAAATACCCCACTTCTACGAATCACGCCAGCCGGTAGTCCTAACGCAGGATGTCAACTTGGTATTAGGCGTTCGCGTAGATGATTTTCGACACATTGAAGCGCCTGGATCATCTCGACCCAGTAGATGTCATCGGGACTATCCAAGTCATAAAGAACATTCCGCCTCTGCCCTAAAAGCTCTTGGCGGGAGAGGGCCCCCTGTAAAGTTTGCTCAGGTTTTATAGACATCAAGTAGAGCCGAACATAGATCACAAACTCTCGTTCAAGCTTGAAAACTTTCTCCATGAGGCCTTTCAGATCAGGCCCCCAAATAGCCTCAGCCTCAAGCATGGTGGCCTGCAACGGGTTTCGAGCATGGTCCATTGCTGCCAGTCTGCGACGGTAGGCACGCTCATTGAATGCATAACTGGATTGCTTTGGTTCATCTGAGACAACCTCTCCTTCAAAAGGTACGCCTTCAAAAGAAAAAATCGCAGGCGATCTGGCTCTCTGAATTTCATCTCGAAGTTTGTAAAGCTCGATGAGCAATCGCCGCGCAAGGTCGTGATCGGCAGATCCTCTGAGCTGACGCCGCCACGTATGGAGCCCTTGTTGACCGAAGTAATAAGCTACCCCCACAGCGGAACCGCTAATTATTGTTCCGATAATCGAAAAAACATCTTTCGTCAGCGACCAGTCTGCGTCAGTCAACGCTAAGCAAATAGACAATCCCACCCCCCCTATTCCAGTGGCAAAACTATAGCCTCGAGGATCCCCTATGGAAATCACTTACGGCTCAGTCTGCTCCGGCATCGAGGCGGCAACACTTGCATGGAAGCCGCTCAGCATGCGGGCGACCTAGTTCGCCGAGATCGAAGCGTTTCCCAGCGCGGTACTCGCCCACCATTACCCGAACACGCCGAACCTAGGCGACATGACCAAGCTCGGCGCCCAGGTGCTGGCCGGCAAGATCGTCGCACCGGACGTCCTCGTCGGCGGCACCCCGTGCCAGGCCTTCAGCGTGGCCGGGATGCGCGAAGGCCCCACCAACCCGCGCGGCGCCCTCACCATCAAATACGTGGAGCTTGCAGATGCAGTTGACTATGTTCGCGCCGGCCAGCGAAAGCCCGCCTGCGTTGTCGTCTGGGAAAACGTCCCCGGTGTCCTCAGCGACAAAGGGAACGCCTTCGGATGCTTTCTTGGCGCACTTGCTGGGGAAGACCGCGAACTGCAGCCTTCAGGGAAGAAATGGCCGGACGCTGGTTGTGTGTATGGACCCAAAAGAACAATCGCGTGGTGGGTCCTGGACGCCCAATACTTCGGCCTGGCCCAACGACGCCGCCGTGTGTTCGTTGTCGCAAGTGCTCGAGACGGATTCGATCCCACCGAGGTGCTTTTTGAACGCGACGGCGTGCGCAGGGATTATGCGCCGCGACTTGGCGAGGAAGAAAACATTGCCAGCACCATTGCAGGCGGCGCTCGAAAGAGGGGCGGATACAGCACGGACGATATCCATCTGACCGCACCAATTCTCCGCGCGCAATCACAAAGCAGCCATCGTGCAGACTCCGAAGCATTCATTCCGGTATCGGCTTATGTCGGCGGACGAACCAGCGGGGCAATAGATGTCGCGGCTTGCCTGACCGCAAAAGGGATGCGAATTGATTTTGAGGTTGAGAGCTTCGTGGTGCATGGCAGTCAGGATCCCAATGTGCGAATCGATCAAGCGCGCACACTCGGCAGAAACAATGGGATGGAAAATGCCGTGCTGGCTTTCTCATGCAAGGATTACGGCGGAGATGCTGGCGAGATAGCGTCAACACTGCACGCCATGAACCACTCGGGAAGCATGCAAACGGTGGCGGTCAGGTTGCAATCGTCGCATCAGTTTCACCCCCCCCCTCAGATCGGGGAACATGCGGAATAACAGCAACCCAGTGACCGAGGCTGAAATGCTGGTAAGCGGATCAAAGGTACGGCGCCTGACTCCGCGTGAGTGCGAACGCCTACAAGGTATGTCGGACGACTACACCCTGATCCCTTGGGATGGCTGGCGAAAGCTCGACGCCGACGAGACTCCGGAGCAGTGCATCGCCGACGGCATGGACGTGCGCAAAGCAAAGCAAAGCAAAGCAAAGCATGGTACGTGCGAGACGCCGACGGGCCGCGCTACAAGGCAATCTGGAACAGCAAGGCGGTTACCGTCGTGCGCTGGATCGGCCGCCGCATTCTCAAGCAGATCAATCTGGATGAATAAGCAGCTCACGGTCATCAGAGGTAAGAGTCGGCTCTAGATCCTGGGGTCGGTTCGGGTCGAATGGTTCTCTGCGCGTCCTCTCTCGCTTGTTTTCAAGCACGGCCCGGGTTCGACCTATGTCGAATTTTTTACCGTCGGCCAACGTTTCTAGCGTTGAAGAAATGCAGAAGTACCCGCCACACGGTGGGCAATCGAAACGCAAACCTCCTGCAAAGGTTAGATGCTCAGTTGCTTCGGCGTTACCGCAAATTGGACAAGCCATAGCGTTACTCCTTGTTTTGATCGATGAACTGTAGCTGATCCCTCATTACCCTCCACCACCCGGGCATGCCCCGGCATAGGACTACTTACCTGACTTGGCTTTCTCCCACTCCTTTTTAAGGATAACCTGACAACTCACCACTACTCTCTCGCAGATTGATTTAGCAGGGCCGTCGGCCTGATCACATTCATCATGTAGTTCTGTAATCAACGACAAAAGCTTCTCACTTTCTGGCTCACTAGGATTAACCAATAACTCAATCTTTGCCTTTAAACTGACCAATTCTTTCATCGCTTGAATATGTGAAAATGACCAGTCACGCAAAGGCGCATCACCCGAAACCCAGGGCTCAGCCGCTTCTCGGTATAAGTTTAGCCTCTGAACATTGAGAGCCGCAGCAATATAAATAGCGCAGGCGTCGCGAAGATCATTAATCCAATTCTGCCTACTAGTCTTCAAAGATGCTTGAGCCGCAACAACTTCTTGACTTGCAATCATTTCCTTTTGAATTTCGAAATTTTTTTTTGCCGCCCGTTCTTGGCTAGCTATCAGTTCTTTCTGTAATTCAAAATTTTGACTCGCTGACACCTTTTGAATTTCAATTATCTGCCTTTGTAGTTCAAAGTTCTCTAGCGCAACCTTTTCTTGACTAACGATTGATTTACTAAAGTTTCTAATTGTTAAATATGTACCAAGAACAAAGATCGCCACAGTTGCAGAAAAGCTCCAGAAGGTCGCCCAATCGAAACCAGAGTCAACAAGAATCTTAGGAACTTGCTCCAGATAAACTACGGATGTTTCGTATTTCATCAATCAATCCCGATATCACAATAATCCATTAGCACGACATCATACTTCCGAGAACGCCTCATGCCCACAGAAAACAAAACGGCCGAGCCGCTGAAGGTTGAGCACTCGACTGTGACAAAGCTGGTGATAACCGGCGCGCAGAATCTCGATTCAATCAACGTCTTCCTCGAAGACCTAGCTCCTCGCAAAGGCAAGATCACCGTCAATTGCTGGGGCAAGAGTTGGACGGCGTACTGGGGCGGCATGTGGGACGGCCTGAACATCGGCCAGTTCTTTTGCGAGCTGAACACCAGCTACATCATCGGTTACTTCGACCAAGACCTGAGATCGCGGCGATTCAGCGGGGATGCTCTAGCGAACGAAGCGCGGCGCCTGGTGCTGAAAGAGCGACGTCGATTCGGCTACACATCGGACGAAGCGCCCGAAATGTGCGACGCGGCAGAGGATCTTCGCGAATCGCCGTCGGTTGATTATCTCCACGGCGCCCACAGCGAATTGATGACCAAGCTGTTCGGTGATGAGTGGTGGCACATGACGAGCGATGCCAAAGAGCCCAATCCCGATTACGCCTACCTCGAGCGGATCATCCTAGCTGTGCAGCAGGCGCTGCGCCAAGAACAGCCGCAGCAGGTGGCGGCATGAAGGGCTTCTTCGCCGCAAGGTTGAGGCTTGGCTGATCTTGCTGGCAGCGAAGATCCTCGAACGCTGGAACGTCCACCGCTCGCCTGTCGACTCTCGCCGCGACAACAACAGGATGTACGGCAGGCCGAAGAGCTCGAAGACATCGCTGAGCGCATCAGCAACAAATACCAGTAACTCCCTCCCCTTCAAAGTCAGATGAAGATCAGGAGGAATTTAACATTGAAGAAAATGATGATAAGCGCCGTCAACAACCCAGGTGAGCGCATGACACCCAGTAGAACGTAGATGAAAGGGTTCAGCGTCATGCCGAGCATAAAAAGAACCCAAGCGGGGAATCTTAAAGGCGCGGGGTCAAATAGCGCCCAGATAGTGAGCCCGAGCCATACAGCCCCAAAAAAATACATCGTCACGCCATCTACGCGGAAAAACGCTCGCTTGAACGTGTGTCCAACCTTATCTGACTCGCTGAGCATCTTGGCCACCGCAATAACTGACTCATAACGATAGTAGCCGTAGCTTCACATACCTCTACTCCCTCCCCCTTCAAATTCAGCCGCTATAGCGGCAAGGACGAAGTCATGTCTGAAGAAAATAATGTCCGTGAAGAAACCTGGTCAGCCAATGACGAGATGTTCAACTGCGACAGCATGAACGAACTGCTTAACGAGAACGACAATTTGGCCGTTGGCGACATCGTGTGGAAGGGTGAAAAGTTTCCGGTGAAGATCGCCGCCTACGTCGATGCCGGCGACATCATCGAAATGCTCGGTGAGCGCGCATATGACGACGTTGGTGAAGTCGCTGAGGACTGGCCAGATGTATCAGCCGAAGCCAGGCAGGAACTGGATGCGATCTTGGGGGCATGGGTCAGCAAGCATATGGCTTGAGGAGGTAGCCGAATTCATGGCTGCCGCGAACCCCACCGCTGTCCGAGCCCTTATCGTCGAGAACGAAGCATTGCGCAAGAAGTGAGACCGCGACGGCCTACTCGAAGCAGGAGCGCACCTACTATGACCGCCCTCGCCTGGTTCGCCTAAGTATTCATCTACACGGGGTCGAGATTATGGGTATAGAGGTCAGTCAGCACTCAGTCTCCGTTGTTTTCCTAGGAGTACACCTTTCAGAACTACCGAAAGAGCCGCGGCTATGAAGGAAGCAGCAATGTTCGAAGATGAGTGAATCACACTGAGAAAATCACCGAAGGTCGCCGTCTCCGGATCAGCTTTCAGGAGAAATAATACGATGAAGCCGAGATAGCAGCTTAGAGCACACACCAAAAAAGCCTTCATTTCAGAGAGCGCAAAAGCTATGGAGCGTTGAGTTAACAGAACACCACTGTGAGCGGCGCTTCTTAGCGATTCGTTGAAATTCACAATCTGGTTCCTTCCATTGGTTGCTGGCTGACCAATAGTAAATCAACGCAAACCAAACCCCAATCTCCCTACATGCCTGCCGGTGAGCGGCGGGCGAGGAATTCTGCATGCCAAAAGTTATGCAATGGGTCGCAGACCAAAGTGCGGAACGCAGCTTCCGAATCGAGCCTGCCACATATGAGCAGGCACAAAAGGCTGCAGGGTTCCGGATTGATCGGCGGCGCAACTACTGGATTACCGAGGTCGCGAGGCCGAGGAAGAAGGCGTAGTGACGCCTGGGTGTAGCGGTTGCAGTTGCGGATGTGAAGGTGGATGCAGTTGCGGTTGCGGCCCATCGTCCGTATGGAGTGAGTGCGGCTACACCGGAAAGCGCCGCTTCTACTTCGGCTATCCCGCTAAGTCGTCAGAACAGCGTAAAGAACTTCGCAATCTATACCCACCTTCTGCCGCCACGCGCGGCATGGAGCAATACCTCATGGCAAATCGAAGCGCGGCCCAGGTCGGGCCAATCCTCCCGCGCTTCATTCGCACCGGCGAGGCATACGGCTACCAGAGTCGGCATCAACTATTGAAGGTGGAGGATATGGCCTATCCATCATTCACCCTTACGCTTGAAATAGTGGCCCATAGCCGGTATTTGTGTGCGCCTCGAAAAGTAAGGACGCCCAACTAATGCGAATTCAACAAATCTCCCTCGTCGCCGCCGCTCTCGCCGCAGTCACCCTTTCTGGCTGCGTAACCGCTCCAACATGGACTAACAGAGGGCCGTCGACGATTGTCACAGCCAAAGGGATGATCTCTTGCTACGAAGACGCAAACATCATCGACGGAGAGCGGATGCAAGGCACCATCTGCGCCACTCCTGAATCCGGCTTCTTCGGCGGCGGCGAACCAGAGATCTACTTTGGGCCATGGAATCGGAAATTCATGAAGGAACCAGCAAGCACAACAACGGCAGGTGTGACACGAGACTATCAAGGGAAGAAGGTGTTTCTGCAGTGTGACCCGGTTCTTGCGCCTGGCACTAAGACTGAAACCGGGCGGGCGTGCAAAGTCACCGTCAACGGCCAGCTCCTAGTCACCGCCAATGTTGAATTCAAAAAATAGAACGTTCCGTGCCGCACTCACATGCGGCACATCTAGCCTTCCCCGCCATCGAGCAGCACATCAATCAGCTTCTGCTCACCCAGGCGCATTGCACCCAAGCATTGAAGGTCGTCGCACTTGGTGCCGAGCCCGAACACCGTAACTTCGCCTTTCGGCCCCATGAGGGTCAGCGCGCCTACAGTGCGTTCCGGATGCACACCAGCATAGAAATCATCATGGCCTGCCCATAGTCCCCTTTGGGCTTGAAACAATGGCTTGTTGCCGGTATTAAGTCCGCGCAAATAACGGTGCAGAACTAAAGGTACGAAATGGAAAACCTGACAAAATTGCGAGTCGCGCTGACAATCGGAGCGCTTGTCGGGCTTCTGCCAATCACCCTCCTCTTCGCAGCTGGCATCGTGGCTTTGTTCGTTCCTCTCTTTTTCGTCATCCCAGAGCCCCCTCTAGTCCTACTGGGAGGTTTAGGCGCATTTATCATCTCGCTGCTTGGGATATGGTCAGCCTGGAAAATTTATGCCCTTGCGATGGCAACCTCACCAAACGTGCGCAATCCTCGATCACTTGCATTGGCTGCTGTGGTAGCCATGATCTGGGGCATGTTTCTCGCCTACTACCTGCGCGGGCTTCCCGAACTCACGTGCATATTCCTCATGCCTGGAATAGTCTCAACAGCCATGCTCGCCGTTACGCTGAAAAGGCAAAGAGCCTGACGCAGGTGGCACACCGGCTAACGTCTTTCATTTGACGCGACACAATTTGCACTCTCGCGAAACGTGTCGCGACTTACTTGGATCGTCGCTCGATCCCACCCGGCGCCTTGTCACAGCGCAGGCAGTGCTCACAATTCAGCGTCCGGCAGAGCCAGGCCTTCACCCGCTGCCACCAGATGACCATGAAGATGTGGCGCATGCCGGCCAGGGCCAGTGAGACGTGCAGCGTGAGCCCGGCGATGGTCGTCGGGCCCATCATGAAGATGTTCTGCTCCCGGCTCATCACGACGAACCCACTGATGGCGACCGCCGAATAGATCAGCTTGCCGATGACACCGTCCCGCACTCGACCGCTCAGAACACACCAGGTCGCCCACACGTCCACAAGGCAATCAAGCCGCAGGCGATGGAGTTGATCAGCTCAAGACTCATGGTGGATTGCCTCCCCCGAACCGCTGGCGAATGGGCGCCCAGAGGTCAGCGGCTTTGATGGCTCGGTTAATGGCTGCGAGCAGCGATCCGCCGAATGTGCCCTGTAGCAAACCGATACCCGCGACGATCTTCGGCTCGGTCACGCCTAAGTAGGTGCTGACCATGCTCGTCAGATACAGCGAGTAGGCAATGCCGGTGACCAGGAAGATCATCCAAGCACGCCAGTCGGCCAGATCGTCTTTGTGCCACCAGCTCGCGACGACAGCGCCGACCAGTCCTGCGATCAGCAATTCAAACCTGTCGATCTTGTCGAGCAGGCGCTGCAATAACTCCATGCGCTCGACTCCGTGGATGCATGATTGAAGAAAATGGCCAGCTTAAGCTTGGGCAGAAACCAATAAGAACAGCTCTGCTAAACACCGAAGCTGCAGACCATGAGAAAAATAATAAAGCTGCGCACATTTGCCGCACTCTGAACCCACTTCTAAAGTAGGTTTGGCAGCCGTTGGCAAGCTGCGCCCAAATCCAGAAGGCAGGGAATGCTATGAAAGCGACTGAACTGATCAAGGCACTTAACGAATCAATCCAAAAGCATGGCGACCACGATGTATGCACTTGGTCACCCACAGAGTCATGCGACTTGCGGCCAATCTCTCATCTCAGCCGCATGCTGATAAGAGGCACGGATGTAACGGTGATTGATTGCCATCGCAATTGGCCAAGCAAAACTGGCGAACCGTCAGGCGACCTTCGAGATAACAACCGCTGACCCAGTACTGCCCAGAAACACTCTTGACTTGAGTCTGCCTCTGCGAAAAGCGGTAGCTGCCCTGAATAGGTGCGCTCGTCTTTCCGAGCTGTCTGCCAAAGGCCTTCTCAACGTCGACGCCCCCATGCACCGATCTCGCTGATCCAGTCTCGCGCCACCCCGAAAGCAAGTTTGAGGTCAGGGTGCGCGGGCTGCCGGTGTTGATTCCGTACGTCGCGCTACCGGCTATCGACGTTCAGGCCTTTCCGAAGGCTGTCCTGGCTACAGGTAAATTCCGGGTACAAAAAACCCCGATCGAGATCGGGGCTTTTATAAAATAGAGCTGGTGTTTCAGCTCGTTTGTGAAACTTCGGTCTCTGTGATCATAGGGCTTTCTAGCGCCAATCGCTGCTGTCGCTTTACCTCAATCAGTTCAACAATTGAAGCTCTGTGCTTTTTGTATGGGCAAGGAACGCGGATCGAGGAAGTAACAACCGAATAGGCGCGGGTAGAAGCTCAAAGGCCTTTTCCGCCACAAGGAGAAACACCTCATCATCCTTAATCCGGTCGTGCGTCACGGTAAGGAGGCCGTCGACTAGCACGCGCTCAATCTGAGGCCAGTTTTTGTCGAGATAGTCATTAGCGGCATTAGCACCCTCCCCGATAGAGTCGAGAACCGCATCCGCTCATTACTGCGCAGCGCCGGACGGATATCTTGAATATGCGGTTCGATGGTGTTCGGGAAGGTTTCTTGTATGTCGTGCAGCAGAAGACGGCCAAAGCCAGCGACGCTGCATGGATTCGGTTCAGAGTGACCGACGAACTGCAGGCGGTGATCAGCCGGTGCCGGGATGACATCGTTTCGCCGTACTTAATCCACCGCCGGCCTGATCGCAAAAAGCAGAAGCAGGCTCAAACGAAAGACCACTGGACTCAGGTCGAAGAGCGATATTTGACGCGAGCTTTCAAGGAGGCCCGGGAAGCGGCGGATTGTTACAAGGGATGGAAGGAAGAGGAAATCCCAGGCTTCCATGAAGTGCGCGCTCTGTCGCTGCACCTGTATCAGAAAGCCGGAAAGGACGGTCAGAAGATCGCCGGCCACCAGTGAAACCATGACAAAAAATACCAGAAGGACCATGCAGAGATCGTCTGGTCAGAGGCGATTCCTGATCTGAATATCAGCGAAATCACCGGGTAGTTTTGCGCGGGTTTTGCGCAGGCACAAAAAAGCCGATCTACATGATCGGCTTAAGTGTCTGATTTTACTCAGGAATAATGGTCGGGACGGAGTGATTCGAACACTCGACCCCTAGCACCCCATGCTAGTGCGCTACCGGACTGCGCTACGCCCCGACTGGTTTTGCAATCGTTCCTCTTCTCGAAGAACGCTCAAGAATATATCGCA
The DNA here is from genome assembly GCF_014268495.2 of Pseudomonas monsensis. Taxonomy (NCBI): domain Bacteria; kingdom Pseudomonadati; phylum Pseudomonadota; class Gammaproteobacteria; order Pseudomonadales; family Pseudomonadaceae; genus Pseudomonas; species Pseudomonas monsensis. The sequence goes on along the minus strand of NZ_CP077087.1, from coordinate 2,507,017 downwards.
AGCGTTTGAAAACTGGAAGTATTCAAACGCTGCTTTTTATTTCTTGAGGACCACCAACACGTCTTCCAACTCAGCAATCATCTGCCGAATCATCTGCTTGTATTGGGTGGTGTCGTCTTTGGCTTCATCACCGGACAAACGCAAGCGTGCGCCGCCAATGGTGAATCCCTGATCGTAAAGGAGCGCGCGGATCTGCCGGATCATCAGCACGTCCTGGCGCTGATAATACCGGCGGTTTCCGCGGCGTTTGACGGGGTTGAGTTGAGGAAACTCCTGCTCCCAATAGCGCAGCACGTGTGGCTTTACGGCACACAGCTCGCTGACTTCACCAATGGTGAAGTAGCGTTTGCCCGGGATGACGGGTAGTTCGTCGTTATGACTTGGTTCCAGCATAAGCCTCAACTCGGGCCTTCAACTTCTGCCCTGGACGAAAGGTGACCACACGGCGAGCCGTGATCGGGATTTCTTCCCCCGTTTTCGGGTTGCGGCCAGGCCGCTGGCGTTTGTCCCGAAGGTCGAAATTGCCGAAACCGGACAATTTGACCTGCTCGTTGTCTTCAAGAGCGTGCCTGATTTCCTCGAAAAACAGTTCGACCAATTCCTTGGCTTCCCGCTTGTTCAGGCCCAGCTCTTCATACAGACGTTCCGCCATCTCAGCTTTCGTCAAAGCCCCCATACGTCACTTCCTTAACGTGGCGTTCAACCTTTGTTCGAGCGAGGTGAGGATATTTTGCGTCGTCGAATTCACCTCATCGTCATTAAGAGTGCGCGATGGATGCTGCCAGGTCAAGCCAACTGCAAGGCTTTTTCTATCAGGATCAATGCCTTTACCCTGATACACGTCAAACAGCCTGAGATCTGTGAGCCATTCGCCTGCATTTTCACGGATTACGTCCAGTACGGCCGCGGATGCGACGTCTTTGTGCGCAATCAGTGCAAGGTCACGACGCACTTCAGGAAAGCGCGACAACTCGTGGAATTTCGGCATTTTACCGAGCGCCACTTCAGCCAGAACCAGCTCGAAAACGAAGACCGGACGATCCAGGCCCAAGGCTTTCGACAATTCAGGGTGAATCGCGCCGATGAAGCCCACTTCACGCCCTTCGCGCTCGATACGCGCGGTTTGACCCGGGTGCAGCGCCGGGTGTTTGCCCGGTGCGAACGTGAACGAATCCAGCGCACCGGCAAAGCCCAGCACCGCTTCCACGTCGGCTTTGACGTCGAAGAAATCGACGGTATCGCGGCCTTGCGCCCAGCCTTCCGGCAGACGGCTGCCGCAGACCACACCGGACAGCATTGGCTCTTGCTTCAGGCCTTCCAGTTGACCGACAAAACGCAGACCGCTTTCGAACAGACGTACGCGATCCTGCTGACGGTTCAGGTTGTGCTGCAACGCTTTGACCAGACCCGGCCACAGCGACGAACGCATCGCCGCCATGTCGTTGGAGATCGGATTGGCCAGCAACAGCGGCTCGACGCCCGGATTGAACAGTTCGAACTGTTTCGGATCGATGAAGCTGTATGTGATCGCTTCCTGATAACCACGCGCAACCAGCAGGCGGCGCAGTTCTGGCAGATCGCTACGCGCCTCAGCCTTGGCTTGTGGCGCCAGGCGTGCTTGCGGGTAACGAACCGGCAGACGGTTATAGCCATACAGACGGGCCAGTTCTTCGATCAGATCGACTTCCAGGCTGATATCGAAGCGATGGCTCGGCACTTCTACGCGCCACTGGCCTTCACCATCGGCTGCAATGCCAAGACCCAGGCCGCCGAGCAGACGCTCGACCTGAGCCGAGTCCATCTCCATGCCAAGCATCTGAGTGATGCGCTGGGCACGCAGAGTGATCGGAGCGATTGACGGCAGGTGCTGTTCGCTGACGGTCTCGATGATCGGACCGGCTTCGCCGCCAGTGATCTCCAGCAGCAGGCCGGTAGCGCGCTCCATGGCTTCACGGGCCAGTTGCCAGTCCACGCCACGCTCGTAGCGGTGCGAAGCATCGGTGTGCAGGCCGTAGGAACGGGCCTTGCCTGCCACCGCGATCTGGTCGAAGAACGCTGATTCAAGGAATACGTCGCGAGTGGTCGCGGAGACACCGCTGTGCTCACCGCCCATCACGCCGGCAATCGCCAACGCGCGAGTGTGGTCGGCAATTACCAGCGTATCGCTGCGCAGGCTGACTTCCTGACCGTCGAGCAGCACCAGCTTCTCACCCTCTTCCGCCATGCGCACGCGGATGCCGCCATTGATTTCGGCGAGATCGAAAGCGTGCAGGGGCTGACCCAGCTCCAGCATCACGTAGTTGGTGATGTCGACAGCCGCATCGATGCTGCGCACGTCGGCGCGGCGCAGGCGTTCAACCATCCACAGCGGCGTCGGCCTGGACAGATCGACGTTACGGATAACGCGCCCCAGGTAACGCGGGCATGCGGCTGGGGCCAGCACTTCTACCGAACGCACTTCATCGTGCACGGCCGCAACGGCGGCCACGACCGGACGGGTAACCGGAGTCGCGTACAGCGCGCCGACTTCACGGGCCAGACCGGCCAGGGACAGGCAGTCGCCACGGTTCGGGGTCAGGTCGACCTCGATGCTGGCATCTTCCAGATCCAGATACACACGGAAGTCTTCGCCCACCGGTGCATCGGCCGGCAGCTCCATCAGACCGTCGTTGCCTTCACCGACTTGCAGCTCGGCTTGCGAGCAGAGCATGCCGTTGGACTCAACGCCGCGCAGCTTGGCTTTCTTGATCTTGAAGTCGCCCGGCAGCTCGGCGCCAATCATGGCGAACGGAATCTTCAGGCCCGGGCGCACGTTTGGCGCTCCGCACACGACCTGGAAGGTTTCCGCGCCATTGCTGACCTGGCACACCCGCAACTTGTCGGCATCAGGGTGCTGCTCGGTGCTCAGCACCTCGCCCACTACCACGCCGCTGAATACACCGGCGGCCGGAGTCACGCTATCGACCTCAAGACCGGCCATCGACAGACGGGCAACCAGCTCGTCGCGATTTACCTGCGGGCTAACCCAGCCACGCAGCCATTGTTCACTGAATTTCATCCTGCTCTCCTAAGAATTCGTTACGACTAGCGAAATTGCGCGAGGAACCGCAAGTCGTTGTCGAAGAACAGACGCAAGTCGTTCACGCCGTAACGGAGCATGGCCAGACGCTCGACGCCCATGCCAAAGGCAAAGCCGGAGAACTCTTCCGGGTCAATGCCGGACATACGCAACACGTTCGGGTGAACCATGCCGCAACCCATCACTTCCAGCCAGCCGGTCTGCTTGCAGACGCGGCAGCCTTTGCCGCTGCACATCACGCATTCCATATCGACTTCAGCGGATGGTTCGGTGAACGGGAAGTACGAAGGACGGAAACGTACGGCCAGTTCTTTCTCGAAGAACACCCGCAGGAATTCTTCGATGGTGCCTTTGAGATCGGCAAAATTGATGTCGCGATCAACCAGCAGGCCTTCGACCTGGTGGAACATCGGCGAGTGGGTGATATCGGAGTCGCTGCGGTACACACGGCCCGGGCAGACGATGCGGATCGGCGGTTGCTTGGACTCCATGGTGCGGACCTGTACCGGCGAGGTATGGGTGCGCAGCAACATGTTTGCATTGAAATAGAAGGTGTCATGCATCGACCGGGCCGGGTGATGGCCTGGGATGTTGAGCGCTTCGAAGTTGTGGTAGTCGTCTTCGACCTCAGGGCCTTCGGCAATGCCGTAGCCGATGCGGGTGAAGAACTGTTCGACACGCTCCAGAGTCCGGGTCACCGGATGCAGGCCACCGGAGGTCTGGCCACGGCCCGGCAACGTCACGTCAATGGATTCGGCAGACAGTTTGGCCGCCAGTTCGGCTTCCTCAAACAGAGCCATGCGCGCATTGAGAACGCCTGTGACACGTTCCTTGGCAACGTTGATCAGCGCGCCGACTTGCGGACGCTCTTCTGCCGGCAAATTCCCCAGGGTCTTCATCACCTGAGTCAATTCGCCCTTTTTGCCAAGGTATTGAACCCGGATTTGCTCCAGGGCATTGATATCTTCAGCGCTTTGCACAGCCTCTAGTGCTTGAGAGACCAGCGCATCCAGGTTTTCCATGTACAGACTCCAGATACAAAATAGGGGAAGAGCTTGAAGGCTCTTCCCCTATTTATGACGTTTAACACCTGGCCTCACAGAGATGAGGCCGGGTGACTGTCGGGGGTACTTAAGCCAAGGTGGCTTTAGCTTTCTCGACAATCGCAGCAAACGCCGCTTTTTCGTTCACTGCCAGATCAGCCAGAACCTTACGGTCGATCTCGATGGACGCTTTTTTCAGGCCAGCGATGAAACGGCTGTAGGACAGACCGTTAACACGAGCACCAGCGTTGATACGAGCGATCCACAGAGCGCGGAACTGACGTTTTTTCTGACGACGGTCACGGTAGGCGTATTGGCCTGCCTTGATTACCGCTTGCTTGGCAACACGGAATACGCGGGAGCGTGCGCCGTAGTAGCCTTTAGCAAGTTTCAGAATTTTTTTGTGACGTTTACGGGCAATGACGCCACGCTTTACACGAGCCATGAGTTACTTCCTCTATTCTTGACTAAAATTAACGAAGGCGCAGCATGCGCTCGACTTTTGCCACGTCAGACGGATGCAGCAAGCTGCTACCGCGCAGTTGACGCTTACGCTTGGTCGACATTTTAGTCAGGATGTGGCTCTTGAAAGCGTGCTTGTGCTTGATACCGTTAGCAGTTTTCAGAAACCGCTTAGCAGCACCACTTTTGGTTTTCATTTTTGGCATGTTCGGATACTCCGCATTCAGTTGATAAACATAATCAGAAGGCCTGCCGTGCCCTGTTGATTACTTCTTCTTTTTCGGGGCGATGACCATGATCAGCTGGCGTCCTTCCATCTTAGGATGCTGTTCGACCGAACCGTACTCGAGCAGGTCAGCTTCAACCCGCTTGAGGAGTTCCATCCCCAGCTCCTGGTGGGCCATCTCACGGCCGCGGAATCGCAAGGATACCTTGGCCCTGTCCCCATCACTCAGGAAACGTACCAGGTTGCGCAGTTTTACCTGGTAATCCCCTTCCTCCGTCCCTGGACGAAACTTGATTTCTTTTACCTGAATCTGCTTCTGGTTCTTCTTCGCCGCTGCAATCTGCTTCTTCTTTTCGAAGATCGACTTGCCGTAGTCCATCACCCGGCAAACCGGTGGGACTGCGTCTGCGGAGATTTCTACCAGATCAAGCTTTGCTTCTTCAGCAATACGAAGCGCTTCATCAATAGAGACGATGCCAACCTGCTCGCCGTCAGCGCCAATTAACCGAACCTCGCGTGCCGAGATATTCTCATTGATCGGCGCTTTCGGTGCAGCTCGTTTATCTTGTCTCGGTTCACGCTTAATAATAATTACTCCGAATCTGGGCGACCACGCCGGGAAACCGCTTGCGCGAGAAACTCAGCGAACTGGGCGACGGGCATCGAGCCCAGGTCAGCACCTTCACGAGTACGCACAGCGACAGTCTGCATCTCGACTTCCTTATCTCCGATAACCAAAAGATAGGGAACCTTGAGCAAAGTATGCTCGCGGATTTTAAAGCCGATCTTTTCATTTCTCAAGTCGGACTTGGCACGAAATCCGCTTTCGTTGAGAGTTTTTTCGACTTCAGCGACAAAATCTGCCTGTTTATCAGTGATATTCATGATCACTGCCTGGGTTGGCGCCAGCCACGCAGGGAATGCACCTTCGTAATGCTCGATCAGAATCCCGACGAAACGCTCGAAGGATCCGAGGATCGCACGGTGCAACATGACCGGGTGCTTGCGGCTGTTGTCTTCGGAGACGTATTCGGCACCGAGACGGACAGGCAGGTTGAAATCGAGCTGCAAGGTACCACACTGCCACACGCGACCGAGGCAATCTTTCAGCGAGAACTCGATCTTCGGACCGTAGAACGCACCTTCACCCGGCTGCAGATCGTACGGCAGGCCAGCGGAATCAAGGGCTGCGGCCAGTGCGGCTTCGGCGCGATCCCACAGTTCGTCGGAACCTACACGTTTTTCCGGACGAGTGGACAGCTTCATCTCGACGTCGGTAAAGCCGAAGTCGCGATAAACATCCATGGTCAGCTTGATGAAGGCAGCGGATTCGGCCTGCATCTGCTCTTCGGTGCAGAAAATGTGGGCGTCGTCCTGAGTGAACGCACGCACGCGCATGATGCCGTGCAGCGCGCCCGACGGCTCGTTGCGGTGGCAGGCACCGAATTCGGCCAGGCGCATCGGCAGCTCACGGTAGCTCTTCAGGCCCTGATTGAACACCTGCACGTGGCAAGGGCAGTTCATCGGCTTGATGGCGTAGTCGCGGCTCTCCGACTCGGTGGTGAACATGTTGTCGGCATAGTTGGCCCAGTGCCCGGATTTCTCCCACAGGCTGCGATCGACCACTTGCGGGGTCTTGATCTCGAGGTAGCCGTTGTCACGCTGCACCTTGCGCATGTATTGCTCGAGCACCTGGTACAAGGTCCAGCCATTCGGGTGCCAGAACACCATGCCCGGCGCTTCTTCCTGGGTGTGGAACAGGCCCAGGCGCTTGCCGATCTTGCGGTGATCGCGCTTTTCCGCTTCTTCGATGCGCTGGATGTATGCCGCCAGCTGCTTCTTGTCAGCCCAAGCGGTACCGTAAACGCGCTGCAGCTGCTCGTTTTTGGCATCACCGCGCCAGTAGGCACCGGACAACTTGGTCAGCTTGAAGGATTTCAGGAAGCGGGTGTTCGGCACGTGCGGACCGCGGCACATGTCGACGTATTCTTCGTGGTAGTACAGACCCATGGCCTGCTCGTTCGGCATGTCCTCGACCAGGCGCAGCTTGTAGTCTTCGCCGCGGGCCTTGAACACTTCGATCACTTCGGCGCGCGGAGTGACCTTTTTGATGACGTCGTAATCCTTGTCGATCAGCTGATGCATGCGCTGTTCGATGGCGGCCATGTCGTCCGGCGTGAAGGGACGCTCGAAGGCGATGTCGTAATAGAAGCCTTCGTCGATGACCGGACCGATAACCATTTTGGCGGTCGGGTACAGCTGCTTGACCGCATGGCCAACCAGGTGTGCGCAAGAGTGGCGAATGATCTCCAGCCCCTCTTCATCCTTTGGCGTGATGATTTGCAGCGTCGCGTCGCTGTCGATGAGGTCGCAGGCGTCGACCAGCTTGCCGTTGACCTTGCCGGCCACGGTGGCCTTGGCCAGGCCTGCACCAATGGATGCAGCGACCTCGGCTACGGAAACCGGGTGATCGAATGAACGTTGACTGCCGTCGGGAAGAGTAATAGTTGGCATGGCGCCTCCTCTCCTAGTGGTGACCCCTACCAAAGGTCACGTGGGTTGGGATGAGCCAGTACAAGATCCGATCCAGGCCATTCAATGACGAACGCCTGCCTTACAGCGGCAGGAGCCTTGCGGCCAACCGGAAAACCGAACCAGAGTGACTGGGATTCAAATCAGAATGTTCGCACGCTGACCGCTGCCGGGGCTGAAGGCCGTCCGGAGCCTGAGAACGCTTGAGCCCGGCATGCTAGCACAGATGAACGGTCATCGACTCGAACGATTTGCAACGCTGAAGATTTGCGCATTTTTGCGGAGCGAAGTGAACTTGGGATATACGCTTTGCCTCAAATAGGCTGAGAATCGTCGCCGATATCAAACCAGGAGTTTCAGACATGCGCCTTATCCGACTTTTTGCTTTCGCGGCCCCGCTGGCCCTGCTGCTGCCGCTGAGCGCCAACGCCGCGTGGCCTGCCGGCGTAAAGAAGCAATACATGGATGATTGCACCAAAGCCGCAGCCCAAAGCGTCAATCCAACCGTAGCCAAACAGCACTGCACTTGCGGTGCCGATGTTCTGGAGAAGAAATTCACCACGCAAGAGATCGCACAACTGATGGACAAGAACACCCCGCCGAGCGGTGAACTGGGTCAGCGCGCATTGAAAGAAATCTCGGTTTGCCGAGTGCAGAAATAAGCGCTGACGATTGCTTTTTCGGGTCTGCGACAGCCTTAAAACCGTCAAAAAGGCCCTGATTTCGATAATTTACGCAGGTTTTATAGCTTTTTTTACGCCCTGTTTTTTCGGCCAAAAGCCTCTGAAACCGGGGCCTGCAGACATTTCAGAGGTTGAAATGAATGCAATATGAAAGCAAACAGCACGTCCGGGGGGCTACCAAAGCGAACATTTCGACTATGATACTCCGGTGTGCCCAGTTGGCCTGAGCAGCACAGTACTACTGAAAATATATGTTTCTTGGAGATACACCATGTCTAATCGCCAAACCGGCACCGTTAAATGGTTCAACGATGAAAAAGGCTTCGGCTTCATCACTCCTCAAGGTGGCGGTGACGACCTGTTCGTACACTTCAAAGCTATCGAATCCGACGGTTTCAAAAGCCTGAAAGAAGGCCAGACCGTCTCTTTCGTGGCTGAGAAAGGCCAAAAGGGTATGCAAGCTGCACAAGTTCGCCCAGAGTAATTTCCCGGCGCACTAAAAAAACCCCGTCCATGTGACGGGGTTTTTTATGCCTGCAACAAAAGTCGTCAGCGATCAGCCGCAGTTGACGCGGGTGACGACCAGATTGGCGTCGGTGTTCAGGTTCAGGCGATCGGAGCGGTACTCCAGAGTGATCATGTCGGTTGGTTTGAGGAAGCGGGCATTTTGCGCGCCGGCCTTGGCGCGAGCCTGATCCAGCAGCGCTGGCGACGCTTTCTTGCCAATGGCGAACTCCGCTGCCGTTGCTTCACAGCGACTATGACCGGACTCGGTGGCCACTGGATCCTTTGCCGACTCGCTGGAACTCGTACTGCAACCGGCCAACAGGGCGGTGGCCATCAGTGCACCCAGTGTCGCGAACTTCAAAGGCATGAAGCCTCCTTGTTTTCAAAAAGTTGAGCTGAGATCGTGCGACCGCCATTGCGGCGTTTGGTTTCACCACAGTGAGCATGACCGCCCCACGACCGGAAAAACGCCGAGTGTGCCTGAGCCTCGCCCCGCTCCTCATCAATCAATCGTGACTGAATATTAACGACGCTCAATACACGTCAATGTAGTCGTACGGTGGATTCGGCCAGTTGTCCTTCAACGCGTTGAAAATCTGCATCACCCACACCTCGTCGCTGGCGGCGACATTTCCGACGTAGCCTGAGCCCTTGGCCCAGGTTTCCAGGCGAAACAGCAAGCCGTCGATATCCTGGCCGCCGGTCACGCCCGAAGAAATGTAGGCGATACCGCCCTTAGTCACACGCAGTTGAGTGTGTTCGTCATCACTGGCCGAGGCGAGCAACTGGCGCACAGCCTCCAGCGTGAGGCCGTCAGGGGAATTCAAATCGATCTGCACAGCGCGATCCTTGGAAAGCCTTAAAAGACCAAGTGTCGCATAGCGCTCCGGTCATGCCTAAGTCGCAGTGTCAAACGCCCGACAAAATGGTTAACTCGACACATCGTTCTCCCGACTTCCCGAGCCTTATCATGACGACCGTAAGCATCGACGCCGACATCAAAGCCAAATGGGCCGACGGGCACAGCTCTTATAGCCCCGACACCACAGAAGAGCTGGCATTGATAGGAATCGATCTATTGGTCAAGGAGCTTGGAACCGAGGCAGCCCAGCAATTCATCAAGCAGATTTTCGAGCGCTACCCGACCGAACAGATCGAGCATGAGCACGCAGAGAGGAAGTAGCACCCGCAGGCTGGCACCTGCGGGTCGGTTTTTTTACTTCAGACGCTTGAGCCGCTCGGTGAGCAGATCGAAGAAACCCTGGGCATCGCCGTTTTCGACCCAGAAGGCGTTTTTCGGCGCCTTGAGTCCGTCATACCAATCGACAATGGTCTGACCGAATGTCGGCCCCTCACGGCTATCGACCACCACATTCACTGAACGACCGGTAAACAGTTCCGGCTTGAGCAAGTAAGCCACGACGGTGGCGTCATGCACCGGCCCACCCGGAATACCGTAGTGCTCCATGTCCCCTTTGATGTACTCGTTGAGGATGTCGCCAACGATTTTGCTCGCATTGTTGTTCAGCGCCGCAATCTGCTTCAGGCGGGCGTCGCTGGTGAGGATCTTGTGGGTCACGTCCAGCGGCAGGTAGGTCAGCTTGACGCCGCTTTTGAGCACCACTTCAGCCGCTTGCGGGTCGGCAAACAGGTTGAATTCGGCCACCGGGGTGATGTTGCCGCCGTTGAAGTGTGCCCCACCCATGATCACCACTTCCTTGATGCCCTGAACGATCTCGGGCTCCTGGATCAGCGCCAGCGCCAGGTTGGTCTGCGGACCGAGCATGGCAATCGTGATGCTGTGCGGCTTGGCCTTTTTCAAGGTGTCGATCAGATAATTGACCGCATTGCCTTCTGCCAGGCCTTTTTTCGGTTCGTGCACGGTGACACCCGACAGGCCTTCCTTGCCGTGAATGTTTTCGGCGTAGATCGGCGTACGCATCAGCGGTTTCGGTGCACCGGCATAAACCGGAACATCCTCGCGCCCCGCCCACTCGCGAGCCAGACGCGCGTTGCGCGAGGTCTTGTCGAGGCGGACATTGCCGGCCACGGTGGTCAACGCGCGAATGTTCAGCTCGTCCGGCGAGGCCAGTGCGAACAGCAAGGCGACCACGTCGTCAGCGCCCGGATCAGTATCAATGATCAGGTCGATTTTTTCCGCCGCCTGGGCGCCGGTCGCAGTAATGACGGACAAAAGCAGCAGACTCCGAAGCAATTGATGCAGTGTGTGAGCATAGCGTTGCATGGCGCATTCCTTGTGCATTTGAAATTGAAAGTTAGAACGTAACACCGGCCACCAGCACGATGTTGCAGTACGGCTGACATTCGCCTGTACGAACAATCGCCCGAGCCTGTCGGCTAAGAACCTTGAATTGTTCGTGACTGAGCAGATCGCGACGACCCAGCGCCCCCTCTTCATTCAACACATCCAGCGTTGTCAGCGCTGTCGGCTGCTTGTCGAAGATTTCTTTGGCCAGCACATGGCTTTCCACCTGCATCTCGCTGAGCACGATTTTCAGGGTGCTGACGAAATCCGGAACGCCGTGGGTCAGCGCCAGGTCAATCAGCTCGACGCCCGGCGGCACCGGCAATCCGGCGTCACCGATCACGACCATGTCGCCATGACCCAAAGAGGCAATCAGTCGCGATAACGCGACGTTAAGCAAAGGAGTCTTTTTCATGCGGGTTTGAATGCCTGTACGTCGGACATGCTGGGAATGGAGGGTTGTGCGCCGGCGCGGGTGACCGACAGGGCAGCGGCGATCTGACCGTAACGGATCGCCTCGGCTTCGGACTTGCCGTCGGCCAGGGCAGCGGCAAAACCACCGACAAAGGTGTCGCCTGCCGCTGTGGTATCGACGGCTTTCACCTTCGGTGCCCGGAAGTGTTCGAACCCCTTGCCGTTGGCAAACAGCGAACCTTCGGCGCCGAGGGTAATGATGACTTTACCCGCCCCCATCGCGATCAGGCGGCTGGCAGCCTTTTCTGCCGACTCCCGCGACTCGACCGGCAGACCGCTCAGGGCCGCGGCTTCGCTCTCGTTGGGTATCAGGTAGTCGATGGCCGCGAACCAGTCGGCCGGCAAAGGACGACTGGCCGGCGCAGGGTTGAGGATCACGGTCTTGCCCAGTGTGCGGGCGCGCTTGAGCGCATACCCCACGGTGGCATCCGGGATCTCGAGCTGACAGATAATCACGTCAGCATTCTGCAGAACGGCATCGAAACGATCGATCACCGCAGGCGTCATGGCGCCATTGGCGCCGGCGACGATGACAATCGCGTTCTGACTGTGGTCATCGACCACAATCAATGCCACGCCACTGGAGCCCTCGACCACGCTCACTGCCTGACAATCAATCTGCTCGGCCAGCAAGGCGTCACGCAATTGCACGCCATAGTCGTCATTGCCCACACAGCCGATCATCGCGACCTGCGCGCCCAACCGTGCAGCGGCCACGGCCTGATTGGCCCCCTTGCCACCGGATACGGTGGCAAACGAATGGCCAATCAGCGTTTCACCGCCTCGGGGCAGCCGTGGTGCACGGGTGACCAGATCCATGTTCAGGCTGCCTATTACCACTACATTTGCTGGCATACATCACTACTCGTCAATTCGGTTTTCAGCGGTATTCAGTGAACACGCCAGACAGCGGCGCAGTTGATTCGCGCAGGACAATACTCGGTGTCACGATCCGTTGATCGGTGACCATCTGCGGCGTGGCAATCCTTCGCAGCAAGACCTCGGCGGCCATTTCACCCAGTTGCAGGATCGACTGGCCAACCGTGGTCAATGCCGGATACACATAGCGACTCATCTGGATATCGTCGAAACCGATCACTGACAGTTCACCCGGCACCCGCACGTTGCGCTCGGCGGCCGCGCGCAAGACACCGATGCCGATCATGTCGTTACCGGCAAAAATGGCGCTCGGCGGATCGTTCTCAAGCAGGATGGCCGCCGCGTTATAACCACCGGTACTGGTGAAATCACTCTCCAGCATGCGCGCAGGGCGCACTTCGATGCCCGCCTCTTTCAGCGCCCGGCAATATCCCGCCTGGCGCATCTGCGCCACGCTGGTGCTCGCCGGACCACCGATAGTGGCGATATCGCGATGCCCCAACTCGAGCAAATGACGGGTTGCAAGGTAGGCACCGTATTCATGGTCGATACGCACCAGATCCGCATCCACGCCGTCGAGGCCGCGGTCGACGATCACCATCGGCGTCTTCACGCCGGCCAGCCCCTGCGCGAGACCACTGTCACCGCCCGCCGAGGCAACGATCAATCCATCAATGCGTTTTTCCAGCAGCACGCGCAAATAACTGCGCTGTTTCTCCGGGTTGTCATCGGAGTTGCACAGGATCACGCAATAGCCGTTACGCTCACAATAATCCTCGATGCCCCGCGCCAGCTCCGCAAAGTAGGGGTTGAGACTGTTCGGCACCAGCAGCCCGATTGTGGCGGTGGTCTTGGCCTTCAGTGAGCGCGCCACGGCACTCGGTACGTAGTCAAGGCTCTTGATCGCCGCTTCGACCTTGAGCCGCACCTCCTGACTGACTGGCCGGGTGTTGTTCACCACATGCGACACGGTGGTGTAGGAAATCCCCGCGAGCGCCGCCACATCCTTGATCGTTGCCATGATTCAGCCCCGGCGAGTTGCACGTTGACTGCGATAAGTATCGAGCACCACCGCGATAACGATCACCGCACCGGTGATGATGCGTTTGGTCGGTTCGGTGGCACCAATCTGCGCCAGACCGGCCGCCAGCACGGAAATGATCAATACACCAAAAAACGTGCTGATCACTGAGCCACGCCCGCCCATCAGACTGGTGCCGCCGATGACCACGGCTGCGATCACCTGCAGCTCAAGCCCCGAACCGGCATTGGGATCCGCGGCTTCCAGACGGGAAATCTGGAAAAGCGCAGCGATACCGGCGAGCAGACCCATCAGGCTGAACACCAGAATCTTGTAAGGCTTTGGATTGATCCCGGCCAGACGCACAGCTTCTTCGTTGGTACCGATGCCGATCAGGTAGCGGCCGAACACTGTGCGCGTCAAAACCGCCTGCGCGATGAAAATCACCAGCAAGGCAATGATGAATGAAGGCGAAATACCGAACGCAATCGGGTTCGACAACCAGGCAAAGGCGTCGCCGATGTAGGCGGTGCGCGACCCCGTCATCTGATACGCCAGGCCTCGAGCCATTTCGAGCACGCCAAGGGAGACGATGAACGAGGGAATCCGCCAGGCCACGGTGATCGAGCCGGTGATGGTGCCGGCCAGTGCCGCCACCGCCATGCCGAGCAACGCCGCCGGCAACACGCTCCAGCCCCAGCCGAGAATGGCCACACTGACGGTCGATGCGGCCAATGCCAGCACCGAGCCGACCGACAGATCGATACCGCCGATGATCAGCACGAACGTCATGCCGACCGCCAGCACCATCAGATCGGGAATCTGGTTGGCCAGGGTACTGAAGGTGTTGTAGGAGAGGAAATGGCTGCTCAGCACCGAGAACAGCGCAATCATCGCCAGCAAGGCACCGGCCAGGCCCAGATAAGTGCCCAGACCGTAAAAGTTGCCACTACGTTTGCCGGCAGGAGATGCAGTTTTCATGGAAGATCCCTAGGCGCCGCTTCGTTGAGCAACGCATCACGTTTTTGGTAGCCGGCGAACGCGGCGGCAAGCAAATCATCCTGAGTCCAGCTGTCGCGCTCGAATGTGTCGATCAGACGGCCCGCCGACAGCACGCCGATCCGGTCGCAGATCAGCATCAATTCACGAAGGTCGCTGGACACCACCACCAGCGCTTTGCCCTGACGAGTCAACTCGCCGAGCAAGGCATAGATGTCGAACTTGGCACCGACGTCGATGCCTCGGGTCGGCTCATCGAACAGCAACACCGAACAGTCTCTCTCCAGCCAGCGCCCGATCACGACTTTCTGCTGGTTGCCGCCAGACAGCTCTGACACCAACTGCGCCGGACTCGAACTGCGGATGCGCATGGCATCAATCTGCCGCTGCGCCAGCGAGATTTCGTCGCCGTTGTTGACGAAACCGCCGCTGGAAATCTCCGGCATGTTGCCCAATGCGATGTTGGCGCTGATCGACTGACTGAGTAGCAAGCCTTCGCCCTTGCGGTCTTCGGTGATCAACGCTATGCCATGACGCACAGCATCGACAGGCGAACGCACACTCACCGCCCTGGCTGGCGAGCCAAGCGCGATGGTGCCGCTGTCGGCGACGTCGGCACCGAAAATCAACCGCAGCAGCTCGGTGCGCCCTGCCCCGATCAGCCCGGAAATGCCGAAAATCTCGCCGGCACGCACTTCAAACGAAACGTCGCGCACCTTGTCCGAACGAGTCAGACCCTTGACCGTCAATGCCGGCGCGCCGATGTTGCGCTGCCCCATGTCGATGTGCTCACCCAGCTCACGACCGACCATCAACGTGACCAGTTGCTCGCTGTTGTAATTGGCCATCGGTTCGACGCAGACCAGGTTGCCGTCACGCAGCACGGCAATCCGTTGCGCGACCCGCGCCAGCTCTTCGAGGCGGTGGGAAATGTAGATGATCGAGACGCCACGCGCCTGCAACCGGGTGATCTGCTCAAAGAGCATTTCGACTTCGCGCGCGGTCAGCATCGCGGTCGGCTCGTCGAGGATCAATACATGGCAATCGCCAATCAGGTTGCGGGCGATTTCGACCATCTGCTGATGGCCGATGCCCAACTCGCCCACCAGCGTGTCCGGATCAATCGCGTCCAGACCGACCTGCGCCATGGCCTCGATCGCCGCCTTGCGCAATTGCTTGCGGCTGATCCAGCCACCGTTGCTCGGCAGATTATCGAGGAACAGGTTCTCGGCCACCGACAGGGTCGGCAACAGATTGAGTTCTTGCATGACCATGCGCACGCCGAGGTCTTCTGCCTGGGTCCGACTGCCCGGACGATACTCCTTGCCGTGGAACTGCATCTGGCCGGTGGTCGGCGTGACCAGTCCGCCAATGATCTTCGACAGGGTACTTTTCCCGGCACCGTTCTCGCCGGTCAGCGCCAGCACTTCACCGCGCATCAGCGTCAAGTCGATGCCGGTCAGCACCGGTTGCGCATAGGTCTTACCGATACCGCTGACCGAGAGGACAGCGTTCGGGGCGGAAACTGACATAAAAACTCTCCATGCGCTCGCCCGGACGGACGAGCGCCGTTGTGTCGCCGGAAGACTTACTTGGTGACCAGTTCGACCGGCGTTTCAATCACGCCGTTGGCACCGCTGTCGACCTTCTCGCCCTTGATGATTTTCAGCGCAGTCTCGATGCCAAAGACAGCTTGCCTGGCGGCGAACTGATCGGCTGTCGCGAGGACTCGACCGTCCTTCAACATTGGCTTGATCGCATTGATGTTGTCGTAACCCACGACCTGCACCTGGCCAGCCTTGCCCGCAGCTCGTACAGCGGAAACCGCACCGACGGCCATGCTGTCGTTGCCGGCCAGCAGCGCTTTGACTTCCGGGTATTCACTGAGGATCGAAGCTGCGACCTTGTTACCCTTGTCGATTTCCCAATCACCGGATTGCAGGGAAACGATCTTGATCTGTGCCGCGTCCATCGCATCCTTGAAGCCAGCAGTCCGCTGCTGGGCGTTGGTGGTCGTGGACACACCTTCGATGATGCCGACTTCGTCGCCCGCCTTCAGTTGCTTGGCCAGGTATTCGCCGACCAGACGTGCACCTTTACGGTTGTCCGGACCTACGAAGGGCACGCTGATGTTTTTGCTTTTGACGATCGCCGGATCGAGCTGATTGTCGATGTTGATCACGGTGATGCCGGCATCGACGGCTTTTTTGATCACCGGAACCATGGCCTTGGAATCGGAAGGCGCAATCACCAGTGCATTGACCTTCGCCAGAATCATTTGCTCGACGATGCGCGTCTGGCCGGCGGTATCGGTTTCGTCCTTGATGCCGTTGGAGATCAGGTCGAAATCGGCGGAATGTTCTTTCTGATACGCCTTGGCGCCATCTTCCATGGTCAGGAAGAATTCGTTGGCCAGGGACTTCATGACCAGTGCGACTTTAGGTTTTTCCGGGGATTCGGCGAACGCCGAGGAGACAGGTAGTGCGGCGGCTGTGGCAGCCAGCATAGCGACAGCAAGAAGACGTCCAGCGAATGGCAGCTTCATGGGTTCACTCCGATCTTATGATTATTGTGAGCAACGCTTGCGCTGGCGTAAGCTACGTCGCTTCCCTCAGAGGGATTACCCGCCGGGAAAGCTGCGCAAACGTTTGCGTAGACCGAACTATGCGAACCCTGCCGACATTTGTCAACAATCACACATCAGCATTTGTTGCAGGGCAAATCGCGTGATTCGCCCGCATCTCAGGCAGTAGTACTGATCAGACCGCCGCCGCCGGAATCCTTGGCCAGCTCCTTGATCAGGTTGCCCGAAACTTCCGAAAGGGCACCGTTGGTATCGGCTATCTGCCCCTGAATCGCCATGACGGCGGTCTGCTTGGCTTCCGGAGTGGGATAACTGGCGGCTTGCGCTGCCGCCAATTGCTGTTGCTGTTCCTGCAACTGCTTTTGCAGCTCCTGCAGGCGCTTGAGCAGCATTTTCACGGCGATACTTTGATTGCTGCCGCTCTCGGCCTTGCTGTCGTCCTGTGCGGCGCCACCGGTTCTGACCTGGGTGGTGTCGCCCTCTTTGTCGCCCAGCGACTGGGCGGAGGCTTCGGCAGTCGCGTCGCTCAGAGCATGGATCGTGGCTGCGGATTTGCCACCGATGGTGACAGCGCTGGCATTTGGAAAACCAACCGAAAGTGACATGTGAACTCCTCAAAAAATAAAGATTCCTTGAAGACGCATCGGCGCAGAGCGCCGTTTCTTTAGCAAAGCCATCGAATCTGCGCCTTGCCCTCTGCAGAACAAGCGTGATCCTTTCGGCCAGCCGAACGCGCAAGCCGCCAATGTTCGGAAACCCGGATGCAGCGTTGAGCACCACGACACAGCAACGTATAAATTCCTGATTTAAATCATAAGGTTAAACATTTCTCTCAAGCAAAGTACGGATGGTACAAATCCTGCTCCCTCCCCTGTACCCGGGTATCCAGATCGGCCCGGGCGCATCTAGATGAACCTGCATCAAGCACCGTCTCACTACTAGAGAGAAAAATAATGAAATCTGCTTTCAACACTTTGGTTCCGGGCGCATTGGCCCTCCTCCTGCTCCTGCCCACCGCCCTTCAGGCAAAAGAAGTCGAAACCCAGGCCAAGCTTGCCAATGTCGTGGTACTCGCGACCGGCGGCACCATCGCCGGGGCTGGCGCCAGCGCAGCCAACAGCGCCACTTATCAGGCAGCCAAGGTTGGCGTCGAGCAACTGATTGCCGGCATTCCCGAGCTGAGCAAACTGGCCAATGTGCGCGGCGAGCAAGTCATGCAGATTGCTTCGGAAAGCATCACCAACGAAAACCTGTTGCAACTGGGTCGTCGCGTCTCCGAACTGGCTGACAGCAAAGACGTCGACGGCATCGTTATCACCCACGGCACCGACACCCTGGAAGAAACCGCCTACTTCCTGAACCTGGTCGAAAAAACCGACAAGCCGATCATTGTGGTCGGCTCGATGCGTCCGGGCACCGCCATGTCGGCGGACGGCATGCTTAACCTGTATAACGCCGTGGCCGTGGCCAGCAGCAAGGAAGCGCGCGGCAAAGGCGTACTGGTAACCATGAACGATGAAATCCAGTCCGGTCGCGACGTCAGCAAAATGATCAACATCAAGACCGAGGCGTTCAAAAGCGCCTGGGGCCCACTGGGCATGGTGGTCGAAGGCAAATCCTACTGGTTCCGCCTGCCTGCCAAGCGTCACACCATGGATTCGGAATTCGACATCAAAAACATCAAGAGCCTGCCTGACGTAGAAATCGCCTACTCCTACGGCAACGTGTCCGATACCGCCTACAAAGCCCTCGCCCAGTCCGGCGCCAAGGCCATCATCCATGCCGGCACCGGCAACGGCTCGGTGTCCTCTCGCGTCGTGCCAACCCTGCAAGCCCTGCGCAAGGACGGCGTGCAGATCATTCGTTCGTCCCATG
Organism: Pseudomonas monsensis; assembly: GCF_014268495.2. Classification (NCBI taxonomy): domain Bacteria; kingdom Pseudomonadati; phylum Pseudomonadota; class Gammaproteobacteria; order Pseudomonadales; family Pseudomonadaceae; genus Pseudomonas; species Pseudomonas monsensis. Next base: position 2,488,387 of record NZ_CP077087.1, on the reverse strand, counting down.
TCAATGCCGGCGGTTTCGTCCTGCGTAACGCTGAACAGCCTGACGACAAGTACGACTGGGTGGTTGCGCATGACTTGAACCCACAGAAAGCGCGCATCCTGGCAATGGTCGCCCTGACCAAAACCAACGACAGCAAAGAGCTGCAACGGATGTTCTGGGAATACTGATTGACCTTCGCCCGATCCGTTCGTGATCGGGCTCTTTGCTCACCCTTCACCGACCAGGTGGAGGGGGGGCATGCGCGGCAGCTCTCCTGCATTTTCCACACAAATATTTCGGCACACCTCACACCAAAATCGGAAAACGGCTGTCAGAGGATTTTCTTGAATTTTAAGCAGTTGCGAAATTGCCTACAGTTAAATACTGTATGCACGTACAGCCTAATAAGGATAACCTCGTGGCCACCTCTCCTGATGCTCCTGACGCCTACGAACGCATGGGTATGCGCGTTCAGAAAATCATCAATTCTCCGACTGCACAAAAAGCCAAAGCCGCACTGATCTTCCGCCTGCCGGATGAGCCAACGGATGAGTGGGAGCGCCTGCTCGAGGAAATCGACGAGAACGATAACGTCACCCTTGCCTATCGCGATGATGGCGGCGTGCAGATTTTTTGGGTTGTACCGAAGGAAGATTGATTCAATGAGTGTCCGCTGTTTTGCTTTGCTGTTGTTGTTCATCACCATGGGCGCGCAGGCTGGCGCCCCTCGCACATTCACCGAAGCCAAGAAGGTCGCCTGGAAGCTCTATGCGCCGCAATCCACCGAGTTTTATTGCGGGTGTAAATACACCGGCAACAAAGTCGATCTGAAGGCTTGCGGCTACGTACCGCGCAAAAACGCCAAGCGCGCTTCACGTATCGAGTGGGAACACATTGTCCCGGCCTGGGAGTTCGGCCATCAACGCCAATGCTGGCAGGAAGGCGGACGCAAGAACTGTACGCGTTACGACCCTGGCTATCAGAAGGCTGAAGCGGACCTGCACAACCTGGTGCCGAGCATCGGCGAGGTCAATGGCGATCGCAGCAATTTCAGCTACGGCTGGCTGCCAGTGCAGTCTGGCCAGTACGGCTCCTGCCTGACCCAGGTCGACTTCAAGGCGAAGAAGGTCATGCCCCGCCCTTCGATTCGCGGCATGATCGCCCGGACCTACTTCTACATGAGCAAGCAGTACGGCTTGCGCCTGTCGAAACAGGACCGGCAATTGTATGAAGCATGGGACAAGACATATCCGGTGCAAGACTGGGAGCGTCAACGCAACCAGAGCGTGGCCTGCGTGATGGGACGCGGCAACGAATTCGTCGGCCCGGTGAATCTGAAAGCCTGTGGCTGACGGGATGCGCAAATTAAAAAAGGCCGTGAGCATAACGCTCACGGCCTTTTTATTTACGCCTACGGCGCGATCGGGTGCTCGATCACCACCGATTCAATGTTCTGTTTTTTCGCCTTCACCAATGCCGCGTCCACTTGCACCTTACGAGCTTCAGCATCGGCCTGGGAGTTGAACGGACCGATCAGAATTCGCGTTTTACCACTGCCGTCCTTGATCACCGTCGGAACGAATGCGTGCTCGATCAACCAGCCACTCAGATCACTGACAGCCTGAGGCGTTTCGCCGCGCACCTCCAGATCCCACTGCGGTGCAGAAGCCGCCGCAGGTGACGCCGCCACTGCCGCTTTCGGCTTCTGTACGTCTACACTCTTGCCTTCACCACATCCTGCCAATGCCAGTGCCGCGATGACCCAGACCAATTTGCGCACAACACTTTCCTCGGAATTCTCAAAGCGGCGATCTTATCATTCAAAAATACTTCGCGAGCCCCGCAAAATGGGCACAAAACAACGAGATTGATGATTGCAGCCTCTGTATAGTTACGCCCTGGGAATTAATGCCGCATCTGCGCGTCAGAAAGAGGCACCCAAACCGTGAGACTTCGCACTAATCTATACGTACCACCGACCTCTGCACTGTCTGAATCAGGTGCCCTACAAAGCAATCAAGGAGAAGACCATGCTGATACTCACCCGCAAAGTCGGTGAAAGCATAAATATTGGTGATGACATTACGATCACCATCCTCGGTGTTAGCGGCCAACAGGTTCGCATTGGCATCAACGCCCCGAAAAACGTTGCCGTACACCGCGAAGAGATTTATCAGCGCATTCAGGCAGGCCTGACCGCCCCGGACAAGCCACAAACGCCCTGAGCCGCATCGCAAACCCTAGCCAGTTCGTTTACCCGCGCGTAATGACTGGCTAAAGATTCACGCGCCGTATTGCCACCCGCTTCCCACTCCGCTGGGCACGGCGCCTGAAACACAGCACAGCTTCGCCCCGCATCGCCTCGATCTCCCCGCCCTTCTTTCTTTCCGGTCGATACTACCTGTCATTACCAGAACTGACTGTCGGACATTTCCGATAGAGAGCAGGGAATTGCGCCGTCCTAAGCAAATGTCACACCGCGAGCCATGCCAGTGGCCGCAATCACCATCAGCACCATCAGCAGTGCTTCGACGTGACTGATTCGCGCAAACAACTTCGCCCGGCCGGTATCGAGCTCTGCGCCTCGCCCCAAGGCAATACGCCATTTGATCAGGGTGATCATTGGTGCGAGCTCTATCAGCAGAATCAGCACAAACAGCGTCATCTTCAAATGAAACAGCGGCTGATGAAGATAATAGTCAGCGCCCTTTTCGAACCCGCCGAATGCACGCATCCCGCCCGTGATCAGCAAAACCAGCGCAGAAATCCCCCAGAGGCTGTCAGCCAGCAAAACCCGCTTGACCTCCCCCGCGCCCGAACCCAGGCGCATGAACGCCGTGCCGCGCGTCAGCACCGCCCAGAAGCCCAGAGCAAACGCCAATAGATGAACAGCGGCAAGCAACCAGTGAATCAGCATCGAAACACTCCCGTGACAAGAGTCGGAAATCGGCCAGTCAGTAGTAGTCGAAAAAGCAGGGACCTGCTTGTCGAAGATCGCTACGGGTTGAATAGAGAGGAACAGGAGGAGCGGACGCCAAATCGCAGGCAAAAAAAATCCCAAGCAGCTGATGGAAGCTTGGGATTTAAAAATGCATAAACCGTGGTGGTGAACGCGGGGCGAATATTACTGAATTCAAAGAGGGGCAACAACGTTTTTTTGATAACCGGTTGGTTAAATAAAATCGTAACCCCTTCAATATCCACACAATTTTCAAGGATGACGGCGACCGACGGTGAGCTATCAGCCGAACACCAGACCCAAACCTTTTCCGTGCCCCTGCAAATCGCAGACAACAAAAAAGGGCCCACCTTTCGGTGAGCCCTTCTAGACCGCCCAGCAGAGCGGATTTTGTTTGGTAGGCGCGATTGGACTCGAACCAACGACCCCCACCATGTCAAGGTGGTGCTCTAACCAACTGAGCTACGTGCCTGCTGTGAGGCGGCATTCTACGGAATTCCGGAGGGGTGTCAACACCTTTTTTTCACCTAACCCTATGAATATGCAAAATATTTAATTTCAGGCCGGTGAAGAAGATTATTCCGGTGGCTGGCGGAGGTTTTTCAACTCGGGTAGGATCGGCACACTCGTAAAATATATTAAACAGAGGCTGCAGGATGGCGAACACCCCTTACCCAGAGTCTTATTACGCTGCGTCGGCCAATGCCGTACCGCCCCGCCCGTCTCTGCAAGCTGATGTGGAGACGGACGTCTGTGTGATCGGCGCCGGGTACACCGGATTGTCTTCAGCCCTGTTCCTGCTGGAAAACGGTTTTCGCGTGACCGTGCTGGAAGCCGCCAAGGTCGGTTTCGGTGCGTCGGGTCGTAATGGCGGGCAGATCGTCAACAGCTATAGCCGCGACATCGACGTGATCGAACGCAGTGTCGGCCCCAAACAAGCACAACTGCTCGGGCAGATGGCCTTCGAAGGCGGCCGGATCATTCGCGAACGGGTCGCCAGGTACAACATCCAGTGCGACTTGAAGGACGGCGGCGTGTTCGCAGCCCTCTCCGCCAAGCAGATGGGCCACCTGGAATCGCAGAAGCGCCTGTGGGAGCGCTTCGGCCATACCCAGCTTGAGCTGCTCGATGAGCGTCGCATTCGCGAAGTGGTGGCGTGCGATCAGTACGTCGGCGGCATGCTCGACATGAGCGGTGGGCACATCCATCCGCTGAACCTGGCGCTGGGTGAGGCCGCAGCAGTGGAATCCCTCGGCGGGACCATTTACGAACAATCCCCCGCCGTACGCATCGAGCGCGGTGCCAACCCGGTGGTGCACACGCCACAGGGCAAGGTCAGGGCCAAGTTCATCATCGTTGCCGGCAACGCCTACCTCGGTAATCTGGTACCGGAACTGGCAGCCAAGTCCATGCCCTGCGGCACACAGGTGATTACCACCGAACCGCTGGGCGAAGAACTGGCGAAATCCCTGCTGCCCCAGGATTACTGCGTCGAAGACTGCAATTACCTGCTCGACTATTACCGCCTGACCGGTGACAAGCGCCTGATCTTCGGCGGTGGCGTGGTGTATGGCGCGCGGGACCCCGCAAACATCGAAGCGATCATTCGCCCGAAAATGCTCAAGGCGTTTCCTCAGCTCAAAGACGTGAAGATCGACTACGCCTGGACGGGCAACTTCCTGCTGACCCTGTCGCGTTTGCCACAGGTCGGGCGCCTTGGCGACAACATCTATTACTCGCAGGGCTGCAGCGGCCACGGAGTGACCTACACACACCTGGCCGGCAAGGTGCTGGCCGAAGCATTGCGCGGGCAAGCTGAACGGTTCGATGCGTTTGCGGACTTGCCGCACTATCCGTTCCCGGGCGGGCAGTTGCTGCGTACGCCGTTTGCGGCATTGGGCGCCTGGTATTACGGCTTGCGCGACAAACTGGGTTTCTGATCAGTTTTCTTGACTGGCAAAAAACTGTGGCGAGGGAGCTTGCTCCCGCCTGGCCTGCGCAGCAGCCCCTCTTTTTGGATAAAAGAGGGGCAGCTTCGCGACCCGGCGGGAGCAAGCTCCCTCGCCACAATTCGATGGACAAGCTCGTATCAGAGTTGGTCTCGGGCAATCCCGCTACGAATGCGCAAAATATCCGCCAGCACCGCCAAGGCAATCTCCGCCGGGGTCTTGCTGCCCAGGTTCAAGCCGATCGGCGCATGAATCCGCGCCAATTCAACCTCCCCCAATCCGCCAATCCTGCGCAGGCGCTCGAAGCGCTTCTGTGAGGTCTGCTGCGAGCCCATGACGCCGATGTAAAACGCCTCGGTACGCACCGCCTCCATCATCGCCAGATCGTCGATACGCGGATCGTGAGTCAACGCCACCACTGCGGTATCGCGATGACAGCCGCCGTCGGCAATGAACACCGACGGCAACTGCCGACGAATCTCCACGCCATCCAGTATCACGCCGTCGAGCACTTCATCACGCGGATCACAGAGAATCACTTCGAAACCGAGACCCACCGCAAACTCGGCGCATGCCTGCGCAACACTGGAATAGCCGGCGAGCAACAAACGCTGCGCGGCGCCGACTCGAATGCGCACCCGATCAATCTCACGTTCGATGCGCGCCCCCTGTTCGCGATCTGCAAACAACGCGCGCGCACCGCTGGCCAGATCGACCTCACGAATCAAGCGGCGCTGACCGAGCAGCGCCGATTCGAGCTCTCGCAGATGCGCCTGCACCTCGCAGTCGGCGTCAAATTTCTCTACCAGTACGTCGAGAATGCCGCCACAGGGCAGGCTGACCCGCGAGCGCGGATCATCGCCTTCGCCGTAGCGCACCACGTTGATCGCATCGAGAAACGCACCTTCCGCCACGCGCTCGAGAAAGTCTTCCTCGACGCAGCCACCGGACAGCGAGCCGATCCACTGCCCGTCGTCGTTCACTGCCAGCAACGACCCCGGAGCACGCGGTGCCGAACCATAGGTGGTCAACACGGTGCACAGCCAGATGCGCTGCCCCGCCACCGACCACGCCAGCGCCCGGCGTACCACTTGTAGATCGAGATGCTGCATGTCAGTGCGCCTTGTGTTCGACGGCCGGGACTTGCGCTTGTAGCTTCTGCACGTCACTGACCGCCAGTTCAGCCGATTGACCGCCCCAGCCTTGACGCAGGTAGTTCAGCAGATCGGTCAGTTGCGCAGCGCTGAGCTTGTCGGCAAACCCAGGCATGGGCTGCATATGCTCGAACCCGGCAAATTTCTGCTCGCCGATGCCGTCTTCGATCACCCGCACCAGGTTGCGCGGATCTTCCAGCCGCAGCGTGGTATTGCCGCGCATGGCCACGGCGATGTGCGGCTTGCCCTCACCCCCGGCAGCGTGACAACCGGCGCAGACGTTCAAATATTCCTGACGGCCGCGCTGCGCGCTCGGGCCGAGCTTGTCCACGGGTACTTCAACGAGCGCTGCGGCTGCAGGCGGCTTGTCGCCGAGCAGGAACGTCGCCATCGCTTTCAGATCCTGATCGCTCAGGCCCTGGGTGCTGTTGTGGAACACCGGGAACATCTCGTTGAACATCGTGCCCTGGGCGCTCATGCCGTGCTTGAGGAACGCGCTCAGGTCTTGCTGATTCCAACCGCGCGCCGCCAGATCGGTGGCCAGCAGGCCAGGCGCCAGATAACCGTTGAGGACGCCGCCAGTCAGACGCTTGTCCATCTGCATCGCACCCGGCAAGCCGCGCGGGGTATGGCACTCGCCGCAGTGACCAAGCACCTCGACCATGTACTGGCCGCGCTTCCAGTCCTCGCTCTTGCCTTCGGCCGGCTCTAGCTTCAAGGCCTTGCCGTACAACATGTTCCAGCCCATCAGGCCCAGGCGCACATTGAACGGAAAGCTCAGGCTGGTGACCGGCGCGGCGCGCTCGATCGGCTCGATGGTTTTCAGGTATGCGTGGATCGCGTCGGAATCTTCCCGCGGCATCAGGTGGTACGAGGTGTACGGCATCGCCGGGTACAGATTCGCCCCGTCGCGGCGCTTGCCTTCGGTCAGCGCAGCGAAGAACTCGTCATCGCTGTACAGGCCGATGCCGTGCTCTTTGCTCGGGGTAATGTTGGTGCCGTAGATCGTGCCGAACGGCGACACGATCGGTAGCCCGCCAGCAAACGGCGCGCCGCCCGGTGCGGTGTGGCACGCCATGCAGTCGGCAGCGCGGGCGAGGTATTCGCCGCGCTTGACCTGGTCGTCGGCGTGGGCAAACAGCACCGGCGCAGCCAGTCCGACCGCCAGGGTCAGACGGGTCAATAGATGCTTCATGCTCAACCCTCCTTGACCAGGCCGAGATCGGTCAGCACGTTGCGGGTCGCGTTGTAGTAACGCACGTACCCGGTGCAACGGCAGACGTGATGGCCGAGACTGTCTTCGATGACCTGCTCCAGCTTGCTCTTGGCGATCGGTTGGCGCTGCAGCTTCTCCACCAGCACGGTCGCAGCATTGACGAAGCCCGGCGCGCAGTAGCTGCACTGGAAGGCAAATTCGTCGACGAAGCGTTGCTGAATCGGGTTCAGCTCAGTGACCTGACCCTGCTCGTCACGCTTGGCGTGAGCTTCGATGGTGCGCACTTTCTTGCCTTCGAAGTAATGCGCACCGGTGATGCAGGTGCGCACTTCTTCGCTGGTGCCGTCCGGGTTATCGACAATCACCACGCAGGCGTGGCAGATGCCCTGGCCGCAGCCCAGGCGCGAACCGGTGAGGTTCTTGTATTCGTGCAGGTAGTCGATCATCGGCAGGTCATCAGGGATGTCCACCGGGCCGACGGATTGACCGTTGAGGGTCAGTTGAAGCGGACGGTTAGCCATTGATGGCCTCCTTGATGCGCGCAGCAGTGATTGGCAGATCGCGAACACGTTTACCGATGGCGTGCGCCACGGCGTTACCGATGGCACCCACCACCGGGATCATCACCACCTCGGCGATGCCTTTGGACGGATCGCTTGGCGACAGCGGCGGCAGAATCTCCGCGGTCTGCTTCCACACCGCCACGTGGCGGGCCATCGGCAGGCGATAACGGTTGAAGTTCCAGTCACCCTCCCCCGGCCCGCCTTCATACAGCGGCATCTCTTCCATCAGCGCGTGACCGATGCCCATGGCGATGCCGCCTTCGAGCTGGCCCTTGACCAGTTCTTCGACCAGCACCCGACCGCACTCGACCCACGAATGGTGGTTGAGCACTTCGACTTCCGCCGAACCTTTGTTGACCTTCAGCTCCACCAGCGTGGCCACCGGGCTGTAGTAAGTCACCGCAGCGTTGTTCAACTGAACCACCGGGTAGTTGATGTTCTGGCGATCCAGCAGGTGGAAACCGGCGCTGTTCATCTGCGCTTTCTTCGCTTGCGGCGCACCATCGCCGTACTTCACCGCCAGACCATCGAGCGGCAGACGCTCGCGCACGCCGTCGATGCTGTACTCGGCCTCGGCCCAGCTCCAGCGATTGAATCCGTGGACGGTGGCAGCGGTGACCAGACCCCGCTCGTGAGCGCGCTTGGCCAGCTCTTCAAAGCTCAGCGGCTGCATGCCGTTAGCTGTGAGTTTGCCATCGACCCAATGCGCATCTTCGCGACGCACCACATAGGGGTTGGCCTGCCCGCCATACGGGCCCTGACGCCAGATCTCCAGCGCCGCCGGCCACAAACCGTGGTTGAACAGCACGCGCGCCGCTTCACGGGTGGCGTGGCTGAAGTAGTAAGCCGAGTTGGTCGCCGACGACGCCGAGGCCAGCTTGCCGACCCAGCGCGGGTTGCGCAGCAGGTTGTCCTGCTCGGCCTGACTCATGATGTAAGGATTGCCGCTGGTGATCAGCTGCATTTCCTTCCATTCGGTCTCACCGGTCTTCACCTCATGCGCCGGGCTGCCGAGGAAGTCGGCCACCACCAGCGCTTGCGAAGTGGACATGCCGGTGCCGATTTCGATACCGATGTGACGCAGGCTGATGCGACCTTCAGCGGTGAATTCGATGCTGGCCATCGGCGCTTCCGAGCCGGTGCCGAAGTCTTTCTGGCAAATGGCAAAACCCACGCCATACCAGTTGTCCGGGTCGGCGGCTTCACGCTGCTGCTTGATCGCGTCGCGGTTTTTCCAGACTTCGTGCACCGACGCCTTGTCGAGAATCTCGTGCAGGCGCAAGGCACCGGCCGGGATCGCGCCCTGAGTGTTTTTCATGCCGGACCGCAGGGCGTTCTTGCGACGCAGGTCGATCGCGTCGACACCGAGGCGATTGGCGATTTCGTCGACCATCATTTCGGTCGAGGCCATGCTTTGCAGGGTGCCGTAGCCACGCATCGAACCGGCTTCAACACCACGCGAGTGGTAAGCGGTGACCTGCAGATCGTTCTGCGGCATGTAGTAGATCGACTGCGCCGCCGTGGCGCCCACTGCTGCTACCGACGGGCTGTAGTTGATCCGACCGCCGCCGTCGACGCTCATTTCGGCGCGGAAAATCTTGAAGCTGTAGTCGTTCTTGTCCACCGCCAGTTGGTAGCGGATGTCGAACGGGTGACGCTTGATCCCGCTCTGGAACTGCTCGTAGCGGTCGTTGGCCAGACGAATCGGCACACCGGCGCCGTACAGCGCAGCGAGGGCGGCGTAGTAGACGAAGATATTGTGGTCTTTGGAACCGTAACCCACGGTGTAACCCGGGTGCATGTTCAGGTTGGCCAGGCCGAAACGAGACGGCGCGATCATTTTCGCAGTCTCGGTTGCAGCTTCCAGCGGGCACTGGGTGGCCACCACGAAGTGCAGGGTCTTGGTTTTCGGGTCGTACCAGCCGTTGCCGTTGTCCGGCTCCATCGCGGCCGGCTCGATCGACGGGGTCTTGTAGCGCTCGTCGAACACCAGCCAGTTGTCCGGCGGCGTGTCGATCTGCTGCTTCATGCGGTCGGCGTAGAACAGCCCACGCTCGGTCAGGTTACCGTGCAGGTTCGGCTGGGAATTCCACACCGGGCGACGGTTTTTCAGCATCGGGAACAGGATCGAGTCCTTGAGGCTGGCGAACTCGTCTTCATCGGCCGAGGTCGGACCGCCCACGCGCACGTAGCGGAAGCTGCCATAGGGGTCGCCTTCGTAGTACGGCACTTGCGCACCGTAACGAATCGCCTTGTCATTGAATTTGAGTTTGTTCTTGGCCTGGCGGAAACGTTCGAAATCGTTCCAGATCAGGATCGCTACCGGATGACCGATGAACATCGGTACCTTGCCTTCAGGCAGCAAGGGATCCGGCGCGTGCTCTTCGGGGAACACGATGCCGTCCTTGTCCAGGTCGGCAGCGGTGACGATACGGTCAGGTTGCAAGTCGGCGCCGAGCCACGACAGATCATAGCCGTCGTAGATACGGTCAGCCTTGATGGTTTTCAGCAGCATGGCGTGGCCTTGTTGCTCAGGCCAGCCCGGCATGTCCCTGGAGCGAATGTCGCGGGCAAATACCTTGCTGCCGCAGACCTTGGACAGGGCATCGTTACGCTGGCGCGCCTTGCCGTTGTTGCCGAGCCACTTCTCGGACGGCACGGTAACGCTGTTTTCCATCAAGGCAGCCAGCGCCTGACTGCTGAGCGGCGTGAGCGTGACGCTCACACCCGCCACCAGCCCGCCCTGGAGGAACGAGCGCCGGGATATATCACGGTTGGACATGGATCATCCTCTGGGCGGTTATGTGTCCGCCCTTCTGGTTATCTACTGGGAATCTCGAGTCTTGCAGAAGCCCTTCTTGGCTAAACAAAGGGCGTGTTGACAGTGCAAAGCTGACCGAAAGGTTAACTTTAAAGGTTTCCGGGCTCGCAGCAAACAACGAGTTACAAAAATTTGACTAAAGAATCAGAAAATCAATGCGACGTGGTACCGCAGCAGGCGGGCAGGCACTTGCAGTGCTCGCTCCTACAGGGATTTGTCTTGGCTTCAGGAGTTGGAGCAGGAGGAAAAGAGAGGAATAGCCAAATTTCAGACACAAAAAACCCCGGTCTTTCGACCAGGGTCTTTGCTATCGAATCCGAATCAACCCAAGGTTGCTTTCGGTGCTTCAAGGCGTTCAGTGGTCCTTGAAACAGATATGGCGCAGCGGACGGGACTCGAACCCGCGACCCCCGGCGTGACAGGCCGGTATTCTAACCGACTGAACTACCGCTGCGTATTGCTTTGAGCTTGCGCTCAAGTAACTCGTTTTGATTGAAAGCTTCGGTGCTTTGCAATCGCGAACCAGGCATCGCCTGACTCGTAAAATATGGCGCAGCGGACGGGACTCGAACCCGCGACCCCCGGCGTGACAGGCCGGTATTCTAACCGACTGAACTACCGCTGCGCGTCGGTGCAGGCACTTTCAGCCTACCTTCTTGCTTTCGCAAGTCACTCGGAAGTGGTGGGTGATGACGGGATCGAACCGCCGACATTCTGCTTGTAAGGCAGACGCTCTCCCAGCTGAGCTAATCACCCGTTTGCATCTCCGAGGCCGCGAAATTTACGCAGGTAGCGAACCTAAGTCAATAGCAGGATTGAAGTTTTTCTGAAAAAGACAAAATTGAGTCAATCCCGGAAAAAAGTATCAACCTTGAAACCGCTATCGCAAGCAGGCTCACTCCTACAGGATCGCGGCTTCGCCTCTTAGTCCGTGTAAATCATCTTTTTCGTCATGCCGCCATCGACGACGAATTCCTGCCCGGTGACAAACCCGGCATTTCTCGACAGCAGCCACGCCACCATCGCCGCGACATCCTCGACCGTCCCCACCCTGCCCGCCGGATGCTGGGCATGATCGGTATCAGCCAGAGGTTCGGCCCGCCGCGCCGACGGATCACGCGCATCAATCCAGCCCGGACTGACCGCGTTCACACGAATTTCCGGCCCGAGGCTGATCGCCAGCGCATGCGTCAGCGCCAACAGCCCGCCCTTGCTCGCCGCATAGGCCTCGGTATCCGGCTCGGACTGCCCCGCCCGGGTCGAGGCCAGATTGACGATCGAGCCGTTATGCGCACGCAGATAGGGCGCGCAATGCTTGGCCAGCAGCATCGGCCCACTGAGGTTCACCGCCAGCACCCGATTCCAGTAAGCCAGGTCGAGGCTTTCCAGGGTGATGTTGTGCGGATCAGCCACCGCCGCGTTGCACACCAGCGCGTCGAGACGACCAAACTGCCCCAGCACCTCAGCCACGCCGAGTGCGACCTGACTCTCCTCCGCGACATCCATGGCGATAAACCAGGCGTTCTCGCCAAGCACCTTCGCCACTTTCGAACCGCGCACCCGATCCAGGTCGGTCAGCACCACTTGCCAGCCTTCGCTGATCAGCCAGGCCGCAATGCCCAGGCCAATCCCGCGCGCAGCACCGGTGACCAGCGCCACGCGACCATGAGTACCCGCTGTCGGCGTGGACAACTCGATCACAGCGCCGCCAGACCGCGCGCCAGGTCGGCCTGCAGGTCGGCGACATCTTCCAGACCGACCGCAATGCGGATCAGGCTGTCACGAATCCCCGCGGCTTCGCGCTCCTGCGGCGCCAGACGGCCGTGAGAGGTCGTGCTCGGATGAGTAATGGTGGTTTTGCTGTCGCCGAGGTTGGCCGTGATCGAAATCAATCGGGTCGCGTCGATAAAGCGCCAGGCACCCTCTTTGCCACCCTTGACCTCGAAACTCACCACCGCACCAAAGCCCTTCTGCTGACGCTGGGCCAGTTCGTGCTGCGGATGGCTCTTGAGCCCGGCGTAATGGACTTTCTCGACACCCTCCTGTTGCTCCAGCCATTCAGCCAGTTGCTGGGCGTTGGCGCAGTGCGCCTTCATCCGCAGATTCAGGGTTTCCAGGCCTTTGAGGAAGATCCACGCGTTGAACGGGCTCAGGGTCGGCCCGGCGGTGCGCAGGAAGCCAACCACCTCTTTCATTTGCTCGCTGCGACCGGCCACCACCCCGCCCATGCAACGGCCCTGGCCGTCGATGAACTTGGTCGCCGAGTGCACGACAATGTCCGCCCCCATTTTCAGCGGCTGCTGCAGCGCAGGCGTGCAGAAGCAGTTGTCGACCACCAGCATTGCGCCTTTGGCGTGCGCGATTTCCGCCAGCGCGGGGATGTCGACCAACTCGGCCAACGGGTTGGAGGGCGACTCGACAAAGAGCAGTCTGGTGTTGGACTTGATCGCCGCATCCCAGGCCGACAGGTCAGCCAAAGGCACGTAATCGACTTCCACACCGAAACGCTTGAAGTACTTCTCGAACAGGCTGATGGTCGAACCGAACACACTGCGCGAAACCAGCACATGATCACCGGCACTGCACAGGCTCATCACCACCGCCATGATCGCGGCCATGCCGGTTGCGGTCGCAACGGCCTGCTCAGCGCTTTCCAGCGCGGCAATGCGCTCTTCGAACGCGCGCACGGTCGGGTTGGTGTAACGCGAGTAAACGTTGCCCGGCACTTCCCCGGCAAACCGCGCGGCCGCGTCGGCGGCGGTGCGGAACACGTAGCTGGACGTGAAGAACATCGGATCACCGTGTTCGCCTTCCGGCGTGCGGTGCTGACCGGCACGTACGGCCAGGGTGTCGAACGCTACGCCTTCGAGGTCGCTGTCCAGCCGACCGGCATCCCATTCCTGACTCATGCTGTCACTCCTTGCCCTGTTCTTGAAAATTGAAAGTCAGATACAAAACCGGCCCCTCAGGGCCGGTAGAAACTCAGTTGTTGTACAGATCAATGATCGCACTGACTGCCTGGGTCTTGACCTTGGAGGCATCGTTGCGCGCCTGCTCGATCTTGTTCAGGTAAGCCTCGTCGACGTCGCCGGTGACGTACTTGCCGTCGAACACCGCGCAATCGAAGTGCTCGATCTTGATCTTGCCGCCGCCGACCGCTTCGATCAAGTCAGGCAGGTCCTGATAGATCAGCCAGTCAGCGCCGATCAGATCCGCCACGTCCTGGGTCGAACGGTTGTGGGCGATCAGCTCGTGAGCGCTTGGCATGTCGATGCCATACACGTTCGGGAAGCGTACTGCCGGCGCCGCCGAGCAGAAGTAGACGTTTTTCGCGCCGGCTTCACGGGCCATCTGGATGATCTGCTTGCAGGTGGTGCCGCGCACGATCGAGTCGTCGACCAGCATCACATTCTTGCCGCGGAATTCCAGCTCGATGGCGTTGAGCTTTTGACGAACCGACTTCTTGCGAGCCGCCTGGCCCGGCATGATGAAGGTGCGACCGATGTAACGGTTCTTGACGAAACCTTCGCGGAATTTCACGCCCAGGTGGTTGGCCAGCTCCAGCGCAGCAGTACGGCTGGTGTCCGGAATCGGGATGACCACGTCGATGTCGTGCTCTGGACGCTCGCGCAGGATCTTCTCGGCAAGCTTCTCGCCCATGCGCAGACGGGCCTTGTACACAGATACGCCGTCGATGATCGAGTCCGGGCGCGCCAGGTAGACGTGTTCGAAGATGCACGGGGTCAGGGACGGGTTGGTCGCACATTGACGGGTGTGCAGCTTGCCGTCTTCAGTGATGTAGACCGCTTCGCCCGGGGCCAGGTCGCGAATCAGGGTGAAACCGAGCACGTCCAGCGAAACGCTTTCGGACGCGATCATGTACTCGACGCCTTCGTCGGTGTGACGCTGGCCGAACACGATCGGGCGAATGCCGTGCGGATCGCGGAAACCGACGATGCCGTAACCGGTCACCATTGCCACGACGGCGTAACCACCCACGCAACGGTTATGCACGTCGGTCACGGCGGCAAACACGTCTTCTTCGGTCGGCTGCAGCTTGCCGCGCTGGGCCAACTCGTGGGCGAACACGTTCAGCAGCACTTCCGAGTCGGAACTGGTGTTGACGTGACGCAGGTCGGATTCGTAGATCTCTTTGGCCAACTGCTCAACGTTGGTCAGGTTACCGTTATGCGCCAGGGTAATGCCGTAAGGCGAGTTGACGTAAAACGGTTGGGCTTCGGCCGAAGTCGAGCTGCCCGCAGTCGGGTAGCGGACGTGGCCGATACCCATATGGCCGACCAGACGCTGCATGTGACGTTGTTGAAACACGTCACGCACCAGGCCATTGTCCTTGCGCAGGAACAACCGGCCATCATGGCTGGTCACGATACCGGCAGCGTCCTGGCCGCGGTGCTGGAGCACGGTTAGCGCGTCATACAGCGCCTGATTGACGTTCGACTTACCGACGATACCGACGATGCCACACATGCGACGCAACCCCTACTTAATGGATCTGAACTGAACAACACTCACTGTGGCGTTTTGGCCGACGGCAAGAGTTGCTCCTTGAACGGAATATCAGCGGGTACGCTGATTCCGCTGGCAAGCCACTGACTGCTCCACCCGAGAATCAGGTTTTTGGACCAGTCGGCGACCAATAGAAACTTTGGCACGAGCTGTGATTCTTTCCACCACCCGTCCTGCTGTACCGGCCCCAGGCTCAACAGCCCGACTGCCACGACCACCAGCAACACGCCACGCGCTGCACCGAAGGCCATGCCGAGGAATCGATCGGTCCCGGACAACCCGGTGACGCGAACCAACTCGCCGATAAGATAATTGATCATTGCGCCCACGATCAGTGTGGCGACAAACATGATGGCACAGCCCGCGATCACGCGAGCCGATGGGGTTTCGATGTATCCGGCGAGGTACTCGGACAGTGAGCCACCGAACATCCAGGCAACGACTCCTGCGATGATCCAGGTCACCAGCGATAATGCTTCCTTGACGAAGCCGCGGCTCAAACTGATCAAAGCGGAGATGGCGATGATTGCAACGATCGCCCAGTCAACCCAGGTAAATGGCACAGTGCAGCCTACAGACGGATAAGGCGGCGCATTTTAGCAGAGCGCATGCCTCTCGGTAAGCTGCGATTATCAGTGCATTTCAATCGAGGCGATAGTTTTTAACCGCGCTCGGGCTGGAAGCGCACGACAAAACCCTTGAGGTTCTGCTGACGACTCAACAGATCGCGCAGACGATCGGCTTCGGCACGTTCGATCAGCGGCCCGACAAACACCCGATTCTTGCCATCGGCAGAGCGGATGTAGGCGTTATAGCCTTGGCTGCGCAGGGTTTTCTGCAGGCTCTCGGCGCTGGCGCGGCTCGACAGACTGGCCAGTTGCACCGACCAGCTCACCGACAGACCATTGGCATCGACGCGGCTTTGCGTGGTGTCAGGCTTGGCTGCAGGCGCAGCGATAGGCTGGGCAGGTGCCGGAATCGGCTTGGCCACCGCTGGCGGCGCAGCCGGTTTGGCGATGGCTATGGGAGCCGCCGGTACCGATGCAGCCGGGGCAATCGGAGCTGCAGGCGCAGTCTCTTCTGCAACTTCTTCATCGGTTGGCACCGGTTCTTGCGGCAAGGTCTGCGGCTCCGGCACCGCCACCTGCTCCATTTGCACCTGCGGCATGGCAGATGCTTGCGGAGCGGCCGGCGCCTCGACGACCACCTGGCGCTGCTCATCCTGACGGGAAAACAGCATCGGCAGGAAAATCACCGCCAGCGCCACCAGCACCAGGGCGCCGACCATGCGCTGCTTGTACGCTTTATCCAGCAAAGCCATTTGCCGCTTCCTCCGTGGAGCGCCGGGCCAGCCATTCAAGGGCCTCGGCGACACAATAAAATGATCCGAACAACAGAATCTCGTCGTCGCCGGTTGCCACTGCACATTGCCCTTCCAGGGCGGCGGCGACACTGTCGTAAGACGTGACGGATGCGCCAAGGTTCTGCAAGGCAGCGTGTAATTCAGCCACCGGGCGAGCACGCGGCGAATCCAGCGGCGCAACCGCCCAGTGCTCGACACTAGCACTCAATTCGCCGACAACACCATCCAGATCCTTGTCCGCCAGCAGCCCGAACACCGCCAGACGCTTGCCGACCGGCGGCCGGGAGGCCAGACGACGAGCCAGATACTCGGCGGCATGGGGATTGTGCCCCACATCCAGCAATACATTCAGGCGCTTGCCATTCCATTCGAACGAGCGGCGATCCAGACGGCCAACCACACGAGTCGCCTGCAAGGCAGCCACGATCTGCCCGGCATCCCACGGCAGCCCGAGCAGCAGATACGCCTGCAACGCCAACGCTGCGTTTTCCATCGGCAGATCGAGCAAGGGCAAATCGCGCAACTCAACGACCCGGCCTTGCGCGTCGGTACCGCGCCACTGCCAGTGCTGATCGGTAACGCCAAGATCGAAGTCTCGCCCGCGCAGGAAGAACGGGCACGCCAGTTCGCGCGCCTTGTCGAGCAGCGGTTGCGGAGGATTGAGGTCGCCACACAGGGCAGGTTTGCCCTGACGGAAAATTCCGGCCTTTTCGAAGGCCACGGACTCGCGGGTATCACCCAGATAATCGGCGTGGTCGACGCCGATACTGGTCACCAGCGCCATATCGGCGTCCACCACGTTGACCGTGTCCAGACGCCCGCCCAGCCCTACTTCCAGGACCACCGCATTCAGCCCGGCCTGCTGAAACAGCCAGAACGCCGCCAGGGTGCCCATTTCGAAATAAGTCAGGGAAGTGTCGCCACGCCCCGCCTCAACGGCCGCGAAGGCTTCGCAGAGCTGGGCGTCAGTGGCTTCGACGCCATTGAGCTGCACCCGCTCGTTGTAACGCAGCAGGTGCGGGGAATTGTAGACACCAACGCTCAGACCCTGCGCCCGCAGCAATGAAGCCACGAACGCGCAGGTCGAACCCTTGCCGTTGGTGCCGGTGACCGTAATCACCCGAGGCGCCGGCTGGCCCAGCCCCATGCGGGACGCTACCTGTTGCGAACGTTCCAGCCCCATGTCGATGGCTGACGGATGCAACTGCTCAAGGTAGGCGAGCCACTCGCCAAGGGTGCGCTCGGTCATACGTTGGCAGGCACCGGCGGAACCACGATTGGCTCGACTGGTGCGGCGACGTAGGTCGGTGTCGGCTGGCCGGTCAGTTGCGCCAGCAGATTGCCCAGACGCGGACGCAGCTCACGACGATCAATGATCAGGTCGATGGCGCCGTGCTCCAGCAGGAACTCGCTGCGCTGGAAGCCTTCCGGCAGTTTTTCACGCACGGTCTGTTCGATCACACGCGGACCGGCGAAGCCGATCAGGGCTTTCGGCTCACCGACGATAACGTCGCCAAGCATTGCCAGACTGGCGGAAACCCCACCGTAGACCGGGTCGGTCAGTACCGAGATGAACGGAATGCCTTCTTCGCGCAGACGTGCCAGCACGGCCGAGGTCTTCGCCATCTGCATCAGCGAGATCAGCGCTTCCTGCATGCGCGCACCACCGGAAGCGGCGAAGCAGATCATCGGGCAACGGTGTTCCAAGGCGTAGTTGGCAGCGCGCACGAAGCGCTCACCGACGATGGCACCCATCGAGCCGCCCATGAAGCTGAATTCAAACGCCGAAACCACCACCGGCATACCCAGCAGGGTGCCGCTGACGGAGATCAACGCGTCTTTCTCGCCGGTCTGCTTCTGTGCAGCGACCAGACGGTCCTTGTACTTTTTGCCGTCGCGGAATTTCAGACGGTCAACCGGCTCCAGATCGGCGCCCAGTTCGTTGCGACCTTCGGCATCGAGGAAGATGTCGATGCGCGCACGTGCGCCGATGCGCATGTGATGGTTGCATTTCGGGCAAACGTCCAGGGTCTTTTCCAGCTCCGGACGATACAGCACAGCCTCGCAAGACGGGCATTTGTGCCACAGACCTTCCGGCACCGAGCTCTTCTTGACCTCGGAACGCATGATCGAAGGGATCAGTTTGTCTACTAACCAGTTGCTCATGCTTTCTTTCTCCAGTACCGGCGGCCCGAACGCTCTGGTTCGCAGCCCCGCGTATGCCCTTCAGCTAAATTCATGTGTGTGGCGATGGTTGGTGGACCGCCACGGTCAGCGCGAAACATGACCTGCGTGCAACCCATAAACCCTCAGCCTCGCCTGCTTTGTGCAAGTGCATTGATGGACGGCGGCAGACTGCCAGCCGTCACATCAATATGGCGCTTTGCGTGCAGCGGCGATGAACGCCCGGATCTTCGCATGATCCTTGATACCCTTGCTCGCCTCTACCCCACCGCTGACGTCGACCGCGTAGGGCCTCACCCGGGCCACGGCGTCGGCGACGTTTTCCGGCGTCAGGCCACCCGCCAGAATCAGTGGTTTGCTCAAATCCGGCGGAATCAGAGACCAGTCGAAGGCCTCACCGGTTCCGCCGGGCACACCCTCGACATAAGTGTCGAGCAGTACGCCACTGGCACCCGGGTAAGCAGCAACGGCTGCAGCAATGTCATCGCCGGCCTTGACCCGCAACGCCTTGATATAAGGCCGACGCCATTCTTCGCAGGCTTCAGCGCTTTCATCGCCATGGAACTGCAACAGGTCCAGCGGTACGGCGTCGAGGATTTCCCCCAGCTCGCAGCGACTGGCGTTGACGAACAGGCCGACAGTGGTCACGAATGGCGGCAGGGCACGGATGATCGCCCTCGCCTGCTGCACGTTCACCGCTCGCGGACTCTTGGCATAAAACACGAAACCAATGGCGTCAGCCCCGGCTTCGACCGCTGCCAACGCATCCTCTATGCGGGTAATCCCGCAGATCTTGCTGCGAACGGCTGACATATCGAGAAAAACTCCGAGGCAAAATCCGGGAAAGTCCCGGATGGTAACAAAAGCGTTCGAGGGCGTCAGCCGTCAAGTTCGGAGAAACCCGTAAGGAAATGTGGCCCGACAAAACGCTCGGGCAACGGGAATTCGTCGTGGTACTCGACCTGCACCAGATAGAGGCCATACGGATGCGCAGTGACGCCGCCGGAACGGCGCTCGCGACTTTCCAGCACTTCCTTCATCCACTCCACCGGCCGCTCGCCGGCACCAATGGTCATCAAGACCCCGGCAATGTTGCGCACCATGTGATGGAGAAACGCATTGGCGCGGATGTCGAGCACGATCATCTTGCCGTGACGGGTGACGCGCAGGTGATGCATCTTCTTGATGGGCGACTTGGCCTGACACTGGCCGGCGCGGAACGCACTGAAATCATGAGTACCGATCAGGTACTGCGCGGCCTCGGCCATGCGCTCGACGTCGAGCGGACGGTGGTTCCAGGTGATTTCTTCGTTCAGATGCGCCGGGCGGATCTGATCGTTGTAGATCACATAGCGGTAACGCCGGGCGATGGCCTTGAAGCGCGCATGGAAATGCGCCGGCATGACTTTGGCCCAGCTGACACTGATGTCATGGGGCAAATTGATGTTGGCCCCCATGACCCAGGCCTTCAGTGAACGCTCGACCGGCGTGTCGAAATGCACCACTTGCCCGCAGGCATGCACGCCAGCATCGGTGCGCCCGGCGCATTGCAGCGAAATCGGTGAGTTGGCGACTTTCGACAGCGCTTTTTCGAGTTCTTCCTGAACCGTTGCCACACCTGTCAACTGACGCTGCCAGCCGCTGTAGCGCGAGCCTTTGTACTCAACGCCCAGCGCGACGCGGTAAAAGCCGGCGGGGGCCATTTCGGCGACCGGGTTATCTATGTTTGCCAAGGTGGGACAGCCTGCTGTTTGTGCAAAGGCGGGCATTATAAGGCTGTGGTTCAGGGATGCCAGAAGGTTCTCTGTCGCCTCATCGGCCTCCATCGCTGGCAAGCCGGCTCCCACAGTTTCTCTGGCGTACGCAGAACCTGTGGGAGCCGGCTTGCCAGCGATGACAATAGCCAGGAGAACACAGATTCCGGCCCAAACAAAAACGGCAGCCTCACTGGGCTGCCGTTTTTTTTGTTTACCGCTGAACTTACGCCAGGTTCGAGAGCATTTCCTTGGCCTCGCCACGCTGCTTCTCGTCACCCTCGGTCAACACTTCATTGAGGATGTCGCGCGCGCCGTCGTTGTCGCCCATGTCGATGTAGGCCTGAGCCAGATCGAGTTTGGTGGCCGCTTCGTCAGTGCCGGCGAGGAAGTCGAAGTCATCTTCGCCCAGATCGTCACCGATCGCCGCATCGGCTTCGGTGAAGGTCGGTTCGGCGATGCTTTGCGACAGGCGATCCAGCTCGGCGTTGACGTCGTCCAGCTCGGTTGCGAACGCATCGGGTTCGGCGGGCGGGTTGGTGTCCATTTCGTCGGCCAGCGACAGGTCGAAATCGGCAGGCAACTCCAGATCATCCTGCGGCACGTCGGCAACGACTGGCGGCTCGACCGGCGCAAGATCTTTCACGCCTTCGTCCAGATCCAGCAAGAAATCGTCATCAGCCAGAGCCGCCGGCGCCGGCTCGGCACCAAGGTCCAGATCAAGGTCGAAGTCCGACAGATCGTCCAGATTGTCTTTGATCTCGGTCTGCTGTTGCAGCACCGACTCAAAGCTCAGATCGTCGTCCGCCGGGAATTCGTCCAGCTCCACCGGCGCTTGCGGCTCAACCACTGGGGCTGGTGCTACCGGAGTGATGTTGTCGAGATCGTCCAGGCTCAGGTCGAACGCGCTGTCCAGATCGTCTTCCTGCGGTGCCGCGGCCGGCGCCTCAGGCTCATCCAGCAACAGGTCTTTGACGTATTGCGCGTCCAGCTCGGCGGCAACTGCCGCTGCCGCCAGACCGCTCGCCGCCACCACGGCCATTGCCGGGAAGCGGCTTTTCAGCTCTTCGACTTTGGCAAAGTTGTCGCCATTGGCCACCAGCTGTCGTTCTTGACCGACGAACGCATCGCGATCGCCCTGCTGACCGTAGACTTCCATCAGCTTCAGGCGCAAGTCACTGCGTTGCGGTTCGAGGCTGACACCCTCTTCCAGCAGTGCGGCTGCCTGATTCAGGCGACCGGCATTGATGTGCGACTGCGCCTTGTCCAGCACGTCATCCGAGCGTTCGGCGGCAGGGGCCACCAGCGGCGCGGCAATCGGCTCAGCCATCACCACTGGCGCCACCACCGGCGCCGGAGCTGGAGCTGGAGCCGGAGTGTTGAGCTTGACGCTTGCCGCCGGCACTTCCAGGCCTTCGAAGCTGCTCTCCGGCAGATCCTGCTCGGCGGAGAATTCCTGCTCTTCAGACAGCGCACGCGCCATGCGCATATGCTTTTCGGCTTCCTGCTGCGCTTTGCGACGACGCGCCAGCAGCAACAGCAAG
Organism: Pseudomonas monsensis; assembly: GCF_014268495.2. NCBI lineage: Bacteria > Pseudomonadati > Pseudomonadota > Gammaproteobacteria > Pseudomonadales > Pseudomonadaceae > Pseudomonas > Pseudomonas monsensis. Next base: position 2,466,374 of record NZ_CP077087.1, on the reverse strand, counting down.
AGCAACAGAACAACCGCACCACCGCCGACCAGACCCAACAGAATCGGATTAGTCAGCAGCTCGTTGAAGGTTTTCTCATCATCGACAACCGCAGGCTTGGGTTCGACAACCGGCTCAATCGGGGTCTCGACCGGTGGCGCAATGGCCGATTCCGGTGTAGGAGAAGCCGCCGCTTCTGCCGGCGTCGCTGGCGGCGTCGCGGCCAGTTCGGCGGTGATCGCCGGGACGGCAGGTGCTGCAGGATTCGCGGCGGGCGCAGCGCCTGGCCCTTCGGCCTGCATCTTCGCCAGTTGATTGTTCTTCAGCTCGATCAGCTTTTGCAGCTTGTCCAGCTGACTTTGCAGATCGGTCATGCGGCTTTTCAGTTCTTCGTTGTCACGACGGGTCGTGTCGAGGCTTTCCTGAGTCACCGCCAGTTTGTTGCTCAGCGCCTTGGCATCGCCTGCCGGGCCTTTGCCGCGCCCCTTGGCGTTTTCGGCGGAGACCAGGCTCAGGTTGTCCTGAGCATTCTGAGCGGTGCCGGCATTGCCGCGACCACGCCTGGTGGCATCGAGCTGCTGCTGACCGGTGCCTGGCTTGGCCACATAACGACGGCCCTGACGCCAGGCTTCGTTCTGCGCGGCAACTTCAGCAATCGCCTTCGACTGTGGCAGCGCGGTGCTTTGCACCGAGTCCGGCAAACGCAGCACCTGACCGGTTTTCAGCCGGTTGATGTTGCCGTCGATAAACGCGTTCGGGTTGAGCGCCTGAATCGCCAGCATGGTCTGCTGCACTGAACCGCCAGTGCGCGCCTTTGCAGCAATTTCCCACAGGGTGTCGCGCGGCGTGGTGGTGTACTGAGTCGGATGGGTGGCACCGGTGGTCGGCGCAGTGATGGTCTGCGTCGGCGCCGGTTGCGAGGCGGCGTCAGCGGTCTGCGGCGAGAACTTCGATGGATCCAGCAGCACGCTGTAATCGCGCAGCAGACGGCCGTTCGGCCACATCACCTGCACGAGGAATTTCACCATCGGTTCCGACAACGGCTTGCTCGAGGTCACGCGCAGCACGCTTTTGCCGCTGGCGTTGAGCACCGGGGTGAACGTCAGGTCATTGAGGAAGGCCTGACGGTCAACGCCGGCCTTGGCGAAGTCTTCAGGAGACGCCAGGCTCGGCACCACTTCGGCAGCGGTGAGATCCTTGACGTCGAGCAACTCGATCTCGGCCACCAGCGGCTGGTTCAGGGTCGACTTCAGGGTCAGCTCCCCGAGCCCGAGGGCATGCGCCATACCGGAGGACAGCGCCGAGGCGGCCGCTATTGCTAACACCAGTTTGCGAACTTGAACCATAGCCTCATCCTTTGTTTGAACGTTCCTCGGCCAGCGAGAAGATGTTGATTGCCGCTGCCGTAAGGCATTGCGCGCGACGACGACAGACTGCCGCGCGCGATCATTTCTTTGATGCCCCGGAAAGTCCCGGAGGGTGACACGTTATCAAGTGCTCCGGGCAAGCATAGCGCTCACCTAGAATCAGTCGACAAATTGTTGCCAAGTATCTTTTACAGCAGGTCTTTTATCAACAATTCAGCGACCTGCACAGCATTCAGGGCGGCCCCTTTGCGTACGTTATCTGACGTCAGCCACAGATTAAGTTCCGCCGGGTCATCGACGCCAGTACGCACGCGACCGACATAGACAACATCCTGCCCCACCGCGTCACCCACTGCGGTCGGATAATCGCCGGCTTCGACAAGCTCAATACCCGGTGCGTCTTCCAGTGCCGCGTTGACCTTTTCCAGGTCGACCGCGCTCGCTGACTGCAAGGTCACGCTATAGCTATCGCCAAAAAACACCGGGGCTTGAACGCAAGTTGCGGAAATCTTTAATAAAGGCTGCGCCAGCACCTGACGCAATTCGCGCACCAGACGTTTTTCCAGCAGCGTATGGCCTTGAGCATCGGGGGTGCCGACCTGGGCCAGCAGGTTGAAGGCCATTTGCCGGTCGAAGAAAGTCGGCTCCAGCGGACGCATGTTCAATAGCTCAGCGGTCTGCCGGGCCAGCTCGGTGACAGCTTCGCGACCTTGCGCGGAAACGGCCAGATTGGCGGTGACGTTGACGTATTGCAGGTCGAGCAGGTCGAGCAGCGGCGCCAGCACCACGGCCAGCGTCGTCGCCGACGGGCTTGGGCTGCTGACCTGGAACGGCGCTTTCAGACCGGCGATCACCTCGGCGTTGGCTTCCGGCACCACTTGCGGCGCCTGCTCGGCCGGCAATGCGCCGGACAGGTCGATCAGCGAGCAACCAGCCGCGTGGGCACGTGCCACGTAGCTCAGGGAGATGGCCGGGCCGGCGGCGAAGAACACCAGTTTGACCTTGCTGAAATCGAACTCGTCGACTTCACGCACGCGCACGTTCTTGTTGCGGAACAGCACCGAGCTGCCGGCGGATTCGCTGCTGGCCAGCAAGTGCAGGTTGCCGACCGGGAAGTCGCGCTCTTCGAGAATCTGTACGAGGGTTTCGCCGACAGTACCGGTGGCGCCGACGACGGCAATATCAAGGGTCTGGGTCATGGTTCTACCTCTGGCGAAACGGGGGGAGCGGCACTTTACCGGGTGACTGGCGCACAGGCAATTTCTGCCGGATTTGTGGCGACTGCGCCTGCCCCTTCGCGAGCAAGCTCGCTCCCACAGGGGAATGCATTTCAAGGTGGGAGCGAGCTTGCTCGCGAAGACGACAGAACATACACCCGAGAGACCTCAGGTATAAAAAAACCCGCACCTCTCACAAGGCACGGGTTCTTTCATTGCTTCAAGCGATCAACGCTCCAGCAGGATCCGCAGCATGCGACGCAGCGGTTCGGCCGCGCCCCACAGCAGCTGGTCGCCGACGGTGAAGGCACCGACGAATTGCGAACCCATGTTCAGCTTGCGCAGACGCCCCACCGGCACATTCAGGGTGCCGGTAACCTTGGTCGGGCTCAGCTCCTGCATGCTGATCTCACGCTGGTTCGGCACCAGTTTGACCCAAGGGTTGTGCTGGCTGATCAGCCCTTCGATGTCGGCGATCGGCACGTCTTTGTTCAGTTTGATGGTCAGCGCCTGGCTGTGGCAACGCATGGCGCCGATGCGCACGCAGATGCCATCGACCGGGATCGGGCTCTTGAAGCGGCCGAGGATCTTGTTGGTCTCGGCCTGGGCCTTCCACTCTTCGCGGCTCTGGCCGTTCGGCAGTTCCTTGTCGATCCACGGGATCAGGCTGCCGGCCAGCGGTACGCCGAAGTTTTCGGTCGGGTACGCGTCGCTGCGCATGGCTTCGGCCACACGACGGTCGATGTCGAGGATCGCGCTGGCCGGATCGGCCAGTTGATCGGCCACCGCCGCGTGGGTTGCGCCCATCTGCTTGATCAGTTCACGCATGTTCTGCGCGCCGGCCCCAGAGGCCGCCTGATAAGTCATGGCGCTCATCCACTCGACCAGACCGGCTTCGAACAGACCGCCCAGACCCATCAGCATCAGACTGACGGTGCAGTTGCCGCCAATGTAGTTCTTGGTGCCCGCGTCCAGTTGCTGGTCGATGACCTTGCGGTTGACCGGATCGAGAATGATCACGGCGTCATCGTTCATGCGCAGGCTCGAGGCCGCGTCGATCCAGTAACCCTGCCAGCCGGCTTCGCGCAGCTTCGGGAACACTTCGCTGGTGTAGTCGCCGCCCTGGCAGGTCAGGATCACGTCGAGGGTCTTCAGCTCGTCAATGCTGTAAGCGTCCTTGAGCGGAGCAATGTCCTTGCCCACGGACGGGCCTTGGCCACCGACGTTGGAAGTGGTGAAAAACACCGGCTCGATTAGATCGAAATCCTGCTCTTCCAGCATCCGCTGCATGAGCACGGAACCGACCATCCCGCGCCAACCGATCAGACCTACACGTTTCATCGCAACTACACCTTCTTGAAAAGTGGGCCGCTGCTTTGTATTGAATTTCGCAGCGGGCCCGAGAGATTACAGATTCCGCAGCGCGGCGACTACTGCGTCGCCCATTTCCTGCGTACCGACTTTGGTGCAACCGGCCGAATAGATGTCGCCAGTGCGCAGGCCTTGATCCAGCACCACGCTGACGGCTTTCTCGATGGCATCGGCCGCGTCATGCAGATTGAAGCTGTAACGCAGCATCATCGACACCGACAGAATGGTCGCCAGCGGGTTGGCGATACCTTTGCCGGCGATGTCCGGGGCCGAACCGTGGCAAGGCTCGTACATGCCCTTGTTGTTCGAATCCAGCGAGGCCGACGGCAGCATGCCGATCGAACCGGTGAGCATCGACGCTTCGTCGGACAGGATGTCGCCGAACATGTTGTCGGTGACGATCACGTCGAACTGCTTCGGTGCGCGCACCAGTTGCATGGCGGCGTTGTCGACGTACATGTGGCTCAGTTCGACTTCCGGGTAATCCTTGGCGACTTGCTCGACCACTTCGCGCCACAGTTGGCTGGACGCCAGTACGTTGGCCTTGTCCACCGAGCACAGTTTTTTGCCGCGCACCATGGCCATGTCGAAACCGACACGGGCGATGCGGCGGATTTCGCTTTCGCTGTACGGCAGGGTGTCGTAGGACTGACGCTCGCCGTTTTCCAGGGTACGGGTGCCGCGCGGCGCGCCGAAGTAGATACCGCCGGTCAGTTCACGGACGATCAGGATGTCCAGACCGGCAACGATTTCCGGCTTCAGGCTCGAAGCGTCGGCCAGTTGCGGGTACAGAATCGCCGGACGCAGGTTGCCGAACAAACCCAGTTGCGCACGGATTTTCAGCAGGCCGCGCTCCGGGCGGATGTCACGCTCGATGGTGTCCCATTTCGGGCCGCCCACCGCGCCCAGCAGCACGGCGTCGGCAGCGCGGGCACGATCGAGGGTTTCGTCGGCCAGCGGCACGCCGTGCTGGTCGATGGCGGCGCCACCGATCACGTCATGGCTCAGCTCGAAGCCCAGGCTGTACTTGTCGTTGGCCAATTCCAGAACCTTGACCGCTTCGGCCATGATTTCCGGACCAATACCGTCACCTGGGAGAATCAGAATCTGCTTGCTCATGCTTTCCTCGTGTCTTCAGTCGGTGCGCCTCTAACTGACGCGCCCGGAAAAATTCTTAACGCTCGGCGATCAGCACAATCACATCTGTACTGAACGAGCCGTCGGCATCAATCTCAAAATATTCGCGTACTTCACTGCCCATCGACTGCTGCAACTGGCGGATCGCCGCGCGCATCACGTCGGGTGTGCGCATGCGCTCGACCCAACTGCTGTACTCCAGACGCAGGCGCTGACGGGTGGTGCTGCGGGTATGCAGCCGCGCCTCGCTGACCTGCCGCAACCACTCGCCGGCGGAATAATCGCGCACATGGCTGGTGTCGCGCAGCACTTCGACGCTTTGCAGGTAAGTGTCGAACAACGGGCTGCCCGGTGACAACACGTCAACGAATGCCGCCACACCGCCCGGCTTCAGTACCCGACGCACTTCACGCAGGGCCACGCCGAGGTCGCTCCAATGGTGCGCCGAATAACGGCTGAACACGAAGTCGAACTCGCCATCGGCAAACGGCAGACGCTCGGCGGCGCCGTTGACCGTGGCAATGTTGGCGAAACCGCGATCCACAGCCGCAGCGGCGACCACGTCGAGCATCTGCTGCGACAGGTCGTAGGCCACCACTTCTTTCACCAGTGGTGCCACATGAAAACTCACATGACCGGCGCCGCACCCCAGATCCAGCACCCGCGCCTCGCCCTGCCCCACCAGCTCAGCCTGTAGCAGCGCGAATTCGGTGCCTTGCGCGTGAACGGCGCTGCTCAGGTAGGCGGCGGCCTGTTCACCGAATTGCTTCTGTACGACCTGAGAGTGTTGGGCGGTGCTGGTCATGGGGACTTTCCTTGAATCCTATGGTGCTTGTTCCGGCCTCATCGCTGGCAAGCCAGCTCCCACAGATTTTGTAAACACCGCAATCCCTGTGGGAGCTGGCTTGCCAGCGATGGGGCCGGCCCTGACTACATCAATCTCGAATCAATTATGCGTCGCGGAACAACCACGGCTGACTAACCCGATGCTTGGCTTCGAATGCCGCAATCGCATCACCGTCCTGCAAGGTCAAACCGATATCGTCCAGACCGTTCAACAGGCAATGCTTGCGAAACGCGTCGATCTCAAAGTTGTAAACCTTGCCGTCCGGACGGGTTACGGTCTGCGCCTGCAGGTCGATCTGCAATTGATAGCCCGGCTCGGCCTCCACCTGCTTGAACAATTCATCGACTTCAGCGTCGCTCAAGATGATCGGCAGCAAGCCGTTCTTGAAACTGTTGTTGAAGAAGATGTCGGCGTAGCTCGGCGCAATGATGCTGCGGAAACCGTATTCTTCCAGCGCCCACGGCGCGTGTTCACGGCTGGAGCCGCAACCGAAGTTCTCGCGGGCCAGCAACACGCTGGCGCCTTGATAACGCTCGGCGTTGAGCACGAACTCCTTGTTCAACGGGCGCTTGGAGTTGTCCTGATACGGCTGGCCGACATCCAGGTAACGCCACTCGTCGAACAGGTTCGGCCCGAAACCGGTGCGCTTGATCGACTTCAGAAACTGCTTGGGGATGATCTGGTCGGTGTCGACGTTGGCACGATCCAGAGGCGCGACAAGACCAGTGTGCTGGGTAAAAGCTTTCATGCTGCGCTCTCCTTCAGATCAATTCACGAACGTCGATGAAACGACCGTTCACCGCCGCCGCAGCGGCCATGGCCGGGCTCACGAGGTGGGTACGACCACCGGCGCCCTGACGGCCTTCGAAGTTGCGGTTGGAGGTCGAGGCGCAATGCTCGCCGGATTCCAGACGGTCCGGGTTCATTGCCAGGCACATCGAGCAACCCGGCTCGCGCCATTCGAAACCGGCCTCGAGGAAAATCTTGTCCAGACCTTCGGCCTCAGCCTGGGCCTTCACCAGACCCGAGCCCGGCACCACGATCGCCTGCTTGATGGTCGATGCCACTTTGCGGCCCTTGGCAATCACGGCAGCAGCGCGCAAATCTTCGATTCGCGAGTTGGTGCAGGAGCCGATGAATACGCGATCCAGTTGAATGTCGGTGATCGCCTGATTGGCGCTCAACCCCATGTACTTCAAGGCGCGGACGATCGAGTCACGCTTGACCAGATCCATCTCCTTGGCAGGATCCGGCACGTTCTGGTCAACCGCCAAAACCATCTCAGGCGAAGTGCCCCAGCTGACTTGCGGCTTGATTTGCGCGGCGTCCAGCTCAACCACGGTGTCGAATTTGGCGTCAGCATCGGACACCAGATCTTTCCAGGCTTCGACCGCCATGTCCCATTCGGCGCCTTTCGGGGCGAAGGGACGACCTTTCACGTAATCGACGGTCTTTTGATCCGCCGCCACCAGGCCCACACGGGCGCCGGCTTCGATGGACATGTTGCAGATGGTCATGCGGCCTTCGACAGACAGGTCGCGGATCGCGCTGCCGGCAAATTCGATGGCATGGCCGTTACCGCCGGCGGTGCCGATCTTGCCGATCACCGCGAGGACGATGTCCTTGGCGGTCACGCCGAACGGCAATTGCCCTTCGACGCGTACCAGCATGTTCTTCATTTTCTTGGCGACCAGGCACTGGGTGGCGAGCACGTGCTCAACTTCGGAGGTGCCGATGCCGTGGGCCAGCGCGCCGAACGCACCGTGGGTCGAGGTGTGCGAATCGCCGCAGACCACGGTCATGCCCGGCAAGGTCGCGCCCTGCTCCGGGCTGATCACGTGGACGATGCCTTGGCGCACGTCGTTCATCTTGAACTCGACGATGCCGTATTCATCACAGTTGTCATCGAGGGTCTGCACCTGCAAACGCGAGACCTGATCGGCAATCGCTTCAATCCCGCCCTTGCGTTCCGGGGTCGTCGGTACGTTGTGGTCCGGGGTCGCGATGTTGGCATCAATGCGCCAAGGCTTGCGCCCGGCCAGACGCAGGCCTTCGAAAGCTTGCGGCGAAGTCACTTCGTGGATGATGTGACGATCTATATAGATCAACGCCGAGCCATCGTCGCGCTGCTTGACCAAATGCGAATCCCAGAGCTTGTCGTAGAGCGTTTTGCCGGCCATCAGACGGTTCCTCATCAGCTTGTTTCTATGCCTTGGGCTTATCAATAACCCTTTGGCTTGTGAGGCCGATCCTATGGGGTTACATTAAATAACTCAAATTCATATTTTTTATGCTTTGGATAACCAACTGGAATACGAACCATGGATCTGGCCAACCTCAATGCTTTTATCGCGATCGCCGAGACGGGCAGCTTCTCTGGCGCCGGCGAACGCCTGCATCTGACGCAGCCGGCGATCAGTAAACGCATCGCCGGCCTGGAGCAGCAATTGAAGGTGCGCCTGTTCGACCGCCTGGGCCGCGAAGTAGGCCTGACTGAGGCCGGCCGGGCCCTGCTGCCACGGGCTTATCAGATTCTCAACGTGCTGGACGACACCCGCCGCGCCCTGACCAACCTCACCGGCGAAGTCAGCGGGCGCCTGACCCTGGCCACCAGTCACCACATCGGTTTGCACCGTTTGCCGCCGCTTTTGCGGGAATTTACTCGTCGCTACCCACAGGTGGCGCTGGATATTCAGTTCCTCGATTCGGAAGTGGCCTACGAAGAAATTCTCCATGGCCGTGCAGAACTGGCGGTCATCACCCTGGCGCCGGAACCGCACGCGCTGGTCAAAGCCACGCCGGTGTGGGACGACCCGCTGGATTTCGTGGTCGCCCCGGAGCATTCATTGATCGGCAACGGCCCGGTCAGCCTGGCCGACATTGCCGGTCATCCGGCGGTTTTCCCCGGCGGCAACACCTTTACTCACCATATTGTCCAACGCTTGTTCGAAGCCCAGGGACTGACGCCGAATATCGCCATGAGCACCAACTATCTGGAAACCATCAAAATGATGGTCTCGATCGGCCTGGCGTGGAGTGTTTTGCCGCGCACCATGCTCGATGAGCAGGTGGCGAGCATCGCTTTGCCGGGCATACAGCTCAGTCGCCAGCTAGGCTATATCCTGCACACCGAACGGACGCTATCGAATGCAGCAAGAGCCTTTATGGCCTTGCTGGATGCTCAAGTCGATCTGCCAGGGACTTAAGGCCAACTTGTGTTACTCCGAGAGAGCCGCTGCCCCTGTGCCTAACGCCAACATCAGCTCAAGGCCCGTTAACAATGCCGAAATCTGTTGACCGAATTCCGCCGATGCCGCGCATTCAAGCGATTGACCCGCGTCATTCCGAGCAGAGCTGGGAGAGTGCGCCGCAATTGCTCGCTGCCCTCAACGGCGCGCGGCTCGGTGCCTGGTACTGGGACATCGAGCGCGGGCAGATCAGTTGGTCGCGGGGCACTCAGGCATTGTTCGGCTTCGATCCACGGCAACCGCTGCCGGAAGATCTGGAATACCTCGATCTGCTGCCTCCGGAAGACCGCGCGAAAACCGTGCGCGCCTTCCACGCGGTGATTGCCGGCGCACCACTGGAACAGGCGATGCACCACCGCATTCGCTGGCCGGACGGCAGCCTGCACTGGCTGGAGATCAGTGGCAGCCTGCTGCCGGACAAACACGGCCGCCCCCGAATGATCGGGGTGATTCGCGAAATCACCCACCAGCGTCAACGCGAACAGGCTTTGAGCAGCTCGGAGAAACGTTTCGCCACACTCTTTCACCTGTGCCCGAACATGGTGTTGCTGACGCGCCAGGAAGACGGCCTGATCAGTGAAGCCAACCAGTATTTCGAAAGCCTGTTCGGCTGGCCGGTGCAGACCGCCATCGGCCGCACCACCCTGGAACTGGGCCTGTGGGTGCACCCTGAACAACGCGCCGAACTGGTGAAGAAAACCAAGGCCAAGGGCGAACTGATCAGCATGGAAGTGCAGTTTCGCGCCAGCAACGGTCAGGTGCATGACGGCATTCTCAGTGCGCAAAAGGTCGAACTCGAAGGCCAGCCCTATCTGCTCAGCACGTTCCTCGACACCACCGAGCGCAAAGCCGCCGAACTGGCACTGAAGGACAGTCAGGAACGCCTCGATCTGGCGCTGGATTCCGCGCAGCTCGGTACCTGGGACTGGCACATCCCCAGCGGCATGCTTTACGGCTCGGCGCGTGCCGCGCAGCTGCACGGGCTGGAGCCAAAACCGTTCCATGAATCATTCGACGAGTTTTTCGAAGGCGTGCCCGGCCAAGAGCGCGACAGCATGCGCAATGCGTATCGCAGCCTGCGCGAAGGTCCGGCGGGCAACTATCAACTGACTTATCGCGTGCAACTGCCGGACGGCAGCTCGCGATATCTGGAAAGCCGCGCCCGCCTCTACCGCGACGACAACGGCGCGCCGTTGCGCATGGCCGGGACGTTGCTGGACATCACCGATCAAGTCGAACGCGAACAGCGACTGGTGGCCTCGGAAGAGAAATTCGCCACGCTGTTCCAGGTCAGTCCCGACCCGATCTGTGTCACCCGCCAGGACAGTGGCGAATTCATCGAAATCAATAACAGTTTTACCCAGACTTTCGGCTGGAGCGCCGCCGACGTGATCGGCCACACCGCCGAAGAAATCGGCCTGTGGGACGCATCGGCGAAAAGCCTGCAGCGCATCGAGCGCGTGATTCGCGAGCAGGGGCTGAGCAATGTCGCGATCATCGTCCAGCACAAGGACGGCCAGTCGCTGACCTGCGTGATTTCCAGCCGGCAGATCAGCGTTGGTGATCAGCCATGCATCGTCACCACGTTGCGCGACATCACCCAGCAACAGCGTTCGGAAGCCGCACTCAAGGCCAGCGAAGAGAAATTCGCCAAAGCGTTCCACTCCAGCCCCGACGCGATCACCATCACCGAGCGCGACACCGGGCGTTATCTGGAGGTCAACGACGGTTTCTGCCGCCTGACCGGCTATCGCGCGGACGAAGTGGTGGGCAAGACCGTGTATCAGGTCGGCATCTGGGCCGAGGAGAAACAGCGCTCGGCGTTGCTCGCCGAGCTGCAGATCAAGGGCCGCGTGCATCATCAGGAAATGCTCGGGCGCAACAAGCGCGGTGAGTTGCTCACCGTCGAGGTTTCAGTCGAGCCGATCACCCTGAATGAAACCGCGTGCCTGCTGCTGACAGCCCGCGACGTCAGCTTGCTGAAAAACGCCGAGGCCCAGATTCGTCATCTGGCGTATCACGATCCGCTGACCAACCTGCCCAACCGCGCTCTGTTGATGGATCGCCTGAGCCAGCAGATTGCCCTGCTCAAACGCCACAACCTGCGCGGCGCACTGCTTTTTCTCGACCTCGATCACTTCAAGCACATCAACGATTCCCTCGGCCACCCGGTCGGCGACACGGTGCTGAAGATCATCACCGCGCGACTCGAAGCCAGCGTGCGCATGGAAGATACCGTCGCGCGTCTGGGCGGTGATGAGTTCGTGGTGCTGCTCAGTGGTCTGGAGGGCACACGCAACGAGGTCAGCACCCAGGTGCGGGAACTGGCCGACACCATCCGCGAGCTGCTGTCGGAACCGATGTTCCTCGACGGCCAGCGCCTGCAAGTGACGCCGAGTATCGGCGTGGCGTTGATTCCCGACCACGGTTCGACCCCGACCGACTTGCTCAAACGCGCCGACATCGCGCTGTACCGGGCCAAGGATTCCGGGCGCAACACCACGCAGATGTATCACAACACCATGCAGAAAGCCGCCAGCGAACGGTTGCGCATGGAGACCGACTTGCGCCTGGCGCTGTCGCGCGGCGAATTCAACGTGCACTTCCAGCCGCAGGTCGACGCCCGGGACAACCGCATCATCGGCGCTGAAGCGCTGGTGCGCTGGCACCACCCGGAGCTGGGCACACAATCGCCGACCGAGTTCATCAAAGTGCTGGAGGACAGCGGCCTGATTCTCGAAGTCGGCACCTGGATCCTCGACGAAGCCTGTGACGCGTTCAAAGAGCTGATCGCGCTGAAACTGGTCGACCCGCTGAATTTCAGCCTGTGCGTGAACATCAGCCCGCGACAGTTCCGCCAGAACGATTTCGTCGAACGCATCGAACACAGCATGTCCAGTCATGGCCTGCCGTGCTCGCTGTTGAAACTGGAGATCACCGAAGGCATCGTCATCCAGAATCTGGAAGACACCATCAGCAAGATGCGCCGGCTGAAAAAACTCGGGGTGAGCTTCGCCATGGACGATTTCGGCACCGGCTATTCGTCGCTGACCTACCTCAAGCGCTTGCCGGTGGACACGCTGAAAATCGATCAGTCGTTTATTCGCGATGCGACCACCGACCCGAACGACGCCGAGATCATTCGCGCGATCGTCGCTATGGCGCGCAGCCTGGAGCTGGAGGTGATCGCCGAAGGCGTGGAAACTCCGGAGCAACTGGCGTTCCTGCAAGGTCTGGGTTGCCATTTGTATCAAGGCTATCTGCACAGTCGGCCGATGGCGCTGGAGGCGCTGAAAGGGCTGCTGCCCTGAAGCAGGCAACGGCGCAGGCTGCAACAGAACCCTGATTGCCACGGTTTGCGGCAACCTGTAGGGTCGCGTTTTTTTGCGCCGTTTCGAGAACGATCATGCAGGATGCAACCCTCCCCCGCCCGGCCCTGCTGGGCATTGACCTTGGCACCACCAACAGTCTGATCGCCGTCTGGCAGGACGGTCAGGCCCGGTTGATTCCCAACGCCCTCGGTGACGTGCTGACCCCGTCGGTGGTCAGCCTCGATGAAGATGACACCATTCTGGTCGGCAAAGCCGCCCGCGCCCGCCTGACCACCCACCCTGACCGCACGGCCGCTGCCTTCAAGCGCTTCATGGGCAGCGACAGGCAGATCGAGCTCGGCAGCCGCCATTTCAGTCCGGAAGAGTTGTCGGCGCTGGTGCTCGGCTCACTCAAGCAGGACGCCGAGGCCTTCCTCGGCCACCCGGTCTCTGAAGCGGTGATTTCCGTGCCGGCGTACTTCAGCGACGAGCAACGCAAGCGCACCCTGTTCGCCGCCGAGCTGGCCGGTCTTGCCGTCACGCGCCTGATCAACGAACCGACCGCCGCCGCCATGGCCTACGGGCTGCACGAGCAAAAGTTCGAACGCACACTGATTTTCGATCTGGGTGGCGGTACGTTCGACGTCACGGTGCTGGAATACGCGCTCCCGCTGATTGAAGTGCATGCGTCCACCGGCGACAACTTCCTCGGTGGCGAAGACTTCACCGCCGCGCTGTTGCAGGCGTGCCTGAAAAACTGGCAACTGAACCCGTCAATGGTTGATGCGCAGGGCATGGCCAGCCTTGGCGATGCGCTGGAACAACTCAAGTGCAAACTCGGCGAAGGGACACAGCAGCTGAGCTGGCGTCACGGCGACACGACGTTCGAATGGTCACTGGACGAAGCCGCTGCCGTGAAGATCTGGGAGCCGCTACTCGCCCGACTGCGCGCACCGATCGAACAGGCCCTGCGCGATGCGCGGCTCAAACCCCGCGATCTCGACAGCCTGGTATTGGTCGGTGGCGCCACGCGGATGCCGGCGGTGCAGCAAATGGTCGCCACGCTGTTCGGGCGCCTGCCGTACCGGCATCTCGACCCGGACACCATCGTTGCGCTCGGGGCGGCCACGCAAGCCGCGTGCAAGGCGCGCGATGGCGCGGTGGAAGAGCTGATTCTGACCGATGTCTGCCCTTACACGCTGGGCATCGCGACCATGCGCGGCAACGGCATCGACGGTGCTTTTTCGCCGATTATCGAACGCAACACCATCATCCCGACGTCACGGGTGGAGCGTTATCACACCACCCACCCCCGTCAGGAACAGATCCGTATTGCTGTCTATCAGGGTGAACGACCGTGGGTACGCGACAACATCCTGATTGAGGCTTTCGATGTCGATTTGACGCCCTGCGATCACATTCAGGAACTGGATGTACGCTTCAGCTATGACATCAATGGTTTGCTCGAAGTCGACGTCACGTTGCTCGAGACCGGTGATCGCCACAGCCACAGTATCGACCGCAGTCCTACAGGGCTGGATGAGCAGGCGCGCCGGGACAGCCATAACCGGCTGTCCACATTGAAGGTCCATCCACGCGACGCATTGCCCAACCGCACCTTGCTGGCCCGTCTGGAACGGGCATGGATGCAGAGCCTCGGAACGCAACGCGAACGCATTGCCGAATGGCTGCACAGCTTCACCGCGATCCTCGGTGGCCAGCAATCATCCGAGATCGCGAGCCACCGCTCAGAGCTCAACAAGGCACTGGACCAACTGCGCCTCTAGCCATTGAGGCGGCGCAATGCGGCCTGCAGGCCGCCGGACAGTGTTTCGCCACCCCCGCTGTCCGGCGGCACGCCATAGCGGTTGGGCAACTTGTCCCCTGGAAAGCCGAACAGCACCAACGGCAAAAATGGCAGCACCGGTGACAGCGCCATGAATATCAGCAACGTGGGAATGCCCCGCCCCATGTCATGCAAGCGGCGCAGAATGGCGCCGAGCAACACCAGAACAGCGAGCAACAGGATAAGAATGCCAGCGGCCGTGGTGCCACTGATCAGACCCGCCACCGGTGCGATCACCAAACACCCCAGGACCTGAGCGATAAAAGCCTTGCGCCCCAGTCGCGACCCGAGGCGCCAGATCGCACCTGCCGGTACCGGTTGAATATCACTGTTGGCCAGTAGTAAACGCTCCGACCAGGACAGCAACGCACACAGCGCCAGCCGCAAGCCGACGCTGTTCTGCACGTCATCCTTGCCCTGCTGCAATTGGCGCAGTACTCGCGTTTTCGGCACACCGGCAGCGCCATAACGAATCAGGCCCTTGAGGGCATCGAGCGCCTCATACGCCAGCAGTTTGTCGACGCCAAAATCCGTCAACACCTTGCGCGGTGGCCACACCGGCTCGCCTTTGATCAATCCGTCGCGAAAACCTTCGAACCAGTCGTCTTCGCAACTGACCGCCGCGATGGATTGCAACAAGGCCCGGTGCTGCTCGGCGCTCAGGCTCGGGTCGTGATAGAGCACGCCCCAGAACATCAACAACCCCAGCAGATCGTCGCCGCAGGCATCCCGGTCGCTTTCGACGCAAGTGTAAAGCAAGGTATTGGCAGGCAATCTGGCGCTGTCGAGGGCCTGTTGTACGCTGAACAATTGTTGCACCAACAAACCGTGAACCGGGTCATCGCCTTGCAGCCATCCCAGTAAGCCATCGCAGTTGCCTTGCTCACGCTGCAAACGCTGCAACAATGGCTGCAGCCGAGCCAAGGGATGAGCAGGGTTGAACGACAGACGCTCCAGGCACCGCGCATCAATCAATTGCAACCAGCGTTCCGGCTGCTCCAGCAACGCCAGCAAAAACAGGCTCTGGGCATGCCACTCCCATGCAGCTGCGCCCAGGCCGACCGGCGGCAACTCAATTGCGCGACGACTCAACTGCAGAAGCAAATCGAGTTCGGACAAGTCACAGTCATCTTTGACAGCACTCAGTCTGAACGCTTCGGCCATTCGCTCCAGCGCTGCGTGGCTGTAAGGCCGCAAGCGTCGCAGCCACAAACGACAGACCTTGTGCGGCTCGCCTTGTGTCAGCACCTCCGGCAACTGCCGCGAGTTCGAATCCGCCTCGCAGAAAGCGTCCATCGCCTGCGCAATCGGCGCCCTGCTCAACCAGCGCAGATGCTGCCCGGCCTGATATTTGAAGCCGCTCAAGACCAGGCTTTCGAGCGCATCGACCGGCAGCGGTGCATCCAGAATCTGCTGCAGCAACAGCGAGTCGCCCCGATGCAACGCCCAGGCGTGCCGGTAAAGCTGCAGCAATCGGCTGTCGGCATTCTCACCCAACAGTTGTGCGAGCAATGGAAGCTCATCACCCGTCATGCGCCAGTCGACAAAACTCTGGGCCAGACTCTCCAGCTGCAGCCGCCCGACACCCAGCCAACGATTCAGCGTCTCAGGGCGTTGCGACGGGCTGCCAGACACCTGGCATTCATCCCCGAGATCCTCTGACCAGTCAGCACAGTCCTGCAGACGATCGAACGCCTGAATCAGCAGCGGCAGAAAGGTCGGCTGGCGCTTGGCACACAATTCCAGCAGACGACTTTCCGCCATCGGATGACGATGTTCGTTCCAGAGCCGGATCCAGCAAGGCAGTGCCTGATCGTCCCGCCCCAACAAGCTGCTCTGACACGCCAACAGGTACAACCAGTCCAGATCATCCGGTGCTGCACGTTGCTGTTCGACGCAGCACTGCAAAAATGTCGACACTCCGATGCCCGCCTGCGTGAACTGCACCAGCAGACGCTTGATGAACGCAGCATCATCCGGCAACGGCAGGCACGTGTGCTGACTGGCGAAGTCGGCGAACTCATGGAGCGGGCGCTGGGTGAAAATGAAGTCCAGGCTCCGCGCGTACCACAGCGATTCAGTCTGCGCGGCCTCCGACCAGGCGCTCATCAGATCCGTGTCGAACGGGTCGGGGCCCTCGATTCGCCGCAGAAAGGCTTCAACCCGCTGGGCGTCGTTGAACTCCAGATCCAGCAACTGTTGATCCCAGGCCATACGCTTGGCCAACAGGTTTGCGCAACGGTAGGACAACGGACCGGCGTCGGCCATCCGGCGGTACAGCCCCCAGCCGAGTTCATCCAGTGCATCCAGCGACAGTTCATCCAGTGCCTGGACAAAGGCCTGCCACGCCGCGAAATTGAAGCGTCGCGCAGGATCGTCAAGCAGTTCGCAGAAATCCACGAACGTCTGCGGGACCTCCTTGACCTTCGGCTCTGCCGCTTCGGGCTCTGGCTCGGATTCCTCCTCGTCTGCACGGGCCAGACGCAGGGCGTTTTCGTAGGCCATACGCAGTGCCTGAAAGCCTTCCGGGTCAGTCTCCGGATGATGCGCCGGCAGGCGTGCGCGGTAGGCATTGCGAATCAGGGTTTCGTCAGTCGTAGGCTCGATGCCCAGTCGGATCCAGCAACTCATGACCAGTCGAACTCCTTGAGCGATATCGGACGTGGCGGCGGATCAATGTCCATGTGCCAAGGCAAATCGGCTAGAAAGTGCGGAATGTTCTGCGCAAGACCGCGACTGATCCGCAGGTTATGAGCGCTGTTGCCTTGCCGGTCCAGCGCGCCAGCGAGCTCGTCATCGCTGGCGCTCAAGCAGCACCAAAAAGTCCGCCCCACCACAAAGCCATTGAAATATGCCATCCAGCTGCCGTAGTGAAATTGCGCCCTGATGGCCAGGCGACTGTGCAGCCAGTTGCTCTCGAGCAGATCGATCCACTGATTGCGCACCGCGCAACGCAAGAGGAAGCCCATGCGCCCATAATCCCAAGACAAAATCCCCCCGGGACCGCAGCTGCCGAATGTACGGCTGGCGAATTCATGCAAGACACGTTGGCGGGGACTCAGGTCTGCAAGCAAGGCCTGCCATTCGCTCGGCAGACAACGCTGCCAGGCCATATAGGCCGCGCTGAGGTGCCTGGCATGGCCATCATCGGTCATCCCTTCGAGCATCTCGAACAATTGTCGCCGATCATCGATCCCCCAACTGTCTCGCAGATCAATGTAGCGGTCGTCGCAGAAAGCGGGGTCGGCATACCCGGCGCCGGTATTGAGCGCTGCCATCGGCGCAGAAAGGGCGCACAGCCAACGCTGCTGAATATCGTCCATGAAAAAGGCTCCAGGCCGACCGCCAGGGAGTGGGGTCGGCAAAACTGCGGCGGATTGTAGAGAAACCGTTGTCGGCGGCAAAGTCGCACAACGCTTTTCTTACGCCCATAAAAAAGGCCCCGACGTATCGGGGCCTTCATTCAGCGGCTCAGCGCCTGCTCAGACATTTTGTGTCTGCAAGTGAATCAATGTTGCAGAGCCGGCTTCTGCGCCCCGTTGATCGGGATGCGCTTGGCCTTCGCTTCTTCCGGGATCACCCGCAACAGGTCGATGCTCAACAGACCGTTGCTCAGATCGGCGGCCTTGATCTCGATGTGATCGGCCAGCCGGAAGGACAGCTTGAAGGCTCGCTGGGCAATGCCCTGATGCAGGAAGGTCACGCCTTCGTTGGCATCACGCTTGCCGCCACTGATGGTCAGCACACCTTTCTCGACTTGCAGCTCCAGGTCTTCTTCCTGGAAACCGGCTGCGGCCACGACGATGCGGTATTGGTCATCACCGTGCTTTTCGACGTTGTAAGGTGGGTAGCTGCTGCCTGGCTCGTTGCGCAGCGCGGTTTCGAACAGGTCGTTGAAGCGGTCGAAACCCACCGAGGAACGGAACAGTGGTGCGAGGGAAAATGCAGTACTCATGGTTCAAATCTCCTGAAAACAATCAGCAAGTTTTTGTGTCTCCGCGACCCGAATTCGGCATCGCGTACCCCTTAGATAGGGACCGCTGAAATGATTTCAAGAGAGTATTTGCAGATTTTTTCAGGCCGCTTCGGCGACCGGCAGGCCGAGCAAACGCGAGACCTGGTCCGGCTCGGTTTCACGACGGAGCACGGTAAACAGCTCGGTGGCTTCAGGATAATTGCGTGTCAGCATTGCCAGCCATTGCTTCAAACGGCCCGGCGACTGACGCGCGGTCATCTGCGCCTTGGCTTGCAGCCAGAAGTCCTGGATCAGCGGCATCAGCTCGGCCCAGGTCATCTCGACCACGTCCTCTCCAGCACGGGCAGCCGCGATTTGCCTGGCCAGATCCGGCCGCGACACCAGGCCTCGACCGAGCATGATGTCCTCGACACCACTGATCTCGCGACAACGCCGCCAGTCCTCGACGCTCCAGATATCACCGTTGGCAAACACCGGCACCTTGACCACATCCTGCACCCGCGGAATCCACTCCCAGTGTGCCGGCGGCTTGTAGCCATCGACTTTGGTCCGGGCGTGAACCACGATGTGCTCGGCACCGCCTTCGGCCAGCGCAGTGGCACAGACCAGCGAGCCGTCCGGGCTGTCGAAGCCGAGACGCATTTTGGCGGTGACCGGGATGTGCGCCGGCACGGCGCGGCGCACGTGCTCGACAATGGTATTGAGCAGTTCCGGCTCCTTGAGCAGCACCGCCCCGCCCCGGGATTTGTTGACGGTCTTGGCCGGGCAGCCGAAGTTGAGGTCAATCACTTCAGAACCGAGCTCGCAGGCCAGCGCCGCGTTTTCCGCGAGGCATACCGGGTCAGAGCCGAGCAACTGCACGCGCAGCGGGACACCAGATCGGGTACGGGCACCATTGAGCAATTCCGGACCGAACTTGTGGAAATAGGCCGGTGTGAGCAACTGATCGTTGATCCGAATGAATTCGGTGACGCACCAGTCGATGCCGCCAACACGGGTCAGCACGTCGCGCAGGATGTCGTCGACCAACCCCTCCATGGGCGCCAGAGCAATTTGCATGGGGAAAACACTACTTGAAGAAAACGTGCGGCAGTTTACTGGATTACGAGAAAAACCGCAGATCCCCTGTAGGAGTAAGCCCGCACGCGATGGTGGAGTGTCAGTCGATGCATATGTGACTGAGACACAGCCATCGCGAGCAGGCTCACTCCTACAGATTAGATTTGCGCAGATTCTGAGGCCTGAATTGCGGGACCGTAGCCCTCGATAAACTCCGCCGGCATGCGCTTGGGCTTGCCGGTGGACAGCTCGATGCAGACGAACGTGGTTTGCGCGCGCAGCAGAGTGGTGTTATCGCTCGGGCGTTTCAGCTGGAAATGCCGGGTCATTTTCAGGCGTTGATCCCAATCGACGATCCAGGTCGCCAACTGCAGCTCATCGCCTTCGTAAGCGGCGGCCAGATAATCGATCTCGTGACGCACCACGGCCATCGCCCGATCCAGCCGACGGTACTCGACCAGATCCAGCCCCAGACGCTGCGAGTGGCGCCAGGCACAGCGTTCCAGCCAGGTCACGTACACCGCGTTATTCGCGTGGCCCAGCCCGTCGATGTCCTCGGCGCCGACTTGCAGATCAATGGTAAACGGCGTTGCCCGATCCCAACCCATGCCCCACTCCCGGTCAATTGATTCAACCGGGGCAGTGTAACGGAGCTCAGGCCGATTGGCGCGCCTGAAGGCTGCGCCCGGCCAACAGTGATAACACGCCATCCACCACCCGAGGGTCAGCCAGCACGCGCTGGTGGCCGCCGCTTTCCAGGCGCAGCAGACGGCTGTCGAACCATGCTTCGTGAATCAGCTGCGATTCCTTGACCGAAACGAAGGTGTCGTCCTCGGCATGCACGATCAGCCCCGGCATATCCAGTTGATAGTGCGCGACATCCAGAGTGGCGGCGCGCATGCCGACGTCCTGCTCGACCTGCCGGATAAAGGCGGAACGCGCTCTGGGCGGCAAGCCGACATAGCGCGCGAAACCGCGTAACACGCCGAGAATTCGGGCCGGCGCGGCAATGCTGACGAGGGTTTCGGTGCGCAACCCCAATTGCACGGCGAGCATCGCGCTGGCGCCGCCCATGGAGTGGCCGATGACCGCTTGCAACGGTGGCAGCTCGGCAGCGGCTTCGAGCATGGCACGGGCGAACAGCACGACATTGGCCTCTCGCCCCGGCGAACGACCGTGGGCCGGACCATCGAGGGCCACAACCGTGTAACCGGCCTCGACCAATGCCGTGATCAGCGCGGCAAACTGGGTTGGCCGCCCTTCCCAGCCATGCATCAGCAGCACGGTCGGGCCTTGGCCCCAGCGCAACGCTGAGAGACCAAAGCGCAAAGTGATTCGTTCGGAATTGGCCAGCAGCGGCAATTCCCAATCACGCAAAGGCAGCGTGCGTGGCGTCATGAACGCCAGGCGCATTTTGCTCGCTACCCGTTTCGGTGCAATCCAGCCCAAGGTGCCATTAACGCCACGAATCCACTTCAACGTGTTCATCGTTCTCTCCTCAGGCGAATTGCCTTCAGGTCAACGCACCGCCGACTTGGCCGCGCGCAGCAATCGATCGGATAAATCTCCTGGCCCCAGGGCCCTTGCGAGCGCCAGCCCGCCCACCATCAAGGCCACGTCGGCCAGGGCTTTGTCGGTGTCCTCGGGGCTGGACGCCAACTGCGCAATCATCAACTCCAGATGCTCGTTCAGTGCCACGCGGAACGACTCCGGCAAACGGCCCAGTTCGCCGATGGAGGCTGGAATCGGGCACGCCGCGTCGCTGGAATCACGGTGCTTGCGTGACAGATAGAAAGCCGCGACCAAGGCGCGACGCTCTTCCCCGGTCAGGTCGGCGTCCATGTCGGCAATCAGGTCGCGTCGGCGACCCAGGAGCTGCTTGAACGCTTCGAGCATCATCGCGTCCTTGCTTTCGAAGTGCGCATAGAAGCCGCCGACGGTCAGGCCGGCCGCGCCCATCACTTCGCCCACGCTTGGGTCTGCCGGGCCACGCTGAATCAATGCGGCGCTGGCAGCCTTGAGGATGCGTTCGCGGGTTTGAGCTTTTTTATCGTTCATCGTTGCCTCCGAATATTACGACTAGAATATTATTCGCATAATAATATTCTGCAAGTCAAGGATATGACCGCTGGTCTGAAGCACAGTGTAAGGAAAAAGGAGAATTGGCCAAACGCCAGACAAACAAAAGGGCCATTCAATAATTGAATGACCCTTATAAATCCCGCAGAGCGGGTAATCGTGGCGTCCCCTAGGGGACTCGAACCCCTGTTACCGCCGTGAAAGGGCGGTGTCCTAGGCCACTAGACGAAGGGGACACAAACCTTCTATACAACTGATCAGCGCTGAGAACTGATCGTTTCAAGGCCGGTGTGGCCAGACCTTGAACTGTAAATTGGTGGAGCTAAGCGGGATCGAACCGCTGACCTCCTGCATGCCATGCAGGCGCTCTCCCAGCTGAGCTATAGCCCCGGATTTTTCGCCTCGCGGCGGAGCAACGTTTTGCAACATCACTTCTGTAAAACTGGCGTCCCCTAGGGGACTCGAACCCCTGTTACCGCCGTGAAAGGGCGGTGTCCTAGGCCACTAGACGAAGGGGACGCAAACCCTTCTATACAACTGATCAACGCTGAGTGTTGATCGCTTCGAAGCCGGTGTGGCCAGGCTTCGAAGTGTAAATTGGTGGAGCTAGACGGGATCGAACCGTCGACCTCTTGCATGCCATGCAAGCGCTCTCCCAGCTGAGCTATAGCCCCTCATCGTTGATGTCATCGCTGAGGACGGGGCGAATCTTAAGGGCGTATCGAAAGCCTGTCAAACTTATTTTTGAAAAATTTCAAAGTTTTTTGTCGGCATAACAATCACTTACCGCCCTCCCCCCGAAAATCCGGGGGGAAAACGCCGAAGGCCGGAATCAAAAGATCCCGGCCTTCGGCGGTTCCCGCAGAGTCAGACGTGCTTAAGCAATCGCGCCCAGCAGCTTTTCCCACTCTTTGTTTTCTTTCTTCGACACACCGCCCAGCAGGTCGATCGCCTGGCGCAGACGGAAACGGGTCAGGTCCGGGCCGAGGATTTCCATCGCATCGAGCACCGACACCGAACTCGCCTGCCCGGTGATCGCGGCAAACATCAGCGGCATCGCGTCACGCAGTTTCAGCTCAAGGGATTCGACCACCGCCTGAATCGTCGCGGTGATGTTGTCCTTCTCCCACTGACGCAGGCTTTCGAGTTTCCACAGGATCAACTGCATCAACTGGCGAACCTGATCACCGGAAAGCTTTTTCGATTCGAACAACTTGGCATCAGGGTTCACGCCACCGGCGAAGAAGAACCCGCCCAGCGGTGCAACCTGACTGAAGGTTTCCACACGACCCTGAACCAGCGGCGCGATCTTCATCATGTACTCAGAGTTGAACGCCCATTTCTGTACGCGTGCGGCGAACTCTTCCACCGGCAGATCGCGCAGCCACTGGCCGTTGAGCCATGACAGCTTCTCGATGTCGAAGATCGGCCCGCCGAGGGACACACGCTTGAGGTCGAAGTTGTCGACCATTTCCTGCAGCGAGAACTTCTCACGCTCATCCGGCATCGACCAACCCATGCGGCCCAGATAGTTGAGCATCGCTTCCGGCATGAAGCCCATGCGCTCGTAGAACGTCACCGAGGTCGGGTTCTTGCGCTTGGACAGCTTGCTCTTATCCGGGTTACGCAGCAGCGGCATGTAGCACAGTTCCGGCTGTTCCCAGCCGAAGTACTCGTACAGCAGAATCAGTTTCGGCGCCGACGGCAGCCACTCTTCGCCACGCAGCACGTGGGTGATGCCCATCAGGTGGTCGTCGACCACGTTGGCGAGGAAGTACGTCGGCAGGCCGTCGGTCTTCATCAGCACTTGCATGTCCATGCGATCCCACGGGATCTCGACATCACCACGGAGCATGTCCGGCACTACGCAAACGCCTTCGCTCGGCACCTTCATGCGGATCACGTGGGGTTCGCCAGCGGCCAGGCGGGCGGCGACTTCTTCCTTGGACAGCAGCAGCGCGCGGCCGTCGTAACGCGGGGTTTCGCCGCGTGCCATTTGCTCGGCGCGCATCTGATCCAGTTCTTCAGCGGTGCAGAAGCACGGGAACGCGTGGCCCATGTCGACCAGTTGCTGGCAATACTTCTGATAGATATCGCCGCGCTCGCTCTGCCGGTACGGACCGTGTGGGCCGCCAACGTCCGGGCCTTCGCTCCAGTCGATACCCAGCCAGCGCAGGGCGTCGAAGATCTGCTGTTCGGACTCGCGGGTCGAACGCAACTGGTCGGTGTCTTCGATGCGCAGGATGAACTCACCGCCATGCTGCTTGGCAAAGCAGTAGTTGAACAATGCGATGTAAGCGGTACCTACGTGGGGGTCCCCGGTAGGCGATGGCGCGATGCGAGTGCGGACGGTGGTCATGGCATGTCTCGAAAAGAATGAAAAGCAAAACAATCAAGCGGCGAATGGTAACAGGCGACACCCGCCCCGCTCCAGCGGGCAGGGCATTTAAGCCAAGTTTGCGGCTGGAACGCCCATACAGCGCGGTGAATGGCCGAATATCGGCGGATGGCATTTACCGTTTATCGGCTTCGTGCCAGATTCGCGTACTGATACCTTTCCTTACAATTCCTCGACTACAGTTTGCCCATGCCTGCCCAACTCAAGCGTCGCCTGTTTATTTTCCTGCTGCTGGTTCTGTTGATTGCCGGGGGTTTCTTCGCCCATTGGTTTTTCAAGGGGCGCTTTTATGAAAGCACCGATAACGCCTATGTCCAGGGCGAAATCACTCGCGTCTCCAGCCAATTGAGCGCGCGCATCGACGAAGTGCTGGTGCAGGACAATCAACACGTGGAAAAAGGCCAGTTACTGGTGCGCCTTGAGCCCAATGACTTTCGCCTCGCTGTCGATCGCGCCAATGCGGCTCTCGCTACCCGCGAGGCCGAGCGCTTGCAGGCGCAGAGCAAACTGACCCAGCAATCGAGCCTGATCGCCGCCAGCGACGCGCAAGTGGCGACCACCCAAGCCACCCTCGGCCGTTCGCAGATGGATCTGTCGCGTGCGGAAACCTTGCGCAAACCCGGCTACGTTTCCGAAGAACGGGTAACCACCCTTTCCGCCGATGCCCACATCGCCCGCTCGCAGGTGGCCAAAGCCCAGGCCGATGCGCAGAGTCAACGCCAGCAAGTCAACGCACTGACCGCCGAGATCAAGCGCCTCGACGCACAGATCGCCAACGCCCGCGCCGATCTCGCCCAGGCCGAACTCAACCTGACCCGCAGCGAAATCCATGCGCCGATCAGTGGCTTGGTCGGCCAGCGCGCCGCACGCAACGGCCAGGTCGTACAGGCCGGCGCCTATCTGTTGTCGATCGTCCCCGATGAAGACATCTGGGTTCAGGCCAACTTCAAGGAAACCCAGATCGGCCACATGCAGCCCGGACAGAAAGCCGAGCTGACCTTCGACGCCTACAGCGACACCCCCATCGAAGCACGGGTCGACAGCCTGTTCGCCGCCTCCGGTGCGCAGTTCAGCCTGTTGCCACCGGACAACGCCACCGGCAACTTCACCAAGGTCGTACAGCGGATTCCGGTGAAACTGACCTTCAAGGCCGACAACCCGCTGCACGGCAAGATCCGCCCGGGCATGTCGGTCACCGCCACCGTGAACATCAAAGACGCCCCGGACAATGGCCGGTGATTCGCTGATCCGCCCGGTCGGTGAACCGACCCGGCGCGACTGGATCGCGGTGATGAGCGTGATGCTCGGCGCCTTTATGGCGGTACTCGACATCCAGATCACCAACTCCTCGCTGAAAGATATTCAGGGCGCACTCTCGGCGACGCTGGAAGAAGGCTCGTGGATTTCCACCTCGTACCTGGTCGCGGAAATCATCATGATCCCGCTGACCGCGTGGCTGGTGCAGTTGCTCTCGGCGCGGCGGCTGGCAGTGTGGGTGTCGCTGGGTTTTCTGGTTTCGTCGCTGCTGTGCTCGATGGCCTGGAGCCTGGAAAGCATGATCGTGTTTCGTGCCATGCAAGGTTTCACCGGCGGCGCGCTGATCCCGCTGGCGTTCACCCTGACCCTGATCAAACTCCCCGAGCACCACCGCGCCAAAGGCATGGCGATGTTCGCCATGACCGCGACGTTCGCCCCGTCCATCGGCCCGACACTGGGCGGCTGGCTCACGGAAAACTGGGGCTGGGAGTACATCTTCTACATCAACATTCCGCCGGGGCTGATCATGATCGCCGGGCTGATGTACGGGTTGGAGAAGAAGGAAGCGCACTGGGAACTGCTGAAAAGCACCGACTACACCGGCATCCTCACCCTTGGTGTCGGCCTCGGTTGTCTGCAGGTATTTCTCGAAGAAGGCCACCGCAAGGACTGGCTCGAATCGAACCTGATCGTGACTCTGGGCAGCATCGCCCTCATCAGCCTGATCACCTTTGTGATCGTGCAGATTTCCAGGCCCAATCCGCTGATCAACCTCGGCATCCTGCGCAATCGCAACTTCGGCCTTTCGAGTATTTCCAGCCTCGGCATGGGCGTCGGGCTATACGGTTCGATTTATCTGCTGCCGCTGTATCTGGCGCAGATCCAGAACTACAACGCCCTGCAGATCGGCGAAGTGATCATGTGGATGGGCGTGCCGCAGCTGTTTCTGATTCCACTGGTGCCGAAGCTGATGAAGTTCGTGTCGCCGAAATGGCTGTGCACGCTGGGCTTCGGACTGTTCGGGCTGGCGAGTTTTTCGTCGGGGGTGCTCAACCCGGACTTTGCCGGGCCGCAGTTCAATCAGATCCAGATCATCCGCGCCCTCGGCCAGCCGCTGATCATGGTGACCATTTCCCTGATCGCTACGGCGTACATCCTGCCGCAGGACGCGGGGTCGGCGTCGAGCCTGTTCAATATCCTGCGTAACCTTGGCGGTGCGATTGGCATTGCTCTGCTCGCGACGCTGCTGGATGCGCGGACCAAGACCTACTTCGATTATTTGCGCGAGGCGGTGGTGCCGACCAATCCGCAGGTGGCTGAGCGCCTGGCGTCAATGACCGACAGGTTTGGCAGCGACACGGCGGCGTTGGGCAAGTTGAGTGAGATCGTCCATCAGCAGGCGGCGATCATGGCCTACAACGATGCGTTTCACTTTGTCGGGATTGCGCTGGGGATCAGCATGCTGGCCATTCTGTTGACCAAGAAATTGCCGCAAGGGCTGAAGGCTGGGGAGTCTCATTAAGACCGCGTCGCCCCATTCGCGAGCAAGCTCGCTCCCACAGGGGATTTGTGAACGACACAACTCTTGTGTGGGAGCGAGCCTGCTCGCGAAGAGGCCCGCTCAGGCGATGAAGATCAAACAGCCAAAAGCCGCTCGCGCAATTTGGCAATCTCATCACGCATCTGCGCCGCCGCTTCAAACTCCAGATCCCGCGCCAGCTGATACATCTTCTCTTCCAGTGCGCGAATACGTTTGGCGATCTCGCTCGGCGAGCGCAATTCGGCCTCGTACTTGGCGCTTTCTTCGGCCGCCTTGGCCATGCCCTTGCGCTTCTTGCTGCGCGAACCCGGCACGGTGGCGCCTTCCATGATGTCGGCAACGTCCTTGAACACGCCTTTGGGCGTGATGCCGTTAGCAAGGTTGAAAGCGATCTGCTTGTCGCGACGACGTTCGGTTTCACCGATCGCCCGCTCCATCGAACCGGTCATGCGATCGGCGTAGAGAATCGCCCTGCCGTTGAGGTTACGTGCCGCACGGCCAATGGTCTGGATCAGCGAGCGTTCAGAACGCAGGAAGCCTTCCTTGTCCGCATCGAGGATCGCCACCAGCGACACTTCCGGCATGTCCAGGCCTTCGCGCAGCAAGTTGATCCCCACAAGCACATCAAACGTGCCCAGGCGCAGATCGCGGATGATCTCGACCCGCTCGACGGTGTCGATGTCCGAGTGCAGATAACGCACGCGCACGCCGTGGTCGGCGAGGTAGTCGGTCAAGTCTTCGGCCATGCGTTTGGTCAGCGTGGTGACCAGCACCCGCTCCTCGACCGCCACGCGCTTGGTGATTTCCGAGAGCAGGTCATCGACCTGAGTCAGCGCCGGACGCACCTCGACTTGCGGGTCGACCAGACCGGTCGGCCGCACCACTTGCTCAACCACCCGCCCGGCGTGCTCGGCTTCGTAGTTGCCCGGTGTCGCCGAGACGAAAATGGTCTGCGGGCTGACCCCTTCCCACTCATCAAAGCGCATCGGCCGGTTGTCTAGCGCCGACGGCAGGCGGAAGCCGTATTCCACCAGCGTCTCTTTACGTGAGCGGTCGCCCTTATACATTGCGCCGACCTGCGGCACGCTGACGTGGGATTCGTCGATCACCAGCAAGGCGTCGGCCGGCAGGTAATCGTAGAGCGTTGGTGGTGCAGCACCGGCCGGACGTCCGGACAGATAGCGCGAGTAGTTTTCGATGCCGTTGCAGTAGCCCAGCTCGAGGATCATTTCCAGGTCAAAACGGGTGCGTTGCTCCAGACGCTGAGCCTCGACCAGTTTGTTGTTGCTGCGCAGGTATTCAAGGCGTTCCTGCAATTCGACTTTGATGTGTTCGATCGCGTCGAGCAGGGTTTCCCGTGGCGTCACGTAGTGACTCTTCGGGTAGAAGGTGAAGCGCGGCATCTTGCGGATGACTTCGCCCGTCAGCGGGTCGAATGCGGAAATGCTTTCGACCTCGTCATCGAACAGCTCGATGCGGATCGCTTCCAGATCGGATTCCGCCGGGTAGATGTCGATCACATCGCCGCGCACCCGGAAGGTTGCCCGGGCGAAATCCATGTCATTGCGGGTGTATTGCAGATCGGCCAGACGCCGCAGCAGTGCGCGCTGGTCGAGTTTGTCGCCGCGATCGACGTGCAGCACCATCTTCAAATAGGTTTCCGGACTGCCCAGACCGTAAATGCACGACACCGTGGTGACGATGATCGCGTCCTTGCGTTCCAGCAACGCTTTGGTCGCAGACAAGCGCATCTGCTCGATGTGGTCGTTGATCGACGCGTCCTTCTCGATAAAGGTGTCGGACGACGGCACATAGGCTTCGGGCTGGTAATAGTCGTAGTACGAAACGAAGTATTCGACGGCGTTGTTCGGAAAGAACGCCTTGAACTCGCCGTACAGTTGCGCAGCGAGGGTCTTGTTCGGCGCCAGCACCAGCGTCGGACGCTGTACCTGAGAGATGACATTGGCGATGCTGAACGTCTTGCCCGAGCCGGTCACACCGAGCAGCGTCTGGTGCGCCAGCCCGGCTTCGATGCCCTCCACCAATTGGCGGATGGCTTGCGGCTGATCGCCGGCGGGCTCGAAGCGGGTGACTAGCTGGAATTCGGACATACACACCTCTGGGATCGCAGCGTTCCGAGCAAAGCGGAACACCACGGGGACGACCGCAAACGACCGATGTCGCGCAAGAAAAAACCTGGATTGTGCTCAATATGGAGTCGATTGCCTCGGCTTTCAAGGTAAACGTCCTACATCCAGCAAAGTCTCTGACAGGGTCAATCGACTAACGGTCAAGAAATAATCGGAAAAACTTACCCGAAATGCCGATTCCGCTGTCGCCATTGCTCAGTGATGGCCTCTATACTAGCTCCCCGTTTGTGCACCGCTCTAGTGCATTCGGCTGGAGCGCTACACGTCCCTCCACTCTCCATTCAGAGCCGCCGTAATAATGAGCCTGTTCTCCGCTGTCGAAATGGCACCCCGCGATCCAATCCTGGGCCTTAACGAAGCTTTCAACGCCGATACCCGGACCACCAAGGTCAACCTGGGCGTTGGCGTTTACTGCAACGAAGAGGGGCGAATTCCACTTCTGCGCGCCGTGATCGAAGCCGAAACCGTTCGAGCTGCTCAACACGCTTCGCGCGGTTACCTGCCAATCGATGGCATCGCTGCCTACGACCAGGCCGTACAGAAGCTGCTGTTCGGTAACGACTCGCCGCTGATCAGCGCCGGTCGCGTCATCACCACTCAGGCCGTCGGCGGAACCGGCGCACTGAAAATCGGTGCTGACTTCCTCAAGCAACTGCTGCCGAACGCTGTTGTGGCAATCAGTGACCCGAGCTGGGAAAACCACCGCGCGCTGTTCGAAACCGCCGGCTTCCCGGTGCAGAACTACCGTTACTACGACGCCGCCACCCACGACGTGAACCGTGCCGGCATGCTCGACGACCTCAACGCCCTGCCGAACGGCTCGATCATTGTCCTGCACGCCTGCTGCCACAACCCGACCGGCGTCGACCTGACCCCGACCGACTGGAACAACGTGCTGGACGTGGTCAAGGCCAAAGGTCACGTGCCGTTCCTCGACATGGCCTACCAGGGCTTTGGTGACGGCATCGACGAAGACGCCGCCGCTGTGCGCCTGTTCGCCGAGTCCGGTCTGACCTTCTTCGTCTCGAGCTCGTTCTCCAAGTCGTTCTCGCTGTACGGCGAACGCGTTGGCGCCCTGTCGATCATCAGCGAATCGAAAGAAGAAAGCGCGCGTGTGCTGTCGCAGGTCAAGCGCGTGATCCGCACCAACTACTCCAACCCGCCGACCCACGGTGCAAGCATCGTCGCCGCTGTGCTGAACAGCCCGGAACTGCGCGCCCAGTGGGAAGCCGAACTGGCGGAAATGCGTCTGCGCATTCGTGGCATGCGCGAGCAGATGGTTGCCCTGCTGGCGGAAAAAGCCCCGGGCCGCGACTTCAGCTTCGTCGGTCGTCAGCGCGGCATGTTCTCCTACTCCGGCCTGACCACTGAACAAGTGCATCGCCTGCGTAACGAGTTCGGCATCTACGCCCTGGACACCGGCCGCATCTGCGTGGCGGCACTGAACCAGAGCAACATCAAGGCCGTGACGGATGCTATCGTTCAGGTCATCTGATTACGCTTTGCGATGAAAAACGGGAAGCCTTGCGGCTTCCCGTTTTTTATTGTCACGAAACAATCCCTATCCCCTCTAAACTGCACACATGTCCAAATGTGGGAGCGAGCTTGCTCGCGAAAGCGATCTGTCATTCAACATCGTTGTCGACTGACATGACGCCTTCGCGAGCAAGCTCGCTCCCACAGGTGATGAGTACATTCCAGAATTTTGTGAGATCAGATATGAAAAACGACAACCTGCGCGCCGACCGTGACGATCTGGATGATTTCATCCCCCGCGCATCGGCAAAACGCCAAAAGAGCCTAGTGCTGCAAGTCGCCGCCGGGGTGTTCCTGGGCGGCCTGGTCCTGTGGCTGGTGCAACTCGCAGCCACTGCGGCTTACGCCAAACTGATGATGGGCACCATCACCTTCGGCAGTTAAGCCAGTTCGGTCGCACGCTGACTCGCGGCGTCGTCATAAACGACGTACAGCGATTCGGCGATCTGGCTTTTGATCGCCTTGGTGCTTTCAAGGCCCAGGACAAACCCTTCGGCCTTGCCACCGGCGCGGTTCAATTCCTCGGCGGTGCTGGCCTGGGTGATTGCATCGAAGAGTTTTTCGGCGTGGGGACCGACGCCCTTGGGCAGGCTGATTTGCGCGATGCTCATGCGAACACCTCGCTGTTGCGGGACAAATGGTTCATGGCGCGGACCTTTTTCGGCGAATGGCCGGCAGCGCGTGTGACCACTTCCGGGCGGCCATGGTAGACCTCTGCTGCAGTTCTGGTAACCGCCAATCGCTGACAAGTCACCGCCCATCCAGAAGATTCAGTGTTTTTTATAACCGATGCTTGACTTCTCTTTTTGAATCAGTAACATACGCACCAATTCCGCAATAGCTCAGTTGGTAGAGCAAATGACTGTTAATCATTGGGTCCCTGGTTCGAGTCCAGGTTGTGGAGCCAAATAGCAAAGCCCCTGAATCGAAAGATTCAGGGGCTTTTTTGTGGGCGCTCGAAAAGATCAAACAAAAAGGGCCGATCTGCGCTTAACAGATCGGCCCTTTTCTATTCACAGGCAGCCGTCAGACATGCTCACCGCTTTTGGCATGCACCTTCGGCGCACCTTGCCCATGATCGTGATCATCAGGCTCGATCACCGGCACTTCCTTGCCATCGCAATCATGCAGCTTGCCGTCGCTGAAGTAATCGCCTTCACGCAGCGCTGCCAGATCACGATAACGCAGGGTCCGCTCTTCCGCCGCGGCAAACACCGACTGCTGGTCCGAGTTGCCGGCGGTGAAGTGGTTGAACGCCAGGTTGAGCAGGATCGCCATGATCGCCGACGAGCTGATGCCCGAATGGAAAATGGTCGCGAACCAGCTCGGGAAGTGATCGTAGAAGTTCGGCGCGGCAATCGGGATCATGCCGAAGCCGATCGAGGTGGCAACGATGATCAGGTTGACGTTGTTGCGGTAATCCACCTTCGACAGCGTGCGAATACCGCTTGCCGCCACCGTACCGAACAGCACGATACCGGCACCACCGAGTACCGAAGTCGGCACTGCGGCAATCACCCGGCCCATGAACGGCAGCAGACCGAGAATCACCAGGAAGATACCGCCAGTGGCGACTACGTAACGGCTCTTGATCCCGGTCACCGCCACCAGCCCGACGTTCTGGGCGAAAGCACTTTGAGTGAAGGAACCGAAGATCGGCGCAAACATGCTCGACAGCATGTCCGCCCGCAGACCATTGCCCAGACGCTTGGAATCGACCTTGGTGCCGATGATTTCACCGACCGCGAGAATGTCCGCCGAAGTCTCTACCAGAGTCACCATCACCACGATGCACATCGACAGGATCGCGGCGAAGTGGAAAGTCGGCATACCGAAGTGGAACGGCGTCGGGAAGCCGAACATCGGCCCCGTGGTGACGCTGGAGAAATCCGCCATGCCAAGGAACACCGCCAGCACCGTGCCGATCACCATGGCCAACAGGATCGACAGACGCGAGATGGTCGAACTGCCGACCTTGCTCAGCAGCAACACCAGCACCAGCGTGACCGCCGCCAGACCGATGTTCTGCATGCTGCCGAAGTCCGGGGCATGGCTGTTACCGCCCATGGCCCAGCGTGCGGCCACCGGCATCAGCGTCAGGCCGATGGTGGTGATCACGATGCCGGTGACCAACGGCGGGAAGAACTTGGTGATGCGCGAGAACACCGGCGTGATCAACAAACCGATCAAGGACGCCGCAATCACCGCGCCGAGCACCGACTGGAAGCCGCCCTCGCCGCCACTGCTGACGATCGCGACCATGGTCGCCACGCCGGAGAACGACACGCCCTGTACCAGCGGCAACTGACAACCAAAAAACGGCAGACCCAGGGTTTGCAGCAGTGTCGCCAGCCCCCCCGCAAACAATGAAGCAGCAATCAACAAACCAATGTCCGCCGGCGACAGCCCGGCAGCCTGACCGATGATCAGTGGCACCGCGACGATACCGCCATACATGGTCAGAACATGTTGCAGGCCGTAAGCCATATTCGCGCCGACCCCGAGATTTTCGTCCTCGGGCCGTTGGTGTGAAACATGGGGCGTTTTCATGGTGGGGGGTTCCCTGGTTTTTGTTATGCGCACACTGTATTCAATACTCGTGACAAATGTCCATAGAGTTGTATACAACTTATTGGTCACATAATGGCCAGGTAGCCACCCATCCTGCTAGCCCGCTGCTGCCAGCGCCCACAAATCCGGCAACACATTCCCTCCTGTCACTGTGGATGTGAGCACTCGTGTGAAGTGTTCACGGCGACCTCAGGCCGGGACGATCATCCGTTCAAGGGCATGCCGCACATGCGGAAGATCAGGCAGGCGCAGATCAAATTCGCCAGCCAGCAACGCGATCAACTCATCGACATCCGCCACTTCCCGGCGCTCACTCTCGGCGTCCACGCGATGAAGCGCGAAGCTGCCGTTGTTCAACGTCTTGCGCCAGCCGTCACCGGTGCGCGCAACCATCAGGCGCTGGGTGAACGGTGATTGCGGATGGGTCGAGACGTACCAGTTGCCGATGGTGTAGTCGATGTCTTCCTGGCGTTGCAGATCGAACAGGTACATCGACCGCCACTCACCCGCCACCCTGGCGCGCAGCATGTAGCCATCGGTCTGTTTTTCGATGCGGTAGGGTTCGTGCGGCGTGGACTGCTCGTGTTCGCTGTCGAGGACCAGCGGTGCGGTTGGCACCATGCCGCCGAAGCCGACGTCGGTGATGTAACGCACGCCGTCGAGGGTCACCAGGCTCAAGCGGTGAGTACGGGCGGTCCAGCTGCCTTCGGGTTGATTCATCACCACCCGGCCGCTGATGGCGCGAGCATCGAAGCCCAGTTCAAGCAACAGGGCGAAAAACAGGTGATTGAGTTCGTAACAGTACCCGCCACGGCCATGGTCGAATACCTTCTGTTCAATAGAGGCGAGATCAATCAGCACCGGCGCCCCAGTGATCGTGGCCAGGTTCTCGAAGGGAAAGGCGCCGGTGTGACGTAATTGCAGCTGACGCAGGGTGTCCAGGGTCGGTGCAGGCGGCGTATCGAAACCCAGGCGTTGCAGGTACAGCTTCAGATTCGTCAGGCGTGGTTCGCTCATTGCTCAGTCCTTTTGCATGGGCCGCAGATCACTGCGTTAATGGTCGCCATGTATACGGGATCGGGCACTGTTTTCGACAATTGATTTCGCCAATCGCCTGCTAGCGTTTCTTGCGCGAACCGATGCGAATCCACGTCGGCGCATGGTCACTGGCGTGCGGTTCGTTGCGCACCCAGGCGTCTACGCCAGCCTCGTGCAGATACGGACTCAGCGCCGGGTTGAGCAAGAGATGATCAATGCGCAGCCCTGAGTTGGTTTGCCAGTGCTGGCGGAAGTAATCCCAGAACGTGTACAGCCGATCTTCGGGGTACAGATGTCGCAGTGAATCGGTCCAGCCCTGATCGAGCAAGCGCTGATAGCACTCACGGCTTTGCGGTTGCAGCAACGCGTCCTTGAGCCATGAACGGGTGTTGTAGATGTCCATGTCGGTGGGCACGACGTTGTAGTCGCCGGCCAGCACCACCGGGTGGTCGCTGCTTTGCAGGTCCTTGGCGTAACGGATCAGGCGCTCGAACCAGGCCAGTTTGTAGTCGAACTTCGGCCCCGGCTGCGGGTTGCCGTTTGGCAAGTACAGGCACCCGACGAGCACTCCATGCACTGCGGCTTCCAGATAGCGGCTGTGCTTGTCATCGGGGTCGCCGGGCAACCCACGGCGGCTCTCCAGCGGCTGCGCATCGCGGGCAAGAATCGCCACGCCGTTCCACGACGCCTGACCCTGCCAGATTGCGCCATACCCGGCGGCTTCCAGCTCGGCGACAGGAAACGCGCTGTCGACGGATTTAAGTTCCTGCAGGCACGCGATGTCCGGCTGTTCGCGCTTGAGCCAGTCCAGCAGGTTCGGCAGCCGTGCGCGCAGGCCGTTGACGTTGTAGGTGGCGATCCGCAGGTTTTTCATCGGCTGAGGCTCCTGCCCAAGGCATGTAAAAATTGTGACCGTGTGCCCCTCGCGCAGGTTGCATCGGATCACTGCGCTGCGGCGTAATAGGCGCTCGCCCTTCGCCCGCACTGCCGAGACCTGAATCCATGCAAACCACGCTGCGAGGTCAGCGCATCCTTCTGCGCCCGCTGCAATATTCCGACGCCGCCGCCCTGCTCGATGCCGCCGCTGACGGCGAACTGTGGAACCTCACCGTCACCGTGGTGCCTTCGGCGTCGACCATCGACAGTTATCTGAAAAAGGCCCTCGATGGCCGCGAAGCCGGTACGGTCATGCCATTTGTCATCGTATTGAAAGACACCGGCGAGGTGATCGGCTCGACCCGCTTCTGGAAGATCGACCGAGTCAATCGCAAGCTGGAAATCGGCAGCAGCTGGATCGCGGCGCGCTGGCAGAAGTCGTTCGTCAACACCGAAGCCAAATACCTGATGCTGTGCCACGCCTTCGACCTGCTCGACTGCGTGCGCGTGCAATTCACCACCGACGAAAACAACCAGAAGTCACGCAACGCGATCCTGCGTCTGGGTGCGCAGCAGGAAGGCATCGTCCGCCATGAACGGATCATGCCCGACGGGCGCAAGCGCAACTCGGTGCGTTTCAGCATCATTGATGACGAGTGGCCACAGGTGCGCCTGCACCTGGAACAGAAACTCGCCGCTTACGCCTGAGGCCCGTCGTTCACACGCGATGGCGCAGCCACTGCAGAAAGCCTTTTTTCGCCACGACCACGGGCTCGTCCTGCGTCAGGGTCTGCGCTTTGTGCAGGCGATAATCGAGCAGGGTTTTCATCGCTTCACTGATGTCGTGACGAGCGTCCAGGCACGGTTTCAAATAGGACTTTTCGATACGGTACATGGCGCAGAACGTTTTCGCGGCGAAGGTGGCCGGCACCGATGAATCGGAAAGAATACCGGCCTCGCCAATCACTTCCCCCGGCCCCATGCGTCCGGATTCGAACGGTTTGCCATGACGGATCAAGGTCACCGTGACCACACCGGATTCGATGATGAACAGATGATCGCTGACCTCGCCCGCCCCCAGAATCTGCTCGCCGGCGCGGAAGGTTTGCAGGGTCATGTTCTGGCTGAAGGTGTCTTTTTCTTCCTGACGCAAGGTCGAGAAAATCGGTGAACTGTCGAGCAACGCCCGTGGCCGCGAAAGGTTCGTCGGCGCGTTGCTTTCATCGCTGGACAGCAGGTTCACCCCGGACGCCTGCAAATGCCGATAGGCCAGATCGAACAGTTGATTGCGCACCACACGTTTCTCGCCCATCGAGGCGACGAACCCGCTGATCTCGTATTCCGCGCCGCTGCTGCCGGAGCTTTTCAACGCGACGCTCGGCGCCGGCGTGTCGAGCAACTGGCGACAGCCCTGCATCGCCCGCTCCAGTGCGTCGATCACCGAGTTGGGCCGGGCATGAGGGCTGACCTGCACACTGACTGCCACACCGAACATGTTGCTCGGTCGACTGAAGTTGATGATCTTGGCCTTGGCCGCCAGTGAGTTGGGGATTACCGCCATGCTGCCCTGACTGGTTTGCAGACGCGTGGCGCGCCAGTCGATGTCGGTGACCCGGCCTTCGGTGCCGTCGATGGAGATCCAGTCATCCAGCTGATAGGGCTTGGTGGTGTTGAGGACGATCCCGGAGAACACGTCGCTGAGCGTGCTCTGCAAGGCCAGACCGACGATGATCGCCAGCGCGCCGGACGTTGCCAGCACGCCTTTGACCGGCAGATCCAGCACATAAGCCAGCGCTGCGATAATCGCGATCAGGAAAATCACCGCGCCGAGCAAGTCCTGCAACAAGCGCCCGGTGTGCCCGACCCGCTGCATCATTACCGCGCCGATCAACACCGTCAGGGTGCGAGCGCCGAACAACCACCAGCCGATCTGCAAACCAGTCGCCGCCAGGTGCAGCGGCACGTTGTCGGCCCACGGCGCCGGCTCCATCGGGTTGAGGCCTTCGTTGAACAGTACGGCGCTGAACAGGCTGAAAATCAGCACCCGCACCAGCAGCTTCCACTCGCTGCCGCGGGAGCTGATCAGGCGCCACAGCCCCAGATCGAGGAGGATCAGGATCAACGCGCAAAACAACGGATGTTCGCTCAGCAGAGACAGCATCAAACAACTCCGACGGGGGCCAATCGCGAGAAGATCGCACAGATTGGGCAAGTGTAGGAGCAATTGATTTCAGCGGATGAACACGATCTCACTGGGAACAAAAAAACCTGCCGCTGCCCCTACACAGCTTTAGGCTAGGAATGCATCTGGCCGAAACGTCCGGACTGGAAGTCGGCGAAGGCCTGGTGGATTTCCTGCTCGGTGTTCATCACGAACGGGCCGTGACCGACGATCGGTTCGTCGATCGGCTCGCCGCTGAGCAGCAACACCACGGCGTCTTCGCTGGCTTCGAGGGTCAACTGATGGCCGTTACGCTCGAACAGCGCCAACTGCCCTTCGCGCACCGACTCCAGGCCGTTGACCTGCAGCGAACCTTTCAACACCACCAGCGCGGTGTTACGGCCTTCATGCAGATCCAGCGTCAGCAACTTGCCGGCATTCAGGCGCAGGTCCCAGACGTCGATAGGGGTGAAGGTGCGCGACGGCCCTTTGCGGCCATCGAATTCGCCAGCGATCAGGCGCAGATGGCCGGCGTCGTCCTTGAGGGCGATGCTCGGGATGGCGCCATCGAGAATCGTCTGGTAACCCGGCGCGGCCATTTTGTCCTTGGCCGGCAGGTTGACCCACAACTGGACCATCTCCAGGTTGCCGCCGGTTCTGGCGAAGCGATCCGAGTGGAACTCCTCGTGCAGGATCCCGGAAGCGGCGGTCATCCATTGCACATCGCCCGGGCCGATGGTGCCGCCACTGCCGGTGGAGTCGCGGTGCTGCACCTCGCCCTCGTACACGATCGTCACGGTTTCAAAACCACGGTGCGGATGCTGACCCACGCCACGTCGCTCGGTGGTCGGGGTGAAATGCGCGGGACCGGCATGGTCGAGCAGCAGGAACGGGCTGATGTGTTTGCCCAGGTTGTCGTAGGAAAACAGCGTGCGAACCGGGAAACCATCGCCGACCCAGTGGCCGCGCGGGCTGGTGTAGATGCCGATGATGTTTTTCATGGTTATCTCCAATTTGATGAATGACGCATTGAATTGAGCTTATATTCATGAACATTCATGCACTAGACGGCAAAAAACAGTTTTTGCGTTCCATAAACAGGACAATTCGCGAGCCTGCTCGCGAAGGGGTCAGCCCGGACGACACAACTCCCGAAAAAGATTCGTGCCTCGCAGTCAACAGTGCTTTGCCTCAGCGGCGGTTTTTCTCAAGGAAGTCGACGCGGATACTCCGGCCCATTCCCACTGCAACCCTGGAGTCATCAATGTCTGTTCCCGCTTTTGGTCTGGGTACGTTTCGCCTGCAAGGTCAGGTGGTCATCGATTCGGTGAGCACCGCGCTTGAGCTCGGTTACCGGGCCATCGACACCGCACAGATTTACGAGAATGAGGCCGAGGTCGGCCAGGCCATCGCCGCCAGCGGCATTGCGCGTGATGAGTTATTCATCACCAGCAAGATCTGGATCGCCAATTTCGCCGGGGATCGCCTGATCGAAAGCCTCAAGGAAAGCCTGCAAAAACTGCAGACCGACTACCTCGATCTGACACTGATCCACTGGCCATCGCCTGACGATCAGGTGCCGGTCGCCGAATTCATGGGGGCATTGCTGGAAGCCAAGCGTCTGGGCCTGACCCGGCAGATCGGTGTCTCCAACTTCACCATCGAACTGATGCAACAGGCGATTGAAGCCGTGGGCGCCGACAACATTGCCACCCTCCAGATCGAACTGCACCCGTACCTGCAAAACCGCAAAGTCGTCGGGTTTGCCAAAAGCCAGGGCATCCACATCACCTCGTACATGACCCTCGCGTATGGCGAAGTCCTGAAAGACCCGCTGATCCAGCAAATCGCCGAACGCCTGCACGCCACACCGGCACAAGTCACCCTGGCCTGGGCCATGCAATCGGGGTATGCGGTGATTCCATCGTCAACCCGACGCGCCAACCTGCAGAGCAATATGGGGGCCGTTGCGCTGACCCTGAGTGACGCGGACATGGCGCAGATCGCCACGCTGGAACGCGGTCATCGCCTGACCAGCCCGAAAGGCATTGCGCCGGTCTGGGATTGATCGCTCAGGCCTGAAGACGCTGCGCGAGAGCGTTCATGGCCTCGCGCAACACATGGACCGCACTGACTACAGGTTCGGTATCGGCGCCGCGACTGACCTGCTCAAGTTCGTCGCACGCCGCCACCAGCCGCGCCGCGCCGACCATGCGGGCGGCGCCCTTGATGTGATGCGCCAGCTCGCGCAGCCCTTCCGGATCCCGCCCGGGCCTCAGCCGCTCAAGGCGTTGCAGGTCGTGATGCAGGCTGTTCAACACTTCTTCGCGCAGACGCGCAATCAGCGCGTGATCCTCGCCGGCCATCTGCTCCAGCGTACTCAGATCAATGTCTACCGGAACAATGTCCTCGGTGGGTTCAAGCTGTCCGCCGTCATGACTGGCGCCCTCGAGCGCCTGTGCCAGATCGTGCAAGCGAATCGGTTTGAACAGGCATTCGTCCATACCCGCCGCAAGGCAGCGACGCTTCTCCTCGACCTGGGCATTGGCGGTAAACCCGAGGATCAGGCAGGGCCGGCGCCCCGTCGTAGTCTCTTCGGCACGGATGGCCCGGGCGAGTTCATAGCCATTGCGCCGCGGCATGTTGCAATCGGTGATCACCACATCGAATGACTGCGCCCGCCAGCGTTCCAGACCTTCATGACCATCCTCGGTGTCGACCGTGCGGTGCCCCAGTTCACTCAGTTGCCAACACAACAACAGCCGATTCACCGGATGATCGTCGACTACCAGCACCTGCAGCGAGCACGATGCCACGCGCAGAGTTTCAGGCGTCGCGGGGCGCTGCTCCAGTGCCGTCAATACTGGCAGCTCAAGGCTGACCTCCACCTGCGTCCCCTGGCCCGGCTCGCTGTCGAGGCGCAACGTACCGCCCATCATTTCGCACAGCGTGCGACTGATCACCAGGCCCAGTCCGGAGCCGCTGCGCGCCGACTGGGGACTATTGCGCGCCTGGACGAACGGGTTGAACAGCCGCTGCCGATCCTGCGCTGCGATGCCGATGCCGCTGTCTTGAATGACCACGTTCACCGCCAGTCGCTCGGCCGTCGAGGGCCTTACCGCCAGCCACAAGCTCACCTCGCCGGTGTCGGTGAACTTGATCGCGTTACTCAGCAGATTCGACAGCACTTGCTTGAAACGCGTCGGGTCGATCAACACCTCAACGTCGCTGTGTGCATCGAGTTCGATGTGCCACAGCAAGCGTTTCTGCCGGGCTAGGCCTTCGAATACCCGACAGACCGACACCACCAGTTCACGCAGATTGGCCCGTTCCGGGGCGATGGACAAATGCCCGCTCTCAATGCGGGCAATGTCGAGAATATCGCCGATCAGCGCCAGCAATTGCTGCCCGGCATTGGAGGCCACCTGAATCGCCAGGCGATCGGTCACGCCCTCTTCGGCCCGCTTCAGGGCCAGTTCGAGCATGCCGATCAACGCGTTCATCGGTGTACGGATTTCATGGCTCATGGTTGCCAGAAACGTGGTCTTGGCCCGATTGGCGTCGTCGGCGATGTCCTTGGCATCCTGCAATTGCTGCAACCATTGCTGGCGCTGGCGAATCTGCCAGCGCTGAAAACCGATCCAGCCCAGCGCCAGCACCAACAGACCCGCCGCACCGGCAAAACCCAGCACAATGGTGCGACGATGACGCAGCCAGTAACTGTCCTCCACCACCACATCATTGCCCCAGCGTTCGACCAGTTCGTCCATCTGTTGCGGGGCGATGCTCAGCAGGGCCTTGTTCAGGATCGAATGCAGCAGCGGCGCCTGCGGAGCAGTGGCCAGGGCAATGCGGGCCGGCTGGTCGCCGACGGTGCCAATGATGCGCAGGCGCTCGCGGTACTGGTGGGCAATCAGAAAACGCGCAACCAGCAATGAACTCACCGTCGCATCGACCTGGCCCCTGGCAATCCACTCCATGCCTTCGGCAGGGCTTCTGACGTCGACCAGACGAATGCGCGGTACCCGTTCCAGCAGATAGTTGCGTAACGGGTGACCGCGATAAATCGCCACGCGTTTGCCCACCAGATCGTCGAGGGTGCGCGGACTCTGCGCCGCTACCGCACTGACCAGCACAAACGGATTGTTCAGGTAGGCGCGGGTGAATTGCAGCTCGTTTTCGCGCTCGCTGCTGGGCGTCACCACAGGCAACACATCGAGGTCGCCGGCCTTCAGTTGCTCGATCTGGCGATCCAGCGAAGCACCGCGCACGATCGCGAATTGCAACCCGCTGCGCTGGCTGATCAGGCTCAGCAGTTGCGCGCCCAACCCGCTGAAACGGCCGTCGGCATCAAAAAAAGTCAGCGGCGCGAAATCTTCGATGGCGCCGACCCGCACCAGCGGATGCTGATCCAGCCATTGCTGCTCGGTCGCACTGAGCTGAACCCGGGACTGCCCCGCCATCTCTGCAGGACCGGCGCTCCAGCGCAGCTCAATGCGTTGCCGCTGCTCGCCGGGAATCGCCGCCAGTGCCTTGTCGACGATGCGTTTGAGGCGCACATCGCTGCGCAACAAGGCAAAACCGAAGGGGTTGGCGTCAAGCCCCGCCGGCCCGGCCAGGTGCAGGTCGTTGCGGTAATTGGTATTGATCAAGTAGTTGGCGCTGATCAGATCGCCCAGATAAACGTTTTCTGCGCCAAACGCCACGGCCCCCAGCGCATCCATCGCCGAGGCATAACGCTGTATCCGTGCGCGTGGGTATAACGCCTGTACATTCGCCAGCGGCAAATAGTCTTCGACCATGGCGACGCGTTTGTCTTCGAGGCCCATCGTTAACAGTTCGTCGAACCGGGTGACCAGCATGGGCTGATCTTCGGCATAGGCGCGGGACAGAACGATGTCCGGGTCGGCAGTTTCAAACGAATTGGAGGTGCCCAACAGATCGAGATCCGCGCGTTTGAGCGCGCTCATCAGCGCCTCCCGGTCGGCGTACCGGCGCACTTCGATCCGCACACCGAGCAGTTGCGCCAACAGGTCAGCGTAGTCAGCCGTGAGCCCCTCCAGCTCATGTTGATTGCGGCTGATCTCGAACGGCGGGTAGTCGGGCCCGGAAATCCCCATGCGCAAAACGGGATGCTCGCGCAGCCATTGCCGGTCCTGTTCGTCCAGGGGCAGCTGGACATGCTCCAGACCGCTGCGGGTGAGGATGTCCAGTACCGGTGGCGCCTCGCTCGCCCAGCAGGCCCCCGCCACCATCAGCCACAGCCAGACAACACCACCTGCGAGCTTCATGTGTCTGGCTCAGATCAAATGATTGCGCTTGGCGAAGTCACGCAAGTGCACCGCCGAGCTGATCCCGAGCTTTTTCATCAGCCGGGTTTTATAGGTGCTGACGGTTTTATGGCTCAGGTGCATGTCCTCGGCAATCGTCTTGTTCGGCTTGCCCTGCCCCAATTGCTCGAAAATGTTCAGCTCACGGTCGGAGAGCTGATCGATCATCTGCTTTTCGGTGATTTGCACGGCATTCAATGTGCTGGCGCTGTCCGGCAGTGCGGAAAAATAGGTGTAGCCGGACATGACGGCCTGGATGGCCTTGTGCAGCTGTTGCAATTGATTGGTCTTGGTGACATAGGCCATCGCCCCGGCCCGCAGGCAACGCTCCTGATAAAACAACGGATCGTGGGTACTGAACACCAATACCCGGCAATCAAGATCGTTGGCCCTGATCCGCGTCATCACCTCCAGCCCGTCGAGTGCCGGCAAACGCAGGTCCAGCACGACCAGTTTCGGCTGATGCTCGCGGATCAGCGCCACCACCTCGTTGCCATTGGACGCTTCGTGAATCTCCTTGAAACCTTCGGCTTGCAGCACGATCCGGATGGCGGCCCGTACGACCGGATGATCGTCGACGATCAGCGCTGACTTCATGTCCACTCCCGATGACAAACCTGGCGAAAAGACCAACGGCGTCAGTGGATCCGGACGCAGTGGCTGCGCAAGGACTGTTACACGAATCAGCGAGTGAATCACCTGTCAGGTCTGACAGTTGCCGCCAGCGACATTCTATGCATAAGCCCGACGCCGAGCGCCCGACTCCAGCTGCCAGACCGGCGCATCCCGCGACCTGTCGGGGGCATCGACCAGCGCCATCAACTGTTTGATCGCCGAGGCGCCGGGCGACGCCGCATGACTGATCTGTACGTTGTCCTGGGCAAAACCCAGGGCCGTCTGCAACGGCGCCGAAGCCTCGTTGTAGATCAACGCATGACGAACCTGCGGGTTATTCAGGAAAAACCCCGGCAGGTCCAGCGCTCCGGTCGCCAGGTCGGCGTTGATCACTACGGCGTCGAAGGGTTCGCAGCCGTAATCGACCAGGGTCAGCAACTCCGCGAGGGTCTGCACCGGCGCAACCCGGTAGTAACCGAGGTTATTGAAAAGTCGCTCGGTGTTCATCCGGTAAAAATGCTGCGGGTCGGCGATGAGGATGCGCAGGGCTTTGTTGATCATGGTCAATCTCCCGGTGAAGTCGGTTTCTGGGTCGGGCAAGGCTACGTAGGCCTTCCGCCCGGATCTGTAGGAACTTTCCTAAAAACCCGGTCATTCATCCTTGGCCTGATGCTCGTTGCGCTGCTGCAGCCAGCCCAGCAAGTCGACCCCGGACATCGGGCGCGCATACCAGTAGCCCTGCCCCTGCGTGCAACCCAGCGCCAACAGTTCCCGGCGCTGCGCATCGGTCTCGATACCTTCGATCACGACGCTCATGCCGAGGGTTTCGCCCAGTGCCAGGGTGCTGCTGATCGCCGCCCGGCAACGGGGCTCATGCTCAAGGTTGCGAATGAAATCAGCGTCCAGCTTGATTTCGTTGAACGGCAACTGACACAGGCGCTGCAACGAGGAAAACCCTGCGCCGAAGTCATCAATCGACAGGCGACATCCCATCATGCGCAGGCGTACCAGGGTTTCTAGGCTGGTGGCCGGCGCTTCGAGCAAGCCGCTTTCGGTCAGCTCGAAGGTCAGGCTTGCACCCGTACTGGCGTGGCGCGCCAGCAGGCTGAGCAGGGTGGAC
Source organism: Pseudomonas monsensis (assembly GCF_014268495.2). Taxonomy (NCBI): domain Bacteria; kingdom Pseudomonadati; phylum Pseudomonadota; class Gammaproteobacteria; order Pseudomonadales; family Pseudomonadaceae; genus Pseudomonas; species Pseudomonas monsensis. The sequence goes on along the minus strand of NZ_CP077087.1, from coordinate 2,422,345 downwards.
GTCAGCTCACCACTGGCCAACTGCGTCGCTTGCAGATTGAACGCGATGTTCAAGGCAAAACCTTGCTCGCGGGCACTGCTCTGCACCAGCAGCGCTTGCTCCAACTGAGTAAACAACAGCGCGTCGAGCAACCCACAACGCTCCAGCACCGGCATGAACAGCGCCGGCGAAATAATTCCACGGGTCGGGTGCAGCCAGCGACACAGCACCTCGACGCCACAGACCTCACCCGTGTGCAAATTGAATTTGGGCTGATACCAGGCATGCAATTGCTGCTCGGCCAGCGCCTGGCGCACCGCCGCTTCACTGGCCAGCGTGACGGCTGTGGCAGCTGGCAATGGCGTGACAGGACGGTTGACCGCCTTGTCGAGCAAATCCGCCAGCACTTGCGCATGCAAGGGTTTGCCGACATCGCCGAGCAAATCCATGCCCAGCAGCGCCACCATTTGATGCACCGCCCGACGCAAGTCTGCCGACAGCGAACTACTGATGATCACTGACTTGACCTGCCCTGACGCGCCCACACGCTGCAGAAACTCAAGCCCGTCCATGCCGTCCATTTGCAGATCGCACAGGGCCACGTCGACCGTGCCAACAGACTCCAGCAGCGCCAGCGCCTCGGCACCGTCACTGGCTTCAAGCACCTCGCGGCAACCGAGCGCACGCAGCATGTTGACCGCCACCGAGCGTTGGAAAGCATGGTCTTCCAGTACCAGCACACGCAGTGGCCGTTCGCAAAAACGCTCAAACATCGAATTGCTCCAGCAGAGGACCCAGGGTTTGTCGATCCGGCGTACGGATCAGGCTCAGTTGCCGCCGTTGACTGGCGTAGATCATCGCTGCCCGGGCCTGGCCGCGTTGTCCGTCGTAGATCACACCGTGGCGAATCTGCGCGTTGCTCTGGAAAAATCGCAGCGCATCAATCCCGGTAGCGGCCAGCACGTTCGCGTTGATCAGCATCAGGTCAAAGCGCTCGAAAGGCTCGTGTGAGTATTGGGTCACGCTCAGCAGTTCGCGGAACGAACGTACCGGCGTGAGCGCCCGACAGCCCAGTTCATTGAGCGTTCTGCTGATTCGCGAATGCAGTGAGCACTGCTCTTCGACAATAAGGATGCGCCAGCACTTGTAGGACATTGATTTCGACAGTGTTAGGAAAAGGAATTGTTGCTGGTAGTACCAATGCCGACACGCTAATCAAAAAGAACTGCGCGGCATGTAGGACAAGTCTGAAAAAAACACCGGAATGTTCTGGCCATCGCAAGAGAAAAAGCCACGGCGGAATAACCCGACGTGGCGTCTGTTTGCTTACCAGAGGTAGCGATAACCCAGGCTCACACCGAAGGGTTGCTCGATGCCATTGCCTTTGGCGTATTCGGCATCCAGCGAGATCTTGCTCTTTTCACTGACCTGCAACACGCCGCCAAACCCGAGTTCGACCCGGTTACCCGGCAGCTCGGCGTCGAACTTGTGGCCATTGACGTTGACCTTGCTGCTGCCGGCATGCTCGGTGATGTACGACGCTTTGACATACGGTTGGGCCTTCATGCCGTTGCTCAGCTCAAGGCTGCGACCGAACAGTGAACCCACACGGCTCTGCAAGGAGTCGAGGTCATCGGACTTGACACGCAAGCCGTTGCTGGCGGTGTAACTGGCGCCCTGGGTACGCGTCGCGGTGATTTCCAGTTGTGGCTCCACGAACCAGCCATCCTTCAAATTGATGCGCTTGCCGACCTCGATATCCGCACCGACGCCGTTGGTGCTGTAGGAACCTTTGACCGACTCGCCCAGATTGCTCGGGGTCTTGATCTCGTTATCGAAACGGCTGTACTTCAACACGCTATCGACGTACACACCGTTGTCGTTCAAGTAGGTGGCGTAGACGCCGAACATACGGCTGTCGATTTCACCGGAAGCGCCCTCGCCGAAATCCAGGTCCGATCGGGCGGTACCGACCATCGCACCGACATAGACTTTGCCGCTGTCCACCGCGAAGGCTTTGTCGGCACCGATTTCCAGCCCCGTGACGTCTTGGGTGTAGGCGCGACTGGAGTGTTCACTGACGTCGAATCGCTTACCGATCGCGCGGGTCCAGAGACCACCGTCATCCTCGCCCATGCGTAATTCGCCGAGGCGTTTGACCAAGGCGTTCATCTGCGCATTCCACAGGCCCGCTCCGGCGGTGCGGGCAGCGATGGCGGCGTTGGCACCTTTGGACAGGTTTTGCGGCGCCGGGTCGACCGGGCGCGGCGGTGGTGTTACAGGGGACACCGGCTTGACAGGATCAACCGGCGCCACGGGGTCTACTGGATTGACGGGGACTACTGGCTTTCCCGGGTCGACCGGATTGACCGGGTCCACTGGCTTCACCGGGTCGACCGGAATCGCGCCCCCGCTTGCCAGTCCCCAGTCATCGCCCTGTTGCTGCAAGGTGTAACGAAATGCACCGGCATCGACATGGCCTCCATACAAGGCGAATTTCGCATCGCCCCCGTGGGTGTCCACCAACAACAGTCGGCCGTCAGAAGCGCTCGGTTCATGCCCGGAATCGCCGACGATCAACGTGTGATCTCCGCTCGCCAGTCCGGCGCCCTGCACCACCAGCAAATCATGCTGCTGGTTGGCGATGTCGGTGTTCATCAGGATGTTGCCGCTGCCGGACAGGGCGTTGACCGTGAAGGTTTTGAAGCTGCCATCGGTGCTCGGGACGAACGCCAGGCGGCCACCGTTGAGTGTCAGCGAGTCGACGGTTTTCACGCCATTCTCCATAACATTGACGGTACCGCCCGCCTCTGCGACCACCCCATTGGCCTGAGCGCCGCGGTACAGATTGACCTGACCACCATTGCTGACTGTGCTGTTATTGGCGGTGCCGGTGTTGTACACACTTTGCGTGCCGCCTTGAATGTTCGTGTCATTGGCCACTGCGCCACCCAGTATGCCTTGGCGAATCGTCTGCTCGCCTCCGGCCTCAATGACGCTGCCATTGGCCACCGCCCGATTGATCAGGTTTTGCGTACCGCCATTACCGACCCGGGTGTCGTTGGCGATGGCCAGGATATCCAGGGTCTGTACGCTGCCTGCGTTGATCAGGGTGCGATTGACCGTGGAGCGCGTGACGGTCTGCTGACTGGCGTTGAGCACGGTGTCATTGGCAATGCCGCTGGTGCCGACCAATTGCGTGCCGCCGTTGTTGACCACCGTGCCATGGCTGATGCCACTGGCCACGTTCTGCATCGCGCCGTCTACCACCGTGTCGTAGGTCACGCCATTACTGAACACGCTTTGCGAACCACTGCCACTGACAGTGGTGCGATGCGCCGTGCCTTGGGTGCCAATCGACTGCACGCCACTGGTCACGCTCTCGTCATAGACCACCGCACCGCTGTCGACCGAAGCGGTATAGGCGTTGGCGTACATCGGCAGCAGCAATGCAACGGCGATGGCAACGGGCGTGCGCTGGAACAAAGGGAAACGGTTTTTCATCAACTGATCCTCACGTGCACCCCTTCGGGCGACGGCGTAAATCGGGTTGAGTTCGAACCTTTGATGGAGCCGGCTCGCACTCGGGAAGCCGGTAATTTAGAGAAGCAGCGGGATTTTCTGAGTAGGACTTTTCTTTTAGCGTGTAGGAAATTTCCTAAGCACACCCACCGGTCTCGTCCGGGTCCTTGACGAAAAAAGCGAGCCCGTTGCAGGCTCGCTTCGTCGATCGTCAGTTTCGAGCGCCGACCATGGTCGATCCGTAGGAGATGATCACCTCCACCCGGCGATTGAGCTGACGGGAGCGCGCATCAGCGTTACCGGCCACCGGAAATTGCTTGCCGTAGCCCTTGGTGATCAGACGATCAGCGCTGATGCCCATTTGCTGGAGGGCGAAGGCCACCGCATCCGCACGACGCTCTGACAGACGCTGGTTGAAATCCTCGCTGCCCACATCGTCGGTAAAACCCTCGATGCGCACTTTGCGTTCCGGATTGGCCGTCAGGTACTGCGCCAGTTGTTCGAAGTTGCGCTGGCTGCCGTGCTTGAGATCGGCCTTGCCGGTGTCGAACAGCACGTCACCGAAGGTGACGACTTCCCCGCGCTGGGTTTTCTGCGCCTTCATCGCTTGCAGCGCCTTGAGCTGCTGGGTGCGCACGTCTAGCTGCACCTGAGTGCGCTCGGCGTCGATTTTCTTCAGCCCGGCTTCGGCCTGACGCCCGACGATGGTCTGCTCGGCAAGCGCGATTTTCTGCCTGGCAAGGTACGCCAACTGATCGACGTCCGCCGCCTGGCGATCCTTGATCGAAGCCTGATCAGCCTTGTACAGCGCACTGAACGCATCCTTGGTTTCGATCGCCGCCAGGGTGTTGGACTCGGGCTTTTGCTGCAACGCGGCAAACTGTGCGCGAGCCTGTAGCAATTGCGGGTTTTCCGGGGGGGTGGCGCAACCGGCGAGTATCAAAGCAGATAGCGATACAGCTGGCAGTAATTTGAAAGTCGGCATGTATCGCTCCTTATTGGGCACTGGCGGGCGGATTGAAACCGGTAACCGGGTCTTGCAACATTTCCTGCTTGAGCACCTGAATGCCACTGCGGGCGTCGGTCAGCTGTTTTTGCCATTTCACCGCACGCGATTTGCGTTCGGCGAGGTTGGCATCGGCTTCGATCTGTTCAGCCAGCAGCCTGGCTTGCGGATAGTCTTTTTCGCCCAAGGCGCGTTCCATCAGGAACATTTTGTCCTGCGCGGCCTTCATTTCCAGCGGCGCATATTGCGTCGCTTCTGCCGAGACCGCTCGATTGACCGCGTCACGTGACAGCGAGACCTGCTGCTCGGGAATGGGCGTACTGGCGCAGCCACTCAACACCGCAGCGACGGCCAGTCCACAGGCGACCAGTCGTGCCCGGGAAGACATAGAGGAAAGGGTCATCAACAACTCCAAACGTTAGCCAGTGAAGTGAGCTCGGCGGTACGCCGAGCACACCGCACGTTAGCGACGTAAGGTCAGTGACGAATGTAGGAAAATTCTCAAGGACAGCAGGGAAAATGGAATATTTTGTCAGGCCAGACGCTCGTCCAACTGCGCAGCCAACTGCTCCATCGACTGCTGCAAGGCATCCACCGCGGCGGTCAGGACTTGCGTGTCGAGCCCTTCACTGGCGACCTCCAGCGCCTCACACGCCTGAATCAGCGAGTGCGCCTTGATAATGCGCGCACCGCCCTTGACCCGGTGAGCCAGATTAGCGAGCCCGACCATGTCGTGCTGGGTAAACAGGCGCATCAGTTTGGCCATGTCCTGCGCGTTGCTCGTGGCCAGATCGCTCAACAGACTGTTGATCGAAGCGCGATCGCCACGAGTCAGTTGTTCGAGGCTGGCCAGATCGATGTCACCTGGCCTGCAATCACCGGGCAATTCGTCAGTCGCTGAACGCGGCCGTGGGACGACAGCGGCCAGGCGCAGATTGAGGTCCTTGAGGCTGATCGGCTTGAACAGGCAATCGTCCATTCCGGCCTCGGCGCAACGATCCTTCTCTTCGGCCAGCGCATTGGCGGTGAACCCCAATACCAGACTGCGCGGCAACTCTCGTGCAGTTTCCTCATCACGGATCGCCCGGGCCAGTTCGTAGCCATTCATGATCGGCATATTGCAGTCGGTAATGACCACGTCGAAGGTCTGGTTGCGCCAGGCACGCAGGCCATGGGCGCCGTCCTCTGCATCCGTCACCCGATGCCCCAGATAACTCAACTGTTGCGACAACAGCAGACGGTTGGCCGGGTAATCGTCGATCACCAGAATATTCAGGCTGTGGCTGGCCCGCAGTGTCTCGACGTCCTCGTCGGGCGCCGCGTCCAGCGGTTCAAGGGTCGACAGATTCAACAGCACCTCGATCTGCGTGCCCCGCCCCAGCTCACTGGTCAGCGTGAGGCTGCCGCCCATCATTTCGCACAGCGTACGACTGATCACCAGCCCAAGCCCGGAGCCGCCCTGCGCCGACTGACCATGATTACCGGCCTGGGCAAACGGACTGAACAATTGGGCCTGATCCGCAGGCGAGATCCCGCGGCCAGTGTCCTTGACGCGCAGGCAAAGACTCAGCCGCTCATCGCTGCCGCTCTCGACTTGCACACTCAACACCACCTGCCCCGCCTCCGTGAACTTGATGGCATTGCTCAACAGATTCGACAGCACTTGTTTGAAACGTAGCGGATCGATCAACACATCGACATTACTCAGGGCGTCCAGATCCAGTTGCAGACGCAACTGTTTCTGCCGCGCCAGGCCCTCGAAAATGCGCGCGACCGACTCAACCAGCTCTCGCAGATTGGCGCGTTCCGGCGCCAGCGACAGGCGGCCGGATTCGATCCGTGCAATGTCGAGAATGTCGCCAATCAGATCCAGCAACCCACGCGCCGCGCCCGAAGCCACCTCGACCGCGAAACGGTCCAGTACACCCTGATCGGCCTTTTTCAGCGCCAGTTCGAGCATGCCGATGATTGCGTTCATCGGCGTGCGGATTTCGTGGCTCATGGTCGCCAGGAACGTGGTCTTGGCGCGGTTGGCGTCATCGGCGACATCCTTGGCGATTTGCAGCTCCTGCAACAAATGCTGGCGCTCGCTGACATCGATCCAGCCCGCGATCATGCCGGTGACGGCACCGTCGCTGCCACGGTAAGGCAACATCCAGTGGTAGATCGTCAGCGCGCGGCCGTCCGCCAGATTCAGGCTACGGTCCTGAATGCTCGGCAAGCCCTCCTCCATCACCCGTAGATAGTCATCCTGAAAAACCTGTGCCTGCTGCACATCGCTGAGCACGCCGTCCGTCACCAACTTGCCGATCACCGCTTCGCGCTCGGTGCCGAATACCTGCAGGTAACCGCTGTTGCAGATCACCAGGCGGCCTTCGCGATCGCGCACATAGATCGGATGCGGCGTGCCATCAATGAGCACGCGCATGAACTCCATTTGATCGTTCAGAGCGATTTCCGCCTGGCGCCGCTTGCGCATCAACAGACGCAGATAAGCAATCCAGCCAAACGCCACGAGCAGCAACGCGCCGGCGATCACGAAGCCCTGGAGGATGATGTCGCGATTGCGCAGCCAATAACTGTCATCCACCACCACTTCGCTGCGCCAGCGGTTGGTCAGCTCGTCCATTTCTTCCGGGCTGATGCTCAACAGGGCCTTGTCGAGAATCGAGTACAGTTCCAGCGCACCGCGATTGGTCGCCAGTGCAATGCGTGCAGGCTGGGTGCCGACGGTACTGCTGACCTGCAATGTGTCGCGGTACTGACGCGAGATCATATAGCGGGCACTGACCAGCGAATTGATCGCGCCCTCGACCTTGCCCTGGGCGACCATCTCCATGGCTTCGGCGGCATTGTCTGCGGCGACCAGTTGCACAGAGGGATATTGCTCGACAAGGTATTCGCGCAAGACGTTGCCGCGGATCAGCGCCAGACGCTTGCCGGCCAACTGATCGAGGGTCTTCGGCTCACCGCCGCGGCGCATGACCAGCACGAACGGATTGATCAGGTACGGACGGGTGAAACGCAATTCGCCTTCGCGCTCGGTGCTTGGCGTAAACGCCGCCAGCATGTCGGCCCTGCCACTGGTCACTTCACCGATCAGGTCATCGACCGAATCCACGCGCTGCATATCGAATTGCAGCCCCGTGCGCAGACTGATCTTGGCCAGCACGTCAGCACTGATCCCGCGAAAGTTGCCGGCGTCGTCGACAAAGGTCAGCGGCAGGAAGTTCTCGTTGATCGCGACTTTGATGCGCGGATGACGATCCAGCCAGCGTTGCTCCTTGACACTGAAATGCAGCCGGTGCTGGCCGGGAATGGCCACTCCGCCGACACTCCAGCGCCGCCGGATACTCATGCGTTCTTCAACAGGAATGACCTTCAACGCAGCATCGAGAATCTGCAACAACCGAGTGTTGTCCCGGGTCACGGCAAAACTGAAGGGCTGGGTTTCCATGCGCGAAAAATCGCTGAGCTGAACGTTGTTAAGGTAATTCTTCTTGATCAGGTAATTGGAGCTGAGCAAGTCGCCCAGATAAACGTCAGCCTGACCAAACGCCACGGCACCGATCGCCGTCAGTGTCGAGGGATACAGTTGCACATTGGCGTTGGGGTAAAACGCCTGGACCGTTTCCGGAGGCAGGTAGTGATAGAGCATCGCCACACGTTTGCCTGCCAGGTCTTCCGGCAGGTTGTGACTCTCATCGATGCGCGTCACCAGGGTCGGATTATCGTCAGCGTAAGGCAAGGAGATCGCCAATTGCGGATCCGCCGCTTCAAAGCCGTTGGCGGTGCCGATCATATCGATCTGGCCGCTTTTCAGCGCAGCCAGCAGATCGCCGCGCGAGGCGTAACGCCGGACCTCGACGTTGACGTGCAGGAGTTGTTCGATCAGTTGCGCGTAATCGGCCGTCAGACCTTCGTAGTCATTGCCGTTGCCGGTAATCGCAAAAGGCGCGTAATCGGGGCTGCTGTCGCCGAGCAACAGGCGCCCCTTGCTCCGCAACCAGCTCCAGTCCGGCTCATCCAGTGGCACGGCGTACCCCTGGACATCCGAGCGACCGAGCAGCTGCAATGTATCGGGCTGCGCAGCGGCCATTGCCTGCTGCAGCGACAGGGAGCCAAACAGCGCAAGACCGGCAAGGCAATTTCTGACGAAAATAATCATTTAGAGCAGGTTGTTGCGCTTGGCGAAATCAGCGAGATACACCACCGACTTGACGTTGAGTTTCTCGATCAGACGCGTCTTGTAGGTACTGACCGTTTTGTTGCTCAACAACATCGCGTCGCCGATCTCCTTGTTGCTCAGCCCCTTGGCCAACTGCTGCAAAATGGTCAGCTCGCGGTCTGACAGGCTCTGGATGAGTTCCAGATCCGTGGCCTGGGCATCGCTGCGCCGGACCGAGCTACTGGCCAGATTGGGGAAAAAGGTATAACCGTCCATCACTACTTTGATGGCTTTGACCAATTCGTCCAGATCGTTGGTTTTGGAGATATAGCCCGCCGCGCCTGCCTTCATGGAGCGCATGGAATAGAACTGCGCTGATTGCGAGGTCAGCACCAGAATCTTGCAGTGCAGGTTCAGCGCACTGATACGCGAGATCACCTCCAGGCCGTCGAGCTTGGGCATGGCGATATCCAGAATGATCAGATCGGGAGTGTGTTCGCGGGCCTGTTGCACAGCGTCGGCGCCATTATCCGCTTCGGCCACAACGTCGAAATGTTCCTGTTTCAACAGCATCTTGACCGCAGAGCGAATGAACGGATGATCGTCCACGATGATCGCTTTGAGCATAAAAACCCCTGTAGGACACGTCGATCAACAACATCGGCAACATCACGAATAATGATGGGACAGCAGACCAGGCGATCCTCATGTCGAAAAATACACGAGCATCACTGGAGTGTAGGAAAAATCTTGAAAATAACTGCACAAAGTCACGCAAGGGTCAGCGCCCGCCTTCAGGCTTTTCCAGCCACTGCAGCAGGTCATGCCCGGTCATGGGCCGGGCCAGGTAATAACCCTGACCCAATTCACATTCGAGCTCGCGCAAACGCTCGAGCACCTTTGGACCGCTGACGCCTTCGATCACCAGATCCATCCCCAGCGAACGGGCCAGTGCCCGCGTGCTGGAGACCATCGCCCGATTGCGCTGACGATCGAGGTGCTGGACAAAGCGGCCATCGAGCTTGATCTGAGTGAACGGTAACTGACACATCAACTTCAGCGACGAAAAGCCTACGCCAAAATCGTCAATCGACAGCCCGCAACCGAGCAGGCGCAAGCGCAGCAGGTTCTCCTGCGTGCCCGGCGGGCAATCGAGCAAGCCGTTTTCCGCCAGTTCGAGCATCAGCACCGCCCCTTTGAACCCATGACGCTCCAATGCCAGTTTGATGTGTTCGACCAGTGCACTGTCCATCAACTGTGAGGCATGCAGGTTGAACGCCAACTGCAAGGTCACGCCGCGATGGCGCAAAATGCCCAGCAGGTTCAGACCCTGTTCGAGCAGTTGCTTGAACATCTGGTCGGTCAGGTCATAAGCCAGCACGGCGGCGAGAAAGTCACAGGGCAACAGGGTGCCGCGCGCCGGATGCTGCCAACGGGCCAGCGCTTCGACACCAATCACCGCACCGCCCTGCAGCTGAAATTGCGGCTGGAACCACGCCCGGAATTCGCCCAGTGCCAGCCCGCGACGCACTTCATCCTCGCCCGGCAGCTCCTTGCTCAACGGCGCCAACACGGGAGATACCCGCACGCGTTTGTAGCGATACAACAGGCGATTCAACGAACGCAGTTGAACCGGCCGGTTCAGTACCCCGAGCAATTGCAAACCTGCCAGCGAGGCCATTTGCCCAAGCGTGCGGCTCAACTCCGGCGGCAGCTCACTGCACAGCAACACCGCGCGTACCATGCCGCTCTGGCTGGCAACCCGCAAAAATTCAAGGCAATCGAGGCCACGATCGGTCAAGTCACAGATCACGATATCGACCCCGCCTCGCAGGTGCATCTGCACCATGGCCTGTTCGGCATCCGCTGCTTGCAGCACGTCACGCACGCTCAGGCGATGCAACATCCTGACCAGCACGTTGCAGGCAAACTCATGATTTTCCAGCACCAGAATACGTGGGGAGGTCATCGTCCTTTAATCACTCAATAGACCCGGGAGAGGGAATAGTGGTCTGCGGAAGCCACGCTGAACGCAGGATTTATCCCGCGGTCGTGTAGGAATTTTCCCAAGAGACGCCAATCGTCAGTAGTAAACAATCTGCACCACCATAATGGCCTCGAACGGCCCGACTTCGGGGTCACCCAACGACACCACCGTGGCACTGAACGGCACGTCGATATGGCTCACCTGAGCCGGGAAATTCGCCAAGGGAAAAGGTTCGTTGACCTGCACCAGATTGTTGTGTGCATCACGCACCTGAATGCCCAACTGGCTGCCGGCGGCCGGCAGGATGTTGTACAGACCCTGTTGGTTGCTGGTAACGAACGTCGCACCGACGTTGATTGCGCTGCTGCATTTTTTCTCCAGGGCCAGGCTGAAGGGTCGGGTCGGATTGGGCGGTGAAAAACCGGTGGTGGTTTTCTGGATCACACCAAAGTCGACAATTCCCGGCTCCGGCGTCACCTTGACATCGACCGTACACGCAGTACCGACAATGTTCTGTAAGCCGGAGAGTTGAAAACGGAAGTTGCCCGCCGGGTTGCTCGGCCCGCCATTGAGTCCATAGAGACCGTCGAACTGGAACACGTCGTAGGTATCTTGCGAGGGGCGCTGCAACGGCAATAGCCCGCGCTTGCGGATCACCACCTGAAACGCAATGCTCGGGCTCACCCGCGAACAGGCAAGCATGTCGGCGCCGCTGGTTGCATCCGGGCAACCGCGGGAAATGAAGCCGCTGTTGACGCCCTGGGTCGGGTTGGAACTCCAGTCGCCGTCCCAGGATGTCACGCCGCGATACACCAGACCGAATTCAATGCCCCACGGGGTGGCATTGAGCCCGGCCGGATTGCCGTAAAAATAGATCGGGTCATCTTCTTTGTAATGGATGTCGAACAGCTTCCAGCAGTCGGCCGGGACCACATGGGTTTTCGAGCGCCAGATAATCGTGCCGTCCGGCACTGTGTCCGGGACCGACACCGGACCGATGTACTCGCTCAGGTAGCTCCCGCCGTTCAGCGACTTGCAGACCATCGCCGACGCGAACTGCGACGCCCCCATCAACACCGCCGCCAGGGCCAGCCGCGTCAGCGCAGTGAACAGGTTCACGGTTTCACACCCTTGCACACATTCGCCACGCAATTGAACAGTGTGTCGGACTGACCGCCGAAGTCATTCATGTTCGACACCCGCAAGGTGGTGAACGCGGTATTCGTCAGGGCAAACCGCGCATGGCCGCGTGGCGCGATCATCACGGTTTCGATCGGCATTCTGGTTTTTTCCGGGCCGGCCAGCAGACCGACGACCGTGATGTGAAACGGCGTCGGGTTATCGACCAGCAACTGTCGGGTGGCCGGGTCGATTTTCAGCTCAAGGCCCAGTGCCAGGTCCTCGCCCCGCTCGCGCTTTACAGCGGCCGGCCGGTAGAACAACTTGATCTTCGACTGCAAGGCAATCTGCATCGAGTTGACCGCCTGGGTTTTCGGCGGAATCTCGCGAATGTTCAAATAGAACACCGACTCCCGGTCAGCAGGGAGTGCCAGCTGCGGCAACTTCACAATGCGCAGGACACTGCTTTCGTTCGGCTCGATGCGCTGCAACGGTGGCAGGACCATGAACGGTGACGTGACTTTCTGGCCACTCTCGTTCTCGATCCACGACTGCACGATAAACGGCAATTGCGGGTTCTTGTTGCTGACCGTGACGCTGACTGACGGCGCACTTTCCTCGAACACCAGACGGGTGCGATCCGGCACCACAGCGGCGCTGGCCAGCACGGGAACACAGAGCCCGATTGCCAGGCTCAGACGGTTGAAAAAACGACCCACAGAAAACACAACATAACGTGACATGGTGACTCCGGATTAATGAACAGGCGCGATTACAGACACTGGGCAGGCTTGGCGACGTTGGTCACCACGTCCTCCTCAGGGAGTTCGGCCAGACTGCATTGGCCGGCGTCATCCCAACGCGCTACCAGTTCAGCCCCGGCCTTGATGCCCAACAGATAAGTGACGCCGGCCTCGCCGACGATGCCCACTTCCTTATTGGTGTTTTTGTCTTGCACCGATGCGCCGAAAGGCACCGGTTTACCGCCGAGACGGGTCAACACGACAAACGCGTTGCGGCCCTGCCCCGTGGCGAAATTGACGTAGCCGATGGCCCCCTCAGTCAGCGCCAATCGCTGGATCGGATTGGATACTTCGGTGTTGAGTGGCAACTTTTCCACGTTGACCCGCGCTTCGTAGGCCTGGAAGGAAGGCAAGCCGTCCATCACCGCATAACCGTTACGGTTGGTGCGGGTCTGGCCGGTGAATGCCACGTCCGCAACGCCGTCGGTGGACACCAGCAGACGTGTATCGCCATTGGTGCCATTGCCATGGGCCGATACGCCATAACGGGTCGCGACCAGTGAACTGTCGAGCTCGCCGGTGAGCGAGCGATAGGTGCTGCCATCGGTTGAGACAGACGCATTCGCGCGGTAACTCGACGCCCGTTGACCGACATACGCGTTGACATAGCGGTTGTCGCCAACGCCGCCATACACCTGATAATTCACCCCTTCACCGTCATCATGGCTGTACCCGACACTGGCCGACGAACCTGCGGAGCCCGAGCGCTGCAGGTTGCTCGACATCATCGAGTTGCCACCCAGTGGCACGGTCACGCCGAGATAGATTTGCGCGTCGTTCTGCCGGCTATTCTGGGTCTGGTACGCCGATACGTTGACGTTGATGTTCTTGACGTTGCCAAGGGAAAAACTGCGCGCCACCGTCAGCCCGAAACGATCGGCGGCGGGGGCATCCCAGTAGGTCGAATGGTCGTAGGAGAAACTCGTCGACAACCAGGGAAAATGCTTGGCCACGGTCACCGAATAACGTTGTTTGCCCGAGTTCAGCGAATAGGCATCCGCATCGCCGACAAACTGCGAGAAGTTGGTGAACGTCTTGTCAGAAAAGCGATAACCCAAAAAACGCAGGTCAGTACCAATGGCGTCAAATCGCTTGGAATAGTTGATCCGGTAAGAATTGCCGACCACGGTTTCACCGTTCCAGCGCAACGTGGCCCGGGAGGTGGTGACATCCCCCGACACGGCACCGAGTACGCCGAGATCCTTGCCGATGCCCACAGCGCTCGACTGGTACCCGGAGGCGGCAAGCCAGCCGCCATAGACGGTCCAGTCCTTGGCCAGGCCGTAGGCCGCCTCCGTGGCCACGAACCCGGGCTCGCTGCCGCCCTGGCCGGTCAGGCGCGGCTGGCCGGCGGAAACCTTGTAGCGCAACTCGCCCTCACGGGACAGAAACGGCACAGCGGCAGTGGCGACGGTGAACGTCTGTTCGGTACCGTCTTCTTCCCGCACGGTCACGTCCAGCGTGCCTTGCACGCTGCTGTTGAGATCCTGAATGCTGAACGCGCCCGGCGTCACCGTGGTCGAGTACAACACGCGCCCCTGCTGGGACACCGTGACCGTTGCGTTGGTGCGCGCCAGGCCACTGATCAGCGGCGCATAACCGCGCAGGTTCGGCGGCAGCATGCGGTCATCACTGCTCAGAGTCGCACCGCGCAAAGCAAAGGTGTCGAACACGTCAGAGTTCAGATAGTCCTCACCGAGCGACAGCTTCGAACGAATCGTTGGCAACGCACGATAGGCATACAAACGGTTCAACTGAGCCGCTTCGCCGTGGGGATTATCACCTTGGCTGGCGGATTCCAGCCGCGCCTGATAATCGGCGCGCACGCGCCACGCATCCAGGTTAATCCCGGCAGTGCCGTAGCTCTGCAGCGAGCGCGAATCCCCGGACGAACCCTGGGTCTGGCGACTGTTGGCGATCACTCGATAATCGAGCAACGCGCCGTTGAGCCCGTCGCTCCAGGCGGCGGGCGGAATGTAATCGGGGTCGTCGTACTCGAAGGTCGCCTGCGGCAAGCTGATCGACAGACGCCCAAGATTCTTCATGTACTTGATCGAGGCATTTTCGATGCCACGCAAATCCACACATTGACCGTCAGCCAGACGCGGCAGGCTTTTCAGCAAAGACGGTTTGAGACCAAAGGTCAGTACCAGGTCTTCGGGCAGACAAGCGTAACTTTCATCCGGGTTGGCGCCGCTCTTGAACTCGATCGAACGCGAACCGAAATAACGCTGATTGACAGTAATATCCAACAAGTAGCGACCGGGCACAGTGTATTGCGCATGGGCAAACTGTCCGAGACTGATATCGTCGTTTTTGTCGATATTCAGAAACTCCGAATTAAACTCCACGGCACTTGAATAACGCGCACAGGAGATCAACACGCAAGACACGAAAAGTTTTCGGCCGTACACGGGAAATAGCCTTTATCAGAACTTTGACGGAAAAGAAAAAAGGGGTTTTCACCCCTTTTTCTTACACCTGGCGATACGCGGGTATCAGTTGTAGGCCACGGTGAAGTTAGCCACGCTGTCGGCTTCACCAGTGGTGACGGTCGCAGCAGTGGCTTCATACATGGCGGCGAAGGTCACGGTGTTGTTGCCGTTTTGCAGCACAACCGGAGCGACCTGCTCAGTGCCATTGTCGAGCATTTCGCCGGCACTGGCCTGCAGACGGATACCGACGTTCTGTGCCAGACCGGTGGTGGCGAACAAGCCTGGAACGGCTGGATCCTGGACACCGCTGAAGGTGAAGCGCGCGTTCTTCTGAGTGGTGGTGTCGCAGTCGGTCAGGATGATGTCGAACTTGGTCGGGGTCGAACGATCACCGATCGCTTTGAACTGGTTAGATGGCACTTGCCCCAGGGAAACGGTCTGGTCCAGGGAGCTGGCGTCGATACCGCAGGCGCCGGAAACGATTTCACCGATGAAGCGCACGGTGCCAGGGTTGCCGGAAGCCGGCGTCGCAGCGTTAGCGAAGGAAGCGAGACCCATAACAACGGTAGCGGCGGTAACAGCGACGATTTTTTTCATTTTTTACATCTCTTGGGATAGTTATTTATTTGGCCCAGCGGCCTGGCTTCCCAAATCACTCGTGAACGGCAACAGGTTTATTTGCAATGACAAACAAACCTCATCACGGCGTTTGCAACTGATGATCCCCCCATTATTTCCGGCCATTCCTTGCCGAACTTTCCAGGTATCAATTGCACAGCCGTAATACCGTACCGAGTAATCAGGACGCCGGGCATCTCTGCTCCGGAACCAATAGTGATCGAGCCCCAAGGTCGAAAATGTAAGTTCTTTCCTGTCGCCGTGTAGGACAATTCCCAGCAACCGAGAAATGTTACTCGGTGGTACTCGGACTCCAGAACGCCTGCACCACCAGCGCCGAGGTCGAAATCCGCGCCACCAGCGCATCCAGCTCATCACCATCGACCGAGGTGGTCGCCAGCGTCGCTTCAATTTCTATTTCATCGGCACCGAAGGCATGCACATCGACATCGCTGGCGGGGTAGTTGCTGCGCTCCAGTTCCGCCTCGAGCAAGGCGAATACGGCTTTCTGCTGTGACCGCCGGGCGATGACGTAAACGATGTTGGTGACTTCCGCCGAGACCACGTCCAGTGGCTGACGGTTGATGTTGTTGACGATCGGCCGCAACAAGGTGTTGGCGGCGAGGATGAACAGGGTGCCGAGCACCGCTTCGGCGAGCAGGTCGGCACCGGCGCAGGCGCCGACGGCAGCGGATGTCCACAGGGTGGCGGCGGTATTGAGACCGCGCACGTTGCCCTCTTCGCGCATGATCACCCCGGCACCGAGAAAGCCGATGCCGGAGACCACGTAGGCAACCACGCGCACCGCGCCTTCGGCGCCGGCGAGACGATTGGCCATGTCGACGAAAATCGCCGCACCGACCGCCACCAGCACATTGGTGCGCAGGCCGGCGGTGCGTTGCCGGTACTGGCGTTCGAAACCGATCAGGCCACCGAGGATGAAGGCGGCGCTGAGGCTGACGAGGGTGTCGAGCAGCGAATCGAGGTTGAGGTTGTTGATGGCTTGCATAGTCTTGTCCTTGAAACACATAACCTTTGCAGGAGTGAGCCTGCTCGCGATAGCGGTGTGTCAGTCACTGCAATGTTGACTGACACACCGCTATCGCGCGCAGGCTCACTCCTACAGGGGAACAGCGTTGTTCTGCGGTTATTGCCAGCCGAACCGACGGATGTAGAAGCCTTTCACCGCCTGGGTCAGCGCCATATACGCCAGCAGGATCATCGGCAGGAACACGAAGTACATCGACGGCAGCGCCTGCAGTTTGAAGTAGTGCGCCAGCGGCCCCATCGGCAGGAAGATGCCGACCGCCATGATGATCCCGGTCATCACCAGCAGCGGCATGGCTGCACGGCTTTGCAGGAACGGAATCTTCGGCGTACGGATCATGTGCACGATCAGCGTCTGGGTCAGCAACCCCACCACGAACCAGCCGGACTGGAACAGGGTCTGGTGGTCCGGGGTGTTGGCATCGAATACGTACCACATCAAGGCGAAGGTGGTGATGTCAAAGATCGAACTGATCGGCCCGAAGAACAGCATGAACCGACCGACATCCCCCGGCTGCCAGCGCTGCGGTTTTTTCAGCATCTCCTCATCGACGTTGTCGAACGGAATCGCAATCTGCGAAATGTCGTAGAGCAGGTTCTGCACCAGCAGATGCATCGGCAGCATCGGCAGGAACGGAATGAACGCACTGGCCACCAGCACCGAGAACACGTTGCCGAAGTTCGAACTGGCAGTCATCTTGATGTACTTGAGCATGTTGGCGAAGGTGCGGCGTCCTTCGAGCACGCCCTCCTCCAGCACCATCAGGCTCTTCTCCAGCAGGATAATGTCGGCGGCTTCCTTGGCGATGTCCACCGCGCTGTCCACGGAAATGCCGATGTCAGCGGTGCGCAGCGCTGGCGCGTCGTTGATCCCGTCTCCCATGAAACCGACCACATGGCCGTTACCTTTGAGGATGCGCACGATGCGCTCCTTGTGCGTCGGCGTCAGCTTGGCGAAGACGTTGGTGTTCTCCACTGCCACGGCCAGTTGGGCATCGCTCATGCGCTCGATGTCATTGCCCATCAGCAAGCCCTGCTGCGCCAGACCGACTTCGCGGCAGATCTTCGCGGTGACCAGCTCGTTGTCGCCGGTCAGCACTTTCACCGCCACACCATGCTCGGCCAAGGCCTTGAGTGCCGGCGCGGTGCTTTCCTTCGGTGGATCGAGGAATGCCACGTAACCGATCAGCGTCAGTTGCTGTTCATCGGCCAGGCTATAAGTGTCGCGCCCCTCGGGCAGCGACCGGGCAGCGACTGCCACCACGCGCAAGCCTTCAGCGTTGAATGCTGCGGTGACCTGACGAATCCGGGTCAGCAATTCATCGCTCAAGGCTTCATCGACCTCGCCATGCCGCACGCGGCTGCACACTGCCAGCACCTCTTCCACCGCGCCCTTGCAGATCAGCAGATGTGGCTCGCCACGCCCTTCGACCACCACCGACATGCGCCGACGATTGAAGTCGAACGGGATCTCGTCGACCTTGCGAAACGCTGTGCCGACTTTCAATTCACGGTGGACTTCCACGTGCTCCAGCACTGCCACGTCGAGCAGGTTTTTCAGCCCGGTCTGGTAGTAGCTGTTGAGGTAGGCCATTTCCAGTACGTCGTCGGAGTCATCACCCCAGACATCGACATTGCGTGCCAGGAAGATCTTGTCCTGGGTCAGGGTGCCGGTCTTGTCGGTGCACAGCACGTCCATCGCACCGAAGTTCTGGATCGCGTCCAGACGCTTGACGATGACTTTCTTGCGCGACAGGAACACCGCACCTTTGGCCAGCGTCGAGGTGACGATCATCGGCAGCATTTCCGGGGTCAGACCCACAGCGATCGACAATGCGAACAGCAGCGCTTCGGTCCAGTCGCCCTTGGTGAAACCGTTGATGAACAACACCAGCGGCGCCATGACGAACATGAAGCGGATCAGCAGCCAGCTGACTTTGTTGACGCCCGTCTGGAACGACGTCACGGCCCGGTCAGTCGCCCCGACCCGTTGTGCCAGCGCCCCGAAATAGGTGCTGTTGCCGGTGGTGAGAATCACCGCCACCGCCGTGCCGGACACCACGTTGGTGCCCATGAACAGGATGTTTTCCAGCTCCAGCGGATTGCGCGTGTCGCGGTCGGCCTGACGCGGGAATTTCTCCACCGGCATAGACTCGCCGGTCATCGCCGCCTGGCTGACGAACAAGTCCTTGGCGCTCAGCACCCGGCAGTCGGCGGGAATCATGTCGCCGGCCGACAGTACGATCAGATCGCCCGGCACCAGTTGCTTGATCGGCAGTTCGCTGCGCGGCGCGTCACGGCGCATCACCGTGGCGGTGTTGCTGACCATCGCTTTGAGCGCATCGGCGGCCTGGTTGGATTTGCTTTCCTGCCAGAAGCGCAGCAGCGTCGACAACACCACCATCGAGAAAATCACGGTGGCGGCCTTGAGGTCTTCGGTCAGCCAGGAAATCACCGCCAACAAGGTCAGCAGCAGGTTGAACGGGTTTTTGTAGCAGTGCCAAAGGTGCGTCCACCACGGCAGCGGCTGCTCGTGTTCGACCTCGTTGAGACCGTACTGCGCGCGCAGTGCGTCGACTTCAAAATCGGTCAGGCCATCGGTGTGGGTACCCAGCGACGTCAGCAGTTCGCCGCTGTCGCGATGGGCTGCATCGACCAGCGTGTTGGCCAGGGTGGGGGGCACTTCACGGCTGACCGTGGTGTCTTTGATTGATTCCAGCAGCGCCAGGCGACGGAAGTGCCGGGCGATGTGGCGTGTACGCAGGAAGCCTGCGAAAAATTCCTTGAGCGTAAGTTTCATGGCTGTTGCCCCTATGGTCAGCCGGGAAACCGTCAAGCAGGTACGACCGCGCCTCGTGCGCCGGAAAAACCGGCACGGCAAGGCTTGGCGCGCCGGTCAGAAAAGACAGGCGTGTCGATAAAGTTGCGATGACGACCGTGCAGGTCGAAAGCACACTTTTTCAGTGTCGATGAGAAGGACGTCGGGACATGGTCTCAACAGACCATGATCGGGATGCCGCTGCTCGCTTTACGGCGAGACAACGGCAGAGAAAGGCTGCGCGTTATCTTGCCGAGAATCTGCCGGTTACCGAGACCGGCCGACAACTGTCACTCGAACAAGTACCCACTGTGGGTCTCCGCTATTGATGAAAACGCGCGAAGCTTACGCCCCGATGATTGGAGAGTAAACCCGTGTAAGGAAGTGTGTCGGGAAATGTTGGGGATGTTCAGGAAGGGTTCAGAAATCAGATTTTTCTTAGCCATAAGGGCGCCATCGCTGGCAAGCCAGCTCCCACAGGGATCTCCAGTGAACACAAAATTTGTGTCCAGCACAGATCCTGTGGGAGCTGGCTTGCCAGCGATGGCGGTGTATCAGGAAATACTGAGTCAGCTGGCAGTCGCCAACAACAGATCCGCCATCGACCGATGCCCTCGGTGCTTGCCATGCTCATACAACGAGCCGGCGATCTCCCACAGGGAGCTCCAGTGAACACAAATTTTGTGTCCAACACAGATCCTGTGGGAGCTGGCTTGCCAGCGATGGCGGTGTATCAGGAAATACTGAGTCAGCTGGCGGTCGCCAACAACAGATCCGCCATCGACCGATGTCCTCGGTGCTTGCCATGCTCATACAACGAGCCGGCGATCTCGTCGGCGCGAATCGGCAACACCGACAGCAATGTGTCGCTCAGACCATGGCTGGCCTGGCAGAAGCCCTGCATGTACAGACCGGCCTTGCAGCGCTCGTCGGTGATCAGTTTGTAGTTGCGATCGACCTCGAAGTCACCCAGGTATTCTTCCAGCGGTGCCAGCAGTTTGCGGTGCATCTGCCGTTCGTAACCGGTGGCCAACACCACGGCATCGTAGATCCGCACAGTGACTTCGCCGGTGGCGTTGTTGCGCACCGCCAGTTCGATACCGTTTTCGCTGGCGGTGGCGCTCTCGACGGTGGTCAGGGTGCGGAACGCATGACGGGCGATCCCGGAGACCTTCTGGCGATAGAAGATGCCGTAGATGCGCTCGATCAGATCAATGTCCACCACCGAATAGTTGGTGTTGTGGTACTCGTTGACCAGACGCTCGCGCTCGGCGCTGCTCTGCTGGAACACCAGGTCGGTGAATTCCGGCGAGAACACTTCGTTGACAAACGGGCTGTCGTCCGCCGGTTTGAGCGCCGAGCCGCGCAGGATCATATCGACCTGCACCGACGGGAACGAATCGTTCAGGTCGATAAAGGCTTCCGCCGCGCTCTGCCCGCCGCCGATGATGGCGATGCTCATCGGCTGATTGTTCACGCACGGCTGGTTGGCCATTTGCGACAGGTACTGCGAGTGATGGAACACGCGGCTGTCACCCTTGAGTGCCTTGAACGCCTCCGGAATCCGCGGCGTGCCGCCGGCGCTGACCACCACCGAGCGGGTGGTGCGCACATGTTGCAGGCCCTGGCTGTCGCGGGAAATCACCCGCAGCGCTTCAACCTGATGGTTGTGCAAAACCGGTTCGATGGTCAGCACCTCTTCGCCGTACCGGCTTTGCTCGGTGAACTGCCCGGCCACCCAGCGCAGGTAATCGTTGTATTCCATGCGGCACGGATAAAAGGTGCCGAGGTTGATGAAGTCCACCAGACGCCCGTGTTGCTTGAGGTAGTTGACGAAGGAGTACGGGCTGGTCGGATTGCGCAGGGTCACCAGATCCTTGAGGAAGGAAATCTGCAGTTCGCTCTGGGTCGACAGGGTATTGCCGTGCCAGCTGTAGTTGGCCTGCTTGTCGAGAAACAGCACATCCAGTTCGCCCTGGGTCGGGCCGCGCTCTTGCAGAGCGATGGCCAGCGCCAGGTTCGAAGGGCCGAAACCGACGCCGATCAGGTCGTGAACGATGGGCGATGCAATTGCCTGTGTCATTTCCAGTGTCCTCTGGATGAACCCCTCAACACGGGGATAAAGCCTGGGTGGCCTGACCGGCCTGAAACAGGTCAGCAGGTCGTCTGTTGAGTAGGAACGAGGACGATGAAAAGAAATTTAACGAGGACGGCTCAATGGGCGTCCCATTGCTTGATGCGCAACCGGCAGTGCTTCATGGCGTTGACGATATGTTTCTCCACCAGTGCCTTGGAAATGCCGAGGGTCGCGGCGATTTCCGGATGGGACAGGCCTTCGATCTTGCGCAGCAAAAAGCTGTCGCGGCACAGCGGCGGCAATTCTGCCAATGCGCGCTGAAGCATTTCCAGGCGCTGGCCGTGATCGAGGGTGCCGTGGGGCGACGGGGTGAAATAGCGTTCTTCGCTGTCGAGTACGTCGAGCGATTCGACCTGACGCAGGGCATTGCGCCGATGGTCGTCGATGACCAGGTTCAGCGCCGTGCGATAGAGAAACGCCCGGGGTTGCTCGATCGGTGTATCACTGGAACGCTCCAGCACCCGCACATAAGCGTCATGCACCACATCTTCGGCAACCTGACGGTTGCCCAGCCTGGCGTTCAGGAAACACACCAGCTCGCGATAGTAGTTTTCCAACATGACTCCCGACCGTATCAATGCAATTCCTGTCCTTGAGCACACGGTTCCAGCCGCGGGCGATCCGCAGTAGCAAGAGGGTGGCAACTTGAGGTGCGTAATTTATAGTAATTCTCATATAGATTTAAAGCGCTGTTTCCACATCCTGGCCAAATAGTCCGCTGCAGCTAGCGGTTACTTGATGTATGCGGGCTTAAATTCCCTCGTGCATGCATCGTTTACAGGACAGCTCCCCGTATCTGTCGCGCCTTGCGACAGCGTTCAGCCTACGCGCACCGCGCTGCCTGCGCTGAATGACGGGCCGAATTCACTGGCCGGAACCCTGCATGAAACGTCCCCGCCCCGCCCGACGCGCCCTGTTCGCCGCCCTTTGTCTGATTCCCGTGATTGCCGTTGCCGCATGGCAGGTGCTGCCGCCCGGACGGGATGCCCTCGCCACCGTGCAGGTGACCCGCAGCAACATCGAAAACAGCGTGACCGCACTCGGCACCTTGCAGCCGCGTCGTTATGTCGATGTCGGTGCGCAGGCGTCCGGGCAAATCCAGAAGATCCATGTCGAGGCAGGCGATACGGTCAAGGAAGGCCAGTTGCTGGTGGAGATCGACCCGTCCACGCAAAAAGCCAAACTCGACGCCGGGCGCTTCTCCATTGAAAACCTCAAGGCGCAACTGCAGGAACAGCGTGCGCAGCACGACCTCGCACGGCAGAAATACCAGCGCCAGCAGCAACTCGCCGCCGGCGGCGCCACCCGTGAAGAAGATGTGCAGACCGCCCGCGCCGAAGTGCGCGCGACCCAGGCACGCATCGACATGTTCCAGGCACAGATCCGTCAGGCCCAGGCGAGCCTGCGCAGCGACGAAGCGGAGCTCGGCTACACACGCATTTTTGCGCCAATGAGCGGCACCGTGGTCGCGGTAGGTGCCCGGGAAGGCCAGACGCTCAATGCACAACAGCAAACCCCGCTGATCCTGCGCATCGCCCGGCTCTCGCCCATGACCGTGTGGGCCGAGGTTTCCGAAGCGGACATCGGCCACGTCAAACCCGGCATGACCGCCTACTTCACCACCCTCAGCGGTGGCAGCCGACGCTGGAGCAGCACCGTACGGCAGATTCTGCCGGTGCCGCCGCGCCCGCTCGAGCAGAACCAGGGCGGCAGCCCCACCAGCGGGCGCAGTGGCAGCGAACGCGTGGTGCTCTATACCGTGCTGCTCGACGTCGACAACGCCGACAACAGCCTGATGACCGACATGACCGCGCAAGTGTTCTTCGTCGCCCAGCAGGCACAGAACACCCTGACTGTGCCGAGCGCCGCCCTGCAACCGGGCACGCGTGCGCAGTGGCAACGCGTACAGATCGTCGCCGCCAACGGCGACATCCAGTCCCGCGACGTGCGCACCGGCATCAGCGACCGCCTGCGCACACAAGTGCTCGAAGGTCTGGCCGAGGGCGATCACATCCTCAGCACGCCAGCCACCGGCAGCGGAGGCTGAATGCAAACGCCCCTGATTGACCTGCGGCAGATCCGCAAATCCTACGGCGGCGACGACAGTCCGCAGGTGCAGGTGTTGCGCGGCATCGACCTGTCGATTCATGCCGGCGAGTTTGTCGCCATTGTCGGCGCGTCCGGCTCCGGCAAATCGACACTGATGAACATCCTCGGCTGCCTCGACCGCCCCACCAGCGGCGAATATCGCTTCGCCGGTGAGGACGTCGCGCAACTGGACAGCGACGAACTGGCCTGGCTGCGCCGCGAGGCGTTCGGTTTTGTGTTCCAGGGCTATCACCTGATTCCGTCCGGCTCCGCTCAGGAAAACGTCGAGATGCCGGCCATCTACGCCGGCACCCCGGCGGCGGAACGCCATGCGCGAGCCCGTGCGTTACTGGAACGTCTCGGTCTGGGCACGCGCACCGGCAACCGTCCGCATCAGCTTTCCGGTGGTCAGCAACAACGGGTGTCGATTGCCCGGGCGCTGATGAACGGCGGCCACATCATTCTCGCCGACGAACCCACCGGCGCCCTCGACAGCCACAGCGGCGCCGAAGTCATGGCCCTGCTCGACGAACTCGCCGGCCAGGGTCACGTGGTGATTCTGATCACCCACGACCGCGAAGTGGCGCAACGGGCCCAACGCATCATCGAAATCCGCGATGGCCTGATCATCAGCGATACCGCCAAACATCCGTCAGCCGCCGTCCGCCGTGCCAACCCCGGTGCCCTGCAAGCGGTCGATCTGCGCCAGCGCCTGAGCACCGGCAGCAGCCAGACCAGCGCCTGGAAAGGTGAACTGGTGGACGCCGTGCAAGCCGCGTGGCGGGTCATGTGGATCAATCGTTTTCGCACCGCGCTGACCCTGCTCGGCATCGTCATCGGCGTGGCCTCGGTGGTGGTGATGCTGGCCGTGGGCGAAGGCAGCAAGCGTCAGGTGATGGCGCAGATGGGCGCCTTCGGGTCCAACATCATTTACCTCAGCGGCGCCGCCCCCAACCCGCGCACGCCGCCGGGCATCATCACCCTCGACGACGTCGCCGAGCTGGCTGCCCTGCCCCAGGTCGAACGCATCATGCCGGTCAACGGCTCGACCGCCGGCGTGCGTTTCGGCAATGCCGACCACAGCAGCTACGTCGGCGGCAACGACACCAACTTCCCAAGCATCTTCAACTGGCCGGTGGTTCAGGGCAGTTACTTCACCCAGGCCGACGAAGACAGCGCCGCCGCCGTGGCGGTGATCGGCACCAAGGTGCGTGACAAGTTGCTCAAGGATGTCGCCGACCCGATCGGCCAGTACATCCTGATCGAAAACGTACCGTTTCAGGTGCTCGGGGTTCTGGCTGAAAAAGGCTCAAGCTCCGGCGACTCCGACAGCGACAACCGCATCGCCGTGCCCTATTCCGCCGCCAGCATGCGCCTGTTCGGCAGCCGCAATCCGGAATACGTGGTGATCGCCGCCAAGGACGCACGCAAGGTCAAGGACGCCGAACAGGCCATCGAACAGGCGATGCTGCGTCGGCACCACGGCAAAAAGGACTTCGAACTGACCAACAACGCCGCGATGATCCAGGCCGAGGCGCGCACCCAGGGCACGCTGTCGCTGATGCTCGGCGCGATTGCCGCCATCTCCTTGCTGGTGGGCGGTATCGGCGTGATGAACATCATGCTCATGACCGTGCGCGAACGTACCCGCGAAATCGGCATTCGCATGGCCACCGGCGCCCGCCAGCGCGACATCCTGCGCCAATTCCTCACCGAAGCGGTGATGCTCTCGGTGGTCGGCGGCATTGCCGGCATCAGCCTGGCGATGCTGGTCGGTGGCGTGCTCGTGTTCAGTGGTGTGGCGATCGCGTTTCAATGGCTGGCGGTGCTCGGGGCCTTCACCTGCGCGCTGATCACCGGCGTCCTCTTCGGCTTCATGCCTGCCCGCAAGGCTGCCCGGCTCGACCCGGTCACGGCCCTTACCAGTGAATGATCGTTCTATGAAAGCGCCACTGACACTCCTTGCCGCCAGCCTGATGCTGGCGGCCTGCAACAGCCCTGCGCCGCGCCCCGACAGCGGCGTGCAGCCACCGCCCGCCTGGCAATCGCCTGACCATCCCGACGCGGTGCAGAGCAATCGCCAGTGGTGGACGCAGTTCGGCAGCCGCGAACTCGATCGACTGATCGAACAGGCGCGCCTGGGCAGCCACGACCTCGGCGCCGCCGTTGCCCGGGTCCGGCAGGCACAGGCCAGCGCGACAATTGCCGGCGCCCCGCTGCTCCCGGAAATCAAGGCCGGACTGAATGCCAACCGGCAGAAACTGTTGCACGGCAAGGGCTACAGCCAGCTCGACGTCAAACCGGACAATCGCTCTCTGGATTACTACGACGCCGAGTTGAGCGCCAGTTACGAAATCGACTTCTGGGGCGGTAAACGCGCGGCGCGCGACAGTGCCGTGTTCGGCGTACAGGCCAGCGAATTCGACCGTGCCACCGTGGAGCTGACCTTGCAAAGCGGCGTCGCTAACAGTTACACCCAGGCCTTGGCGTTGCGTGAGCAGGCGCGGATTGCCGCGCTCAATCTGGCCAACGCGCAAAGCGTCCTGCACCTGGTGCAAACCCGGTTTGATGCCGGCAGCGCCACCGCGCTGGAACTGGCCCAGCAGAAAAGCCTGGTCGCCGAGCAACAGCGCAAATTGCCGCTGGTGCAGCAACAGGCCCGCGAAGCGCTGATCACCCTCGCCGCCCTGCTCGGCCAACCGGTGCAGGCGCTGTCGGCACCGCAACAGTCATTCGAACAACTGCAGTGGCCGAACATCGCCAGTGGCGTGCCCAGCGACCTGCTGAGCCGGCGCCCGGACATCGCCAGCGCCGAAGCCAAACTGGCGGCCGCTCAGGCTGACGTCAGCGTCGCCCGCGCCGCGATGTTGCCAAAAATCACCCTCACCGCCAGTCTCGGCACTGGCGCCGATCTGGCCGCAGACCTGTTGCGCACGACGTTCTATAACCTGTCATCCGGGCTGACTGCGCCGATCTTCAACAACGGGCGCCTGAGCGCCGAACGCGACAAGGCCAAGGCCCGTCAGGACGAGCTGCTGGAAACCTATCGCGGGGCGATCATCAATGGCTTCGCCGACGTGGAAAAAGCCCTCAGCAGCATTCGCGGCCTTGATGAACAACGGCAATGGCAAAGCGAAGAACTGAGCCAGGCGCAAACCGCGTTTGACATTGCCCAGAGCCGCTATCAGGCCGGCGCCGAAGACCTGCTGACGGTGCTGCAAACCCAGCGCACCTTGTATGCGGCGCAGGATATGAATGTGCAACTGCGCTTGTCGCGACTGCAAGCGAGCATTGCCTTGTACAAAGCGTTGGGCGGTGGCTGGCAAGTGATCTGAGCGCAAATTAGCGACTGGCCCGACGCCTTCGCGAGCAAGCTCGCTCCCACATTGGTTCTACGTCGTTTACAAAGTCCCCTGTGGGAGCGAGCCTGCTCGCGAAAGCGCCGGATCAGGCGAACCAACATCCCCAGGCAAAAAAAATCGCAGCACCAGGCTGCGATTTTTTTTGCGCTTAGAGTTGCCGCCCTTTGACTTTCAGATGCCGCGCATACCACGGCCGCTGCGGCACTTTGCGAAACAGGTCGGCCATGTGGTCTTCGTCGCCGAAAGTGATGCGCAGCGCCAGCTTCATGGTTTCCGGGTCCATCTCCACCGAGCGCCCGACTTGCAGACCGGGCACCGTGCTGCAGCCGTGGGTGTCCGGGCCCAGCCAGGGATCGTCGACCTCAACCCAGCGTCCGGGCGCAAACCACGGTACGCCGTTGACCTCGAGACGACTGACTTCCCCCGGATGAAAGCGCTCGTGGGCCCGGAACCAGTCCTCGATGCGATCGTCGATCCAGCCGTGAAAACGCCAGAACACCGGGTTCACATGGGAGGAAAACGGGTCACCGAGAAAGTCGTTTTCCGGGACGTACCAGCGCGCGGCAAAATCGGCCTGATCGCGTGCCATCGGCACCGGAATGTCATTGGACGGATCACGCGCCACTGACGCCCAGCGCATGTGCAACCAGTCGTGCAGGCCCAGTTCGACTTCCGAACCGAACTGGCCGAGGGTGAGCTTCGACAAGTACCGCGGGTCGCGATACTGCGACTCCCAGACCTGGAAATTGCTGTGATAGGTCTCGGCGGCTTTGATGTCGCTGACCCATTTTGTGTATTCGTCGTCGCCTTCGGTCAGCCAGGTCGGCGGCAAGGCATTGCCGTCATGGTTGTCGAAGTAGCGGGCGAAACCCTGGCGGTCGCGTTCCAGTTCCGGTTGCGGCAGGGGAAACGCCGGCCAGGACGGCAAATCCTGCAACGAACGGGCCTTGCCGAGCATGTGCCGGTGCATGAAGAAAAAGTCGATGCCCGAGCCGTTGCGATCCTTGCGTGGCCCACGGGCGTCGCGCTCCTTGTCACGCGGGCCGGGCTGCCAGCCGATGCCACGCAAGGCTTCGCGCTTTTTCTCCGACAGTTTGTGCCACTTGTCCCGCGTGGCGTGCCAGAGCTGGTGGAACAAACGATGTTCCGGCGCCACCAGCCAGGCCAATAGCGTCGGGTTCAATCCGGCACGTTCACGGGCCTCGGGGAAACGTCGCTTGATCGCGATGAAATGATTGTCGAGTTCGGGCAAACCCAACGGCCGGTCCAGATGCAAGACCTGCCCGGTGAAGGTGCCGCTGCCAGCATTGCCGAACGCCGCCCAGACTTCGTCCAGTTTGACTTTGAACTCGTACACCGGTGGTGCTTGCGGCGCATCGGTGCGCAGCAACCGCCAGTACATCTCGGCGCCATTGCCCGGTGCCAGATTGCCGATCACCTGATAACGCGCCGGTGCATCAGCGCGCAGGTTGGCACCGGTATCGAGATAGCCACGCAAGCCGCGGCCACGCTGGGCAATGTCGAGAAACAATTCCAGCCCTTCGTCGGGCAGGCCGTCCAGCCCCGCAGCAGACCCGGTAAAGCGGATATCCCAGACGCCGCGCAGGCTGTCCGCCAGTTGTTGACCGGCCGTGTCGGCCAGATCGACCGTGGCCTCTCCCGGGGTGACCGGAAATTCCTCACGGGTCAGCTCACGATGTGCATAAAAAGCGGCAGGCAGCGCGGCGCCCGTGAGTGCCATGCCCGCCATGAACCAGCGTCGAGAGATCGTCATTGCCCTACCTGTGTCAGCCATGAAGCAGGCTTTATCCAAGCTAGAACGTTTGCTCGCCGAACAAATTTATGGCCTCGGTAAAAGATCACCACGCGCCGGCAGCGCTTTTCTCGCGCCTCACTAAATTACCCGCCCGACCACTCGTTCCTCCCAGATAGCGAAGGCCCCTGCGCCTGCACCTCGACGGCGAACCTGAATGAGATGGCAATGACAAAACCGCGTTCGAAAAAGGCTCTATTTATCGGCCTGCCGCTGGCCTTGGCGATCAGCGCCGGCGCAGGGTTTCTGGCTTGGGATTACTGGTTTCGGGACAACCCCGGCTACCCGGTGAAAGTGATGAAGCAGGCGACCGAATTGCAGGATCGGCTCCTCTCGTTCGACAGCCACATCACCGTGCCGCTGAGTTTTGGCGCCCACGGCAACGAAGCCGACAAGGACGGTTCCGGGCAGTTCGACCTGATCAAGGCCAATCGCGGCCGCCTGTCCGGCGCGGCGCTGACCGTGTTCGGCTGGCCGGAGATGTGGAACGGCCCGAATGCCCCGCATCGCCCGACCGAAGGCTTTGTCGAGGAAGCACGCAATCAGCAGGAAGTGCGCTACAAAATCATTTCCGGGATGGTCCGCGACTTTCCCAATCAGGTCGGTATCGCCTACACCCCCGACGATTTCCGCCGCCTGCATGGCGAAGGCAAGTTTGCGATTTTCATCAGCATGCTCAACGCCTACCCGCTGGGCAACGACCTGAGCAAGCTCGACCTGTGGGCCGGGCGCGGCATGCGCATGTTCGGCTTCAGCTACATCGGCAACAACAGCTGGGCTGACTCGTCGCGACCGCTGCCGTTTTTCAATGACTCCCCGGACGCCCTCGACGGCCTCTCCGACATCGGCAAGCAAGCGGTGCAGCGCCTGAATGATCTGGGCGTGATCATTGACGTCTCGCAGATGTCGACCAAGGCGCTGGAGCAAGTCGCGCAACTGAGCCGCACGCCGATCGTGGCCTCGCACTCGGCGCCACGGGCCGCGGTGGATATTCCGCGCAACCTCAGCGACAAGGAATTGCAACTGATCAAGAACAGCGGCGGCGTGGTCCAGGTGGTCGGGTTCTCGCAATACCTCAAACCGCTGACCCAGGGTACCCAGGACAAACTCAACGCCCTGCGCGCACGCTTCGACTTGCCGCCACTGCCCAACCTGGCCATGGCCCTGATGCCGGGCGACCCGATCATCACCGCCTGGTCCGAGCAGAAACTCGGCCAGTACGCCAGCGGCCTCTACGCGATTCTTGAAGAAGAGCCGAAAGCGACCCTCAAGGACCTCGGCGACGCCATCGACTACACCGTGCGCAAAATCGGCATCGACCATGTCGGCATCGCCTCGGACTTCAACGATGGCGGCGGCATCAAGGGCTGGGAAAACGTCGGCGAGATCCGCAACGTCACCGCCGAGCTGATCCAGCGCGGCTACTCCGAAGCAGACATCGCCAAGCTGTGGGGCGGCAACTTCATGCGCGTCTGGGAGCAAGTACAGAACGCCGCCAAACCGGCGCTGGCCTCCCGTCAGGACGCAGCCAGACCATGACTGATCGCCGTACTTTTCTGAAACAGGCGGGCGTGATCGCAGCAGCCCTGCCAATGGGCGCAAGCCTGACATCGCCGGCGATGGCGTCCACTGCGCCGGCGGGTGACAAATGGGCCCGGCTGCGTCAGTTGTTTGATCAGGACCCGCAGGCGATTCACTTCGCCAATTTTCTGATCACCTCCCATCCCAGGCCCGTGCGCGAGGCCATCGAGCGTCATCGTGCAGCACTGGACCAGAACCCCGGCCTGGCCATGGACTGGGACTTCGGTGTCACCGAAAAGCGCGAAGCAAACGTGCGGGTCTGGGCCGGCAAATACCTGCAGGCCCAGCCCGGCCAGATCGCCCTCACCGGCAGCACCACCGAAGGCCTGGCGATGATTTACGGCAGTGTGCAGGTGCGCCCGGATCAGGAAATCCTCACCACCGAACACGAGCACTATTCGACCCGCAACATTCTCGCTTTCCGCAGCCGCCGCGATGGCACACGGGTGCGCAAACTCAACCTGTTCGAAACGCCGCAAAGCATTTCGCTGGATCAGGTGCTCGACACAATCAACCGCAACATCCGTCCCGAAACCCGCGTGCTGGGCATGACCTGGGTGCACTCGGGCAGTGGCGTGAAGTTGCCGATCGCCGAAATATCGCGACTGGTCGATGCACACAACCGGCAACGCGACGACAAGGACCGGCTGATCTACGTGGTCGACGGCGTGCACGGCTTCGGTGTCGATGACCTGAGTTTCCCGCAGATGAACTGCGACTTTTTCATTGCCGGCACCCACAAATGGATGTTCGGCCCGCGCGGCACCGGCATCGTGTGCAGCCGCAGCGAAGAGGTGAAGTACGTCAGCCCCAGCGTGCCGACGTTCTCCGAAGCCACAACGTTTGGCACCACCATGACCCCGGGCGGTTACCACGCTTTCGAACATCGCTGGGCGGTGGACGAAGCCTTCAAGTTGCACCTGCAATTGGGCAAGGCCGATGTTCAGGCGCGCATCCATCAGCTCAACAGCTACCTGAAGCAGCGCCTGCGCGAACACGCCAACATCGAGCTGGTGACCCCGCTCGATCCGCAATTCTCTGCCGGTTTCACCTTCTTCCGGGTCAAGGGGCAGGACAGCGATGAAGTCGCCGCCTACCTGATGAACAACCGGGTGATCTGCGATGCCGTCAGCCGCGACGTCGGCCCGGTGATCCGCACCGCGCCCGGTCTGCTCAACGACGAAACCGAAGTGGACCGGTTCATGGCCATTCTCGGTAAAAGACTGCGCGCCTGATCCCTCGACTCCAGTTTTCCTTTCACAGAGACGACTCATGAAAAAGCCTCACGCCTCATTCCCTTTCAAGGCCCTGCCCGCCCTGGCCCTGACCGCGCTGTGCGCCGGTCTGTTGCCCGCGGCCGCACAAGCGGCGACACCGCCGGCGCCGGGCAAAGTGTTCAAGGACTGCAAGGACTGCCCGGAAATGGTCGTGCTGCCGACCGGCACCTTCACCATGGGCACCCCGGAGGACGAAGTCGGGCGCGAGCCGGACGAGGGCCCGCGCCACGAAGTGACCTTCAGCAAACCGTTCGCCATTAGCCGCTTCCAGGTGCTGGTGGGCGAATGGGACGCGTACGTGCGCGAAACCGGCAACAAACCGTACGACTTCGACGACCGCCCCGGCCGCCGCTGCACCGCCGGCAAACCGCAATTCAAACAGACCGCGCGCGACCCGGCGGTGTGCATGAACGTCGCCGAAGCCCAGGGCTACATCGACTGGCTGTCGAAAAAGACCGGCCAGGCCTATCGCCTGCAAAGCGAATCGATCCGCGAGTACGCCGCCCGTGGCGGCAGCACCGGACCTTTCCCGTTCCCGTTCGATGAAGGCAACAACTACCAGATTTCCAAACACGCCAACACCTATGGCGCTGCCGACGGCTACAACTTCACCTCGCCGGCCGGCACCTTCCCGGCCAACGCCTTCGGCGTTTACGACGCCCACGGCAACGTCTACGAATGGACCGCCGACTGTTATCACAAGGACTACGCCGGGGTGCCCAACGACGGTCGTCCCTGGACCCAGGAAAACTGCGAACGCCAGGTCATGCGCGGCAACGACTGGGGCGAAGCGCCAGTGTTTTCGCGCTCCGGCAACCGCAACAGCAGCTGGCCGACCAGCAAGGGCGACTGGCTCGGCTTCCGGGTCGTGCGCGACCTCTGAGCCTGCCCGCCACGACCGCAGCCCGTCTGCGGTCGTTTAAAGAAACTGCGTGACCATTCGTTTTCCTTAAGTACCGGCACTCCCTCCGCACCGAAGCAGGAATCCTCCATGACCAAGCCTACGCGTGGGGCGATCAACGAATTGTTCGCCCTGCTCAAGCCCTTCCGCCTGATCGTCTCTGCGTCCATCGTGCTCGGCATGATCGGCGGCCTGAGCGTCACCGTGCTGCTGGCCACCATCAACAATGCCCTGCACTCCGATGACGGCCTGACCCGTACCGTGGTGATGATCTTCGCCGGGCTCTGTGCACTGGCGCTGCTGACGACGATTCTGTCGGACATCGGCACCAACTACGTCGGCCAGCACATCATCGCCAAATTGCGCAAAGAACTGGGGGAAAAGGTCCTGTCGGCGCCGATCGACCAGATCGAGCGCTATCGCAGCCACCGGCTGATCCCGGTGCTGACCCATGACGTCGACACCATCAGCGACTTCGCCTTCGCCTTTGCGCCACTGGCGATCTCCATGACCGTCACCCTCGGCTGCCTCGGTTACCTGGCGATGCTGTCGTGGCCGATGTTCCTGATGATGCTGGTGGCGATTGCGATCGGCACCACGATTCAAGCGATTGCCCGGGCCAGGGGCATGCGCGGTTTCTACGCCGCACGCGACTGCGAAGATGAACTGCAAAAGCACTACAACGCAATTGCCGAAGGCGCCAAGGAACTGCGCATTCACCGTCCGCGTCGCCAGCGCATGTTCGTCGCCGGCATTCAGAAAACTGCCGAGAAGATCTGCGACACCCAGATCAAATCCATCAACACGTTCGTCATCGCCAAATCCTTCGGTTCCATGTTGTTCTTCGTGGTCATCGGCATGGCGCTGGCCCTGCAATCCTTCTGGCCCAGCGGCGACAAAGCGGTGATGAGCGGGTTCGTGCTGGTGCTGCTGTACATGAAGGGGCCGCTGGAGCATCTGGTCAGCACCTTGCCGATCATCAGCCGCGCGCAGATCGCCTTCCGCCGGATCGCCGAGCTGAGCGAGCAATTCTCCTCGCCCGAACCGCACCTGTTGCTGGAAGACCAGGGCCAGAAGCCCGGGGCCGTCAACAGTCTGGAACTGAACAATGTGCGCTACGCCTTCCCGCCGGTGGCTGGCAGCGAACCGTTCCGTCTGGGGCCAGTCAACCTGCGCATCGAACAAGGCGAGATCGTGTTTATCGTCGGCGAAAACGGTTGCGGCAAAACCACGCTGATCAAATTGCTGCTCGGCCTGTACGCCCCGACCGAAGGCGAAATCCGCGTCAACGATCAGCCGATCACCGCGCTCAACCGCGATGACTACCGGCAGAACTTCACGACGATCTTTGCCGACTACTACCTGTTCGATGATCTGATTCAAGGCGACCGCCAGGTCCCACAGGACGCCACCCGCTACCTCGAACGTCTGGAGATTGCGCACAAGGTCAGCGTGCGCGACGGTGCCTTCAGCACCACCGATTTGTCCACCGGCCAGCGCAAGCGCCTGGCGCTGGTCAACGCCTGGCTCGAAGAGCGTCCGGTGCTGGTGTTCGATGAATGGGCGGCGGATCAGGACCCGACCTTCCGGCGGATTTTCTACACCGAGTTGCTGCCCGACCTTAAGCGCCTGGGCAAAACCATCATCGTGATTTCCCACGATGACCGTTACTTCGACGTCGCCGACCAACTGGTGCGCATGGAGGCCGGCAAGGTCAAAAGCGAACTGCAGACTGCTTGAAACACGGGGCCGCAGCCAGGCCGGAAAAATAGTTTTCCGGTTTGCCGCGGCTTCCTCGTCTTAATGAGATGAATAAGAACCATTAACAACTATACCTGCCAAGGTCTTAACCTCATGTCCGCATCCCGTTTCATGCTTCGCCCTCTGACTCGAGCCCTGCTGATGCAGGGCGCCACACGTTCCCGCCTGGCCGGCACCGGCCTGGGTCTGGCCCTGTCCGTCGCTGTCACGCCATATGTGCAGGCGCAGGAATGGACCCTGAACATTCCGGCCCAGCCACTGGCGCAGGCGCTGCAGACGCTTGGTCAACAGACCAGTCTGCAAATCGTCTACAGCCCGGAAAGCCTGCAAGGCCTGCGCTCCAGTGCGCTCAACGGGCGCTATCAGGGCGATGATTCGCTGAACGCGATGCTCAAGGGCACCGGCATCCGCTATCAGCGTGACGGCAACACCGTGACGGTGCTCGGCCCGGCCACCGGCGACACGATGGAACTGGCTCCGACCAACGTCAACGCGCAAAGCATGGGCGCCACCACCGAAGGCAGCAACTCCTACACCACCGGTGGCGTGACCATTGGCAAAGGCGTGCACTCGCTGAAAGACACACCGCAGTCGGTCACGGTCATGACGCGCAAAATGCTTGATGACCAGAACCTCAACACCATCGAACAGGTGATGGAAAAGACCCCGGGCATCACCGTGTACGACTCGCCCATGGGCGGTAAGTATTTCTACTCGCGCGGCTTTCGCATGACCGGTCAATACCAGTACGACGGCGTGCCACTGGACATCGGCAGCAGCTACGTACAGGCCGACAGCTTCAACAGCGACATGGCCATCTATGACCGCGTGGAAGTGCTGCGCGGCGCCGCCGGCATGATGAAAGGCGCTGGCGGCACCGCCGGTGGCGTCAACTTCGTGCGCAAGCGCGGCGGCGATACTGCCCACACGCAACTGTCGCTGTCGGCAGGCACCTGGGACAACTACCGTGGCCAGGTCGATACCGGCGGCCCGCTGAACGACGCCGGCACCATC
Source organism: Pseudomonas monsensis (assembly GCF_014268495.2). Lineage (NCBI taxonomy): Bacteria > Pseudomonadati > Pseudomonadota > Gammaproteobacteria > Pseudomonadales > Pseudomonadaceae > Pseudomonas > Pseudomonas monsensis. The sequence goes on along the minus strand of NZ_CP077087.1, from coordinate 2,386,909 downwards.
CGTGGCCGTGCCGTGGTCACCGAGCAGACCCGTCAGTACTTCTACGACGTGGCCAGCCGCAAGGACCAGATCTACTACGGCGCCCTCGACTTCGACCTCAGCCCCGACACCACGCTGGGCGTGGGTTTCGCCTGGGAAGACGTTGACGCCACGCCATGCTGGGGCGGTCTGCCGCGTTATGCCGACGGCTCCGACCTGCACCTCAAGCGCTCCACCTGCCTGAACACCGCATGGAACAACCAGCGCAGCAAACGCGCCACCTACTTCGCCGACCTGAAACACCAGTTCAACGACGACTGGTCGCTGAAGGTCGCGGGCGTCTATTCGCGCAACACCCAGGACATGGAATACGCCTTCCCGAGTGGCGCAGTGCCGGTCGGTGCCACCGCTTCGAACACACTGATGCTGGGCAGCATCTACGACTACGATCAACGCGACTACGGCTTCGATGCCTACGTGGACGGTAAATTCGACGCCTTCGGCCAGCAACACGAACTGATCGTCGGCGCCAACGCGAGCCGGTCGCACAAGGATGACTTCTACGCCGTCGCCGCCCTGCCCCAACGGCAGAACGTGCTCGACCCGAATCATCACATCCCGCAACCGGACGAAAGCTATTACCTGGCCAACGCCTCCCGTGGCGGCCCGGTGGACATGCACATCAAGCAATACGGCGCTTACTCCATCGCCCGCCTGAAACTGGCCGATCCGCTGACCCTCGTCCTGGGCAGCCGTGTCAGCTGGTACAAGTCCGACACCGACTCGGTGCAGTACTTCCGTGGCGAAGGCACCCAGGTCGACACCAAGTCCACCGAAACCGGGCAAGTCACGCCGTTCGCCGGTGTGCTGTTCGACCTCAACGAAAACCTGACCGCCTACGCCAGCTACACCGACATCTTCACCCCGCAAGGCGCGTACAAGACCATTGATGGCAGCACGCTCAAGCCATTGGTCGGGCAGAGCTACGAGTTGGGGATCAAGGGTGAGTGGTTCGACGGGCGTCTGAACAGCACCTTCAACCTGTTCCGCACCATCCAGAAAGATGCCGCTCAGGATGACCTGCGCTGCGAAGACAGTTCGTGCTCGATCAACTCCGGCAAGGTTCGCGCCCAGGGCTTCGAAGCGGAAGTCAGCGGTGAGGTGATTGATCGTCTGCAATTGTTGGCTGGCTATACCTATACCCAGACCAAGGTGCTGGAAGATGCCGACGCCACGCAGGATGGCGTGGTCTACAACTCCTACGTGCCGCGTCACTTATTGCGCGTCTGGGGTGACTACAGCCTGAGCGGGCCGCTGGATCGTGTGACGATCGGTGCAGGGGTTAATGCCCAGACGGGCAACTACCGCACTTCGCCTCTGGGCGGTGACAACATTGACGGTGCTGGTTATGCGGTGTGGAACGGTCGCATCGGTTATCGCATTGACGATACCTGGTCGGTGGCGTTGAACGGGAACAACCTGTTTGACAAGCGTTACTACTCGACCATTGGTACCGAAGGGTTCGGTAACTTCTATGGTGATCCGCGTAACTTCGTGATGTCGGTCAAGGCTGATTTCTGATTGGGTGTGATGTGAGAGAGCCCCGCTTTGGCGGGGCTTTTTTTCGCCTGTTGGTCTTGGCGGCGTTCGGGCCGACCATGCTCTTTGGGTTTTGGGAGCATATCCGTTGCTGCGGGTGTTGCCGCTGGCGGTTTCGCTCTTACAGCGAGTCACCTTTTCCAAACGCCGAAAAGGTAACCCAAAAGGCTTTGCCCCGGCGTACGGCACTTCGCTGAGGCTCAGTGTTCCCTCGCTACGGTGTCCATCCGGGGGCATCGCCTACGGTTTGCTTCGCTGCACCTCCTCTCGATGTATGCGGCTACGCCGCACGGCGCTGCGCGCCTAACCCCCGGATGAACACCTCCGCTCGGCCTGCCGAAGGGGCAAAAGATCAAAAGCCAAAGCCAAAGCCAAAGCCAAAGCAAGATTACAAGCCAGATCAAGAGCCCCTCACCCTAGCCCTCTCCCAGAGGGAGAGGGGACTGGCGGTGGTGTTTGGAAGAGTTACGCCGACGTGCGATACCGCGGTGAACTCAGGCTTTGAAAAGCCCACAGATCGGCTCCCTCTCCCTCGGGAGAGGGCTGGGGTGAGGGGCAGCTCCACCACAAATCCAAAGCCGAGCACGCTGTGGCTCTTCACCACTCAACAGGATGAGCGTTAGCTCGGCTGCAGCTCTTGATCTGTAAGGCGACATCGGAAGGCTGAGTGGAGGGATTGATCCGGGGGTGGGAGCGCAGCGACCGTTTGGCGAAGCCAAACACAGCGAGAGGAGGTGCAGCGAAGCAAACCGGAGGCGCTGCGCCCGGATCAATCCCGGAGCGAAGGAACCCCGAGCCCCAGCGAGCGGGCCGCACGTAGGAGCAAGCCTTTTTGGTTACTTTTTCGGCGTCTGGAAAAAGTGACCCGCCGTAAGGGCGGACCCCTAAGAAGCCATTACCGCAGCAACGGATATTCACCCAAAAACCAACCAATACCCAATCACCCCAACATCAAAGCCAACGCCCGGCTGAGGCGTTCATGCACCCGCAAAACATCAGGCATCACCGAAGCCATCCGCAGCAAATCATGCGTCAGCCCCGGACAATGCTCAACCTCGACACTCACCCCCTGCCCCCGCAACTTATCAGCATAAGCCTGCCCCTCATCAAGCAACGGATCAAAACCCGCCAACAACACAATCGCCGGCGCCACCCCGCGCAGATCCTCCGCCAACAACGGCGAAAAGCGCCAATCCAGATAGTCTTGCGGACTGCGAGCGTAATGCTGATAAAACCAGTCAAGCGTATCGTTCTCCAACAGACACCCCTCACTGAACAACAACCGCGAATCGTGCGTACGCGAAGCATCAGTAACCGGATAGCACAACAACTGTGCCTTCGGCGCGATAGCCACAGTATGCGGTTGCACCACCGCTTGAATCGCCAGCACCGTGGCCAGGGTCGCACCAGCACTATCACCGCCAAACGCCACGCGCGAGGTATCAAGGCCAAAGCTGACGGCATTTTCCGCCAGCCACGACAAAGCATCTTCGCCATCCTCCAGCGCCGTCGGAAAACGATGCTCCGGGGCCAGTCGATAACCCACCGACAACACCGCACACGGCGTGCGCTGGCAAAACTCGCGGCACACACCGTCGTGGGAATCGAGGCTGCCGACGACAAATCCGCCACCGTGGAAATACACCAGCACCGGCATCGACGTGCCGGCGCCGTTCGGCCGATACAGTCGCAACGCCAAAGGCGCGCCGTCTCGGGCCGCCGTGTCGATCGGCGTCACCGACAGATCTTCAGGCGCAGCCCAGCGCAGTTGCGCCGTGGTCTGTTCGAAGGTGGCGCGGGCCTCGTTCGGAGTCATCTGGTGCATGGCCGGCAGGCCGGCGTCCTGGCTGTCTTGGGCCAGGTCGAGAAAGGCTTCCAGATCAGGGTGTAACGACATCGCTAGGATCCTTGTATCAGCAAAATAGGGGCGCGCCCTGGCAACGCCCCTTGGAAATGACTCACCGTTCGACGATCAGCCCACACGTACCATGCAGTGTTCGACCAACGCCTCCAGCTCACGCTGGTAATCGCTCATCAAGGCATCCATGGTGCCGGCGCGATAACGCTGGCTGCTGTAGATGCAGCGCATGGCCAACTGACCGTCATAGACCTGGCCGACAATTTCCAGCCAGTTACCCAGATTGGCCTTGAGGCTGTAGTTGTCACCGGTTTCTTCCAGCGCCGGCACCAGCAGGGCTTGCTCGTCGAAGCTCTGGTCGAACTGCCCCAGGTAGTTGAAGGTGACCCGCGCTTGCGGCAGCTCGGCCAATTGTCGCGACACCTCGGCGCCGGCCAGATGCCGCAGCACGCCATAGCCGATGCCTTTCTGCGGCACCGCTGCCAACTGTGCCTGCACATTGACGATCGACTGGCCGATGTCGTCGCTGTCCGGACGCAACCGCACCGGGAACATGCTGGTGAACCAACCGAGGCTGCGGCTCAGGTCGATGGACTCGAACAGGTCTTCGCGACCATGCCCTTCGAGCAGAATCAGTGCCGACGGCTGTTGGCTCCAGCGGCACAGCGCACGGCTGAGCGCCGACAACAACAAGTCGTTGATCTGCGTGCCGTACACCGCCGGGGCCTGTTTGAGCAGTTGTTCGGTGTGTTCGCGGGACAGTTTGAGCCGCGCCTGCGCCTGCTGACGCACGAGGTTTTTGCCGCGTGGGTTGTCGCACGGCAAGTCGACGCCCGGCTGATCCAGTTGCTCCAGCCAATACCCCAGTTCCTGCTCGGCAATCACTGGCGCCTGCGCCTGCAAGGCCTCGGCGAACGATCGGTAACTGCTGGTGCGAATCGGCAATTTCGGCTGCAACCCCTGCACGCACGCCTCGTACGCCACTTTCAAATCGTCGAGCAGAATCCGCCACGAAACGGTGTCGACCACCAAGTGGTGAATCACCACCAGCAGGCGCGCCTGGCCATCCGGCAAGGAGACGTGCATCACCCGCCAGACCGGCCCGTCGTCGAGGTTCAGGCTGCGCTGGGCAAGGTTGGCCAAGGCTTCGACCTGCTCACTGTTTTCCGCCTCGCGGCGCCAGAGCAACGCTTCACCCTGTTCACTGAGGTCGCAGTAACGCTGCATCCAGCGCCCGCCTTCGTGGGAGAAACGCAGACGCAACGAATCGTGATGTTGCTCGATCCAGCCCAGTGCCTGCTCCAGTGCATCGAGGTCCAGCGGCTGACGCGCGCTCAGCAACAGCGACTGGTTGTAGTGATGCGCTTCGGCCATGCCTTCGGCAAAAAACCACTCCTGAATCGGCAAGAGATTGAACAAGCCCTCGGCGGCCACGTGCGTGACGTCCGCCTGCGGTGGTGCGGTGCCCTCCTTCGCCACGTCCTGCTCGACAATGCCGGCGATGGTCTGATAACGCATCAGGTCGCGCAGCTTGAGATCCATCTGCAACGTCGGGTGGTTTCTGACGCGGGAGATCACCTGCAGGCTCAGGATCGAGTCGCCGCCCAGTTCGAAGAAGTTGTCGCTGATGCCCACTTGTTCGACCTGCAGCACCTGCGCCCAGATGTCCGCGAGCAGGCTTTCCTGCTCGTTGCGCGGGGCGACGTATTCTTCGGTTTTGAACTCGGGTTCCGGCAGCGCCTTGCGATCGAGTTTGCCGTTCGGCGTCACCGGGAAAGCCTCGAGGCAGACGATCTGCGCCGGCACCATGTATTCCGGCAACGAGGTGCGCAGGCCCGCCTTGAGTTCATCGCCGATGTCCTCGCCGCTCGCAGTGACCACGTAACCGATCAGTTGCTTGCCCGACGCATTGTCGCGAGCAATCACCAGCGCATCACTGACCCCAGGCAATTGGCGCAGGCGGGCCTCGACTTCGCCGAGTTCGATACGGAAGCCACGCACCTTGACCTGGTGGTCGATGCGGCCGACGTAATCGACTACCCCGTCGCCACGCAAACGCACCAGATCGCCGCTGCGATACAGGCGCTCGCCCGCCGCGAACGGGTTCGGCACGAAACGCTCGCCCGTCAGCTCGGGACGCCCGTGGTAACCCCGGGCCACGCCATAACCACCGATGTACAACTCACCGGCAAGGCCTGGCGGCAACGGGTTCAGATCCTCGTCCAGCACGTACAGCGAACGCGCGCCCACGGCACGGCCGATCGGCGCATAGGCCGCTTCGCAGTGCTGGCTGACCGGGACTTTCCAGAGCATTGGCGTGACCACGGTTTCGGTCGGGCCATAGCCGTTGGTGAAGGACTCGGGACGCAGCGCTGCCTTGACCTGCTCAAAGGTCTGATCCGGCACCGCGTCACCGCCGAAGCAATAGATGCGCACCGGTGGCGGCGCGATGCCGCTGGCCGCCGCGTATTCGGCCAGTTGTTTGAGGTAGGCCGGCGGGAAGCAGGCAATGGTGATGCCGTACTCGTGCAGCGCCTGATAAGTCTGCTCTGGCGTCCACAGGCAACCGTCGCGAATCACCAGACGACCGCCGCTGTACAGGGAGCTCAGCCAGCGTTCATGGGCACCGTCGAAGGCGAACGACATAAAGTGCAGCTCGCAACTGCGGGCGTCCATTTCGTACAGCTCGGCAATCGCCTGACAGTGCATGCTCAGCGGACCTTGGGTCACCGCGACGCCTTTTGGTCGCCCGGTCGAACCGGAGGTGTAGACCAGATACGCCAGGCTTTGCTCGTGAACGCGGCAGTCAGGGGCATAGTCGGCATAGCGGCTTTCGTCGAGGTGATCGACTTCCAGGCGCAGCAGGCCCTGCGGCGCCGGCAACGTGGCCCGCAGGCTGCTTTGGGTCAGCAACAGCGCCATGCCCGAATCTTCGATCATGTACGCCAGACGCTCCGGCGGATACTCAATGTCCAGCGGCACGTAGGCGGCACCGCTCTTGAGCACGGCGAGGAAGCTCACCACCATCTCCAGCGACCGCGGCAAGGCCACGCCGATCACCACCTCCGGCCCCGCGCCGTGTTCGATCAGGCAATGCGCCAGACGGTTGGCACGCAGTTCGAGTTCGGCGTAGCTCAGGCTCATCCCCGCGCACTGCAGAGCAATAGCCTGTGGCTGTTGTTGCGCGTGACGGCTGATCAGTTCCGGCAACAGCGCCGCTTGATGGCTGTGCACCGGTTCGGCGCTCCAGGCCTGCGCGGCGTGCCATTGTTCGCTGCTCAGACGCTGCAGATTGCCGAGGCGTTCGTACGGCGCCGCCAGCATCGCGGCGAGGGTGTTTTCCATGGTCTGGCGAATACCGACCACCGCCTCGGCGCTGAAGTGGCTGCGCAGGTACAGGTATTCGATCGACAACTCGTCACCGAGCATCACCGCCAGGTCCATCGGCACGTTGGTCACGCCGTGGCCGATGGATTTGCCGAAGGTCAGGTCGGTGTCGTTTTCTTCCTGCAAGCGATCGTCGATCGGGAAGTTTTCGAACACCACGATGCTGTCGAACAGCGCCTGCCCACCGAGGTTGGACCAGCGCTGCACATCGGCCAGTGGCGCCTGGGAATAATCACGAATGTCGAGGTTGTAGGCCTGCACTTCGCCGAGCCAGTCGGCCAGGCGCTGATCCGCACGCGGCGTTTGAATGATCGGCAAGGTGTTGATGAACAGGCCGAGCATGTTGCCGACATTCGCCAGACCTTCCGGACGGCCCGACACCGTGGCGCCAAAAGTCACCGTCTGCTGTCCGGTGTAACGCTGCAACAGCAGCAACCATGCACCTTGAATCAAGGTGTTGGGGGTGATGCGCAGGTCGCGGCAGAACTGCAACAGATCCGCGGTTTGCGTTTTGTCCCAGTTGGAGTAGATCGCATCGTGACCGGCGACATCGGCGCTGTGGCGCGGATGCATCGCCTGGCTAAGCGCCGTCGGCTCGTTGACCTCCGCCAGACGCGCCTTCCAGAACAGCTCCTGAGCGTCCTGATCCTGCGCCTGCAGCCAGGCGATGAAGTCGCGGTAACGACCGTTCTCGCCGATGATCTCGCCCTTGGCGTAATACTGCAGGACTTCGCCGAACAGCCGCGAACTGCTCCAGCCGTCCATCAGAATGTGGTGGCTGGTCCAGATCATCTGGTACTGATCGTCGCTCAGGCGCAACAGGGTAACACGTTGCAAACGAGCGTCGGCCAGATTGAAACCGAGCGCACGGTCAGCGCTGGCAAACTCGGCAATCAGTTCTTCACTGGTTTCGCGCTCACGCCAGTCGAGCACCTGCATCTGCAACGGCGCATGACGATGCACCACCTGCAACGGTTTGCTCAGGCCATCCTGCCAATGGAAACTGGTGCGCAGAATCGCCTGACGGACGATGACGAACTCCCACGCCTGGCGGAAGCGCTCCACGTCCAGGCCCGTGATCGGCAGGCTGACCTGTTGCACGTAAAGGCTGCTGCCGTTATCCGACAGCGTGTGGAAGAGCATGCCTTCCTGCATCGGCGACAGCGGGTAAACGTCTTCGATCATGTCCGCCGGCACCGGCAGCGCATCGAGTTGCGCCTGATCCAGTTGAGCCAGCGGATAATCCGCCGGCGCCTCGTCGGTCGACGAATCGAGCGTAACCACAGCGGCGAGTTTCTGCACGGTCTGCTGCTGGAACAGGTCTTTGGGGGTGAAACGGATCCCCTGCTGACGCGCACGGCTGACCAGTTGAATCGAGATGATCGAGTCGCCGCCCAGGGCGAAGAAGTTGTCGGTCACGCCGACGCGCTCAATCTTCAGAATGTCCTGCCAGACCTCTGCCAGTTGTTGCTCCAGCGGCGTCGACGGCGCCACGTAATCGCGCTGCGACTGACTGGCATCCGGTGCCGGCAGGGCCTTGCGATCAAGTTTGCCGTTGGGGGTCAGCGGCAACTGTTCGAGAAACAGCCACTGCGCCGGCACCATGTAATCCGGCAGTTGCGTCTTCAGCGCAGTCTGTAGCGTTTCGCTCAGCGCGTCCTGCTCCTCAAGGCTCAGGCTGCTGTCGTTCGGCACCACATACGCCACCAGTTGCTGACCGCTCTGGCCATCCACCGCCAGCACCACGCCTTCGCGCACGCTGTCCTGCGCCAGCAGACGCGCTTCGATTTCACCCAGCTCGATGCGGAAACCGCGCACCTTGACCTGATGGTCGATACGCCCGACGTATTCGATGCGGCCGTCATCGCCGAAACGGGTCAGGTCGCCGGTGCGGTACATGCGTTCGCCGGTGTTCGACAGCGGGTTGGGCACGAAGCGTTCGGCGGTCAGGCCCGGACGGAACAGGTAGCCACGGGTGATGCCATCCCCGGCCAGATACAGCTCGGCCGCCACGCCAATCGGCGCCTCCTGCAACTGGCCGTCGAGCATATACGCCGTGGTGTTGACCAGCGGCCGGCCGATGTTCGCCTGACCACCGGGTTCGCGGCGGGTCCAGGTCGAATAGGTGGTGTCTTCCGATGGCCCATACAGGTCGTAGACGTGAGCCACCGACGTTTCACGGTAGAGGGTATCGACCAGGCTCTGCTTCAACGGCTCGCCAGCGAGGTTGATGATGCGCACGCCTTGGGGAATCTGCCCGATGCGTTGCAGCGCAGCGATGGCCGACGGCACGGTGTTGATCAGGCGCACCTGATCGCGCTCCGGCAAGTCCGGCAGCTCCAGGGCGTTGCGCGCCATGACGAGCGAACCGCCGCGCGCGAGGGTGACGAAAATCTCCCACACCGACAGGTCGAAGCACACCGACGTCGAGGCCAGCACGCCTTGCAGGTCTTCTTCGCTGTAGACCTCGGCGGACCAGTGAATCAGCGCCTGCACGTTGCGATGGGCAATGGCCACGCCTTTCGGTTTGCCGGTGGAGCCGGAGGTGTAGATCACGTAGGCCAGATTCGCCGAATCGCCCTGCGCCGGCAGATTGTCCGCAGGCTGCGCGGCAAACGCCTGTCCGCCCGCCTCGACCAGCACCACTTCGGCATCGGTCTGCGGCAATTGCGCCAGCAGCGACTGCTGCGTCAGCAAGACTTTTGCCTGACTGTCGTCGAGCATGTAAGCCACGCGGTCGGCCGGGTAGTCCGGATCCAGCGGCACATAGGTGCCACCAGCCTTGAGCACCGCCATCAACGCGATCACCAGTTCCGCCGAACGCGGCATCGCCACGCCCACGCGGATTTCCGGGCCGACCCCAAGCGCCAGCAGATGACGGGCCAACTGGTTGGCCCGTCGGTTGAGTTCGGCATAGCTCAGGGCGAAGCCAGCGTGACTCAGGGCCTGCGCTTGCGGATGCGCTGCGACCCGCGCTTCGAAGCCCTGCGCAATCAGGCGTTCAGCCGGATAGGCCGCGTGGTGGTCGTTCCACTGCGCCAGGGTCTGACGCTCGGCCAGCGGCAACAGGCCAATCTCACCCAGGCACCGCTGCGGCGCCTCAAGGAACTGGCGCAGCACTTCCTGCAGATGCGCAGCCAGGCCCAGCACGCTGCGCTCGGCGAAGTGTTCGGTGAGGTAGTTGAAGTCCAGATTCAACACGTCACTGGCCCCGGCGATCAGGGTCAGGCCGTAGTTGGTTTGCTCGCGGTGTTCCAGACCGGCGAAACGCAGCCCGCCCGGATTGGCTTCCAGTGCTTCGGACACCGGATAGTTCTCGAACACCAGCAAGGTGTCGAACAGTGCTTCGCCGCTCAGTTCGGCCAGACGCTGAATGTCCTGCAGCGGGGTCTGCTCGTAGTCCCGCAGCAGCAGGTTCTTGTCCTGCACGCTGCGCACCCAGTCGCCGACGCTGACCGTCGCCTGCGGGCTGGCGATCACCGGCAAGGTGTTGATGAACAGCCCCAATTGCTGCTCGATGCCTGGCAAATCCACCGGCCGCCCCGACACGGTCGCGCCGAAGGCCACCGTGGCCTGCCCGGTGTAACGCTGCAACACCAGCAGCCACGCAGCTTGCACCAGACTGTTCAGGGTCACTTGTTGCTGACGGGAGAAGGCATTCAGGCGCTGGGTGAACGCTGCATCGAAATGCAGGCGATGCATCTGTTTGCCGGGGCCCGGCACCGTCGCCCCGTGGCAGGCCGAAGCCAGTCGCGTCGGCTCGTGCAAAGCGGCCAGTTGTCCGCGCCAGAAATCCTGGGCGGCGGCTTTGTCCTGACCTTGCAGCCAGACCAGGAAGTCGCGGTAACGACCCTGCGCGCCCGGCACCGGGTGGCCGGCGTAATCCTGCAACACCTCGCCGAACATCCGCGAGTTGCTCCAGCCATCCATGAGAATGTGGTGGCAGGTAAAAATCAGCCGATGGCGATCATCCGCCGTGCGCAACAGGCACAGGCGCAGCAACGGCGGATTCTGCAGATCGAAGCCGCGTTCGCGGTCAGCCTGCGCCCGCGCTTCGAGCACGGCCGGCAGATCCGCCACCCCGCGCACATCGACTTCCGGCATTTCCAGGGTCAACTGGCGATTGATCACTTGCAGCGGCGCATCGAGGCCATCGCGGCCCCAAATAAAACCGGCGCGCAGCACTTCATGACGATCCACCACCCGCTGCCAGGCTTGCTGGAAGCGCGCCACGTCGAGCCCGTCGATGTCCAGCAGCATTTGATAGACATAGGCGCTGGCATCGGCGTCGTACAGGCTGTGGAACAGAATGCCCTGCTGCATGGGCGCCAGCGGATAGATGTCCTCGATGCGCTGGGCGGTGATCGGCAAGCTGTCCAGATGCGCCTGCGACAATCCGGCCAACGGCACATCGGACGGCGTCAAGGCACCGCTCGGATGGCTCAGGCAATGGTCGATCAACTCGCCCAGCGCCACTTCATAGGCGCGGGCCAAGGCATTGATAGTCGCCGCTTCGAAAACATCGCCGCTGTAGGTCCAGGTCAGGCTCAACTGGCCCTGATAGACCCGGCCGTCGATGGTCAGCCAGTTGGCCATCGGCGCGTTTTCGTCCTGGCCGGCGCCCTTGTCTTCAGTGGCCGGCACCCACAGGGCGTCGGCGTCGAAGTTGTTGTCGAACTGGCCAAGGTAGTTGAACGTCACCTTCGGTTGCGCCAGATCGCTCAGTGCAGCTTGCGCCTCGGCGCTGCCCAGATGCCGCAGCAAGCCGTAGCCGAGGCCTTTGTTCGGGATCGCGCGCAGTTGCTCCTTGATGCCTTTGATCGACGCTTCGAGACTGGCGCCGGGCATCAGACGTACCGGGAACATGCTGGTGAACCAGCCGACCGTGCGGCTCAGGTCGACGTCGTCGAACAGGTCTTCACGACCGTGACCTTCGAGCTGGACCAGCGCGCTGTCAGTGTTCGTCCACTGACACAACACCCGGGCCAGCGCCGTGAGCAGCAGATCGTTGACCTGGGTGCGGTAGACCGCCGGCGCCTGCTGCAACAGCTGACGGGTGCGTTCGGCGTCCAGACGCGTATCGACGCTGCGCTCGAACCGGTTGCTCAACTGGCCCTGCGGATTATCCAGCGGCAGTTCGACCGACACGTCGCGCAACTGGCCACGCCAGTAATCCAGCTCGCTTTCCAGCTCGCCACTGCGGGCATGCTCCTGCAGACGCTGGCCCCACGCCTTGAACGCACTGGTCTTGGCCGGCAGGCTCACGGCTTGCCCGCGGCTCAGCTGTTGATAGGCACTTTGCAGATCTTCCAGCAGGATCCGCCACGACACGCCATCGACCACCAGGTGATGGATCACCAGCAGCAGGCGCTGACTGGCGTCCGGCAACTCGACCAGCGCTGCGCGTATCAGCGGGCCGTCGTGCAGATCGAGGCTGCGTTGCAAGTCCAGGCACAGCGCCGGCAATGCCGCACTGTCGTCCAGCACAAAGGTGCGCAGCAAGGCGTGCGCCTGTTCCGCCGGCGCATGCGTTTGCTGCCAGCCATTGCCTGCCTGGCGATAACGCAGACGCAAAGCGTCATGGTGCCGCTGCAGATGCTGCAACGCCTGCTCCAGCGCTGCCGCTTGCAGCGCGTGGGCCGGGGTCAGCAGGATCGACTGGTTCCAGTGATGCCGCGCCGGGATGTCACTGTTGAAAAAGTAATGCTGGATCGGTGTCAGCAGCGCCTCACCGAGCACATCGCCCTGTTGCATCTGCACCGCGTCGCTCTGTTGCGCGACGGTGGCCAGACGCTGCACGGTCTGGTGCTGGAAGATGTCTTTGGGAGTGAAGCGAATACCCGCCTGACGGGCGCGGCTGACCACCTGAATGGAAATGATCGAATCACCACCGAGCTCGAAGAAGTTGTCGTTGAGACCAACCCGCTCGACCTTCAACACGTCCTGCCAGATCTCGGTCAGACGCTGTTCCAGTTCGTTGCGTGGTGCCGCGTAGGCTTCCTGCACCTGAGCAACGTCTGGCTGCGGCAGTTGCTTGCGATCCAGCTTGCCGTTAGCGGTCAGCGGCAGGCGCTCAAGGAACGCCCAACTGACCGGCACCATGTAATCCGGCAGGGATTCCCGCAGATGCGCCTTGATCGAATCGCGCAGCGCAGCCTGGCCTTCAGCGTCCAGCACTTCGTTGCCGACGATCCAGGTCGCCAGTTGCTGGCCGCTGAGGCCATCGACCGCGAGCACCACCGCTTCGCGCACGTCGGGGTGTTGGAGCAGTTGCGCTTCGATTTCCCCCAGCTCGATTCGGAAGCCACGGATTTTCACTTGATGGTCGATACGGCCGATGTATTCGATCACACCGTCACCGCGCAGACGCGCCAGGTCGCCCGTGCGATAGAGACGCTCGCCCGCCTGCGGATTGAATGGATCGGGAACGAATCGCGTCGCGGTCATGCCGGCCTGATTCAGGTAACCCCGGGCCAGACCGGCACCGGCGATGTACAACTCACCGATGCAGCCTTGCGGCACCAGGTTCAGCGCGTTGTCGAGCAAGTACCACGACAGGTCGACAATCGGCTCGCCGATGGGGCTGCTGTGGTTCTGCTGCAAGTCGGCCAGCGACAACGGCCGGTAGGTCACGTGCACGGTGGTTTCGGTGATGCCGTACATGTTGATCAGCGTTGGCGCGCGGTCGCCGAAGCGTTCGAACCACGGGCGCAGGCTCTGCACTTCCAGGGCCTCGCCGCCGAACACCACGTAGCGCAAGGCGTTGTTGCGCGGCGACTCGCTGGCCACCTGCATCAATGGCTTGAACGCCGACGGTGTCTGGTTCAGCACGGTGACGTTTTCATCGCACAGCAGGGTGTAGAAATCCTCCGGGGAACGGCTGACATCGTGGGGCACCACCACCAGTTTGCCGCCGTAAAGCAGCGCACCGAAAATCTCCCACACCGAGAAGTCGAAGGCGTAGGAATGGAACAGCGTCCAGCTGTCCTGCGGACCAAAATCGAACCACTGTTCGGTGGCGCTGAACAGGCGCATGACGTTGCTGTGCGGCAGCAACGCGCCCTTCGGTTTGCCGGTGGAGCCGGAGGTGTAAATCACGTAGGCCAGATTGTCCGGCGTGGTCAGGCACCGCGGGTTGACGTCGTTGCCAGAGGCTGGCGCTTGATGCAGATCGAGGCACGCCAGGCCCGGCGGCACCGGCAATTGCGCCAGCAGGTGACCCTGGGTCAGCAGCAACTCGATGCCGCTGTCTTCGATCATGTAGGTCAGACGGTCGTCGGGATAGCCCGGGTCGAGCGGCACATACGCGCCACCGGCCTTCAACACCGCGAGGATGGCCACGATCATGTCCAGCGAACGCTCGACGGCGACCCCCACGCGCACGTCCGGGCCTACGCCACGGGCGAGCAACGCATGCGCCCACTGGTTGGCGCGGCGATTGAGTTCGGCGTAGGTCAGGCATTGCCCGGCGAAGGTCACGGCGATCCCGTCAGGATGACGCTCGGCCTGCGCTTCGATGGCTTGATGGATGCACTGTTCGGGCGTTTGCGCGACCCGCACCGGGTTCCACTGCGCGAGCAACTGTTGCTGCTGGCCGGCATCGAGCATCGGTAGCTGGCCAATGCGCTGGTTCGGTTCGGCGACAATGGCCTGCAACAGCGCAGTCCAGTGTTGCGCCAGACGCTCGATGGTCGCCGCGTCGAACAGATCGGTGGCGTACTTGAGCACCGCTTCGATGCCGTGCGCCTGTTCGGTGGTGTTCAGGGTCAGGTCGAACTGCGCGGTCTGGCTCTGCCATTCCAGCGGCTCGATGTTCAAGCCGTTGAGGCGGGTTTCGACGCTGGCGCGGCGTTCGGCCTGGTGGTTGAACATCACCTGGAACAACGGGCTGTGACTGAGGCTGCGGCCCGGCTCCAGCGCTTCGACCAATTGCTCGAACGGCAAGTCCTGATGGGCCTGCGCTTCCTGCGCGGTCTGTTTGACCTGACGCAGCAATTCGACAAAGGGCATCTGCCCGTCAATGTCGGCCTTGAGCACCTGAGTGTTGACGAAGAAGCCGATCAGCCGCTCGATCTCGACCCGGCCTCGGTTGGCACTCGGCACGCCGACCCGGATGTCGGCCTGACCGCTGTAACGGTGCAACAAGGCCTGGAACGAAGCCAGCAAGACCACGAACAGGGTGACGTTCTCTTGTCGGGCGAAGGCTTTGAGCGCGTTGCTCAGCGCCGGGTCGAGAATCAGGTTGTGGCTGGCGCCGGCAAAGCTTTGCTCGATCGAGCGCGGACGATCCATCGGCAGTTCCAGCACCGGTTGCTCGCCGCCGAGCTTGTCTTGCCAGTAGGCCAGTTGCCGCGCCTGCTCACCGGCCTCCATCCACTGCCGTTGCCACAGGGCGTAGTCGGCATATTGAATCGGCAAGGCCGGCAGGCCGGCGTCGTGACCGAGGTTGAAACCGGCATAGAGCTGCACCAGTTCCTCGATCATCACTTGCAGCGACCAGCCATCGGAGACGATGTGGTGCAGGGTCAGCACCAGCACATGCTCATTCGGGGTGACTTGCAGCAAGGCTGCGCGCAACAGCGGGCCGTGCTCCAGGTCGAAGGTTTGCTGGCTCTGGGTCTGCACGAACGCCTGGATCGAGGCATCCGGGTCGTTGGCCAGCTCAGCGCCCGGCTGATGGATCTCCAGTGCAAAGGGTCCTGCCGGCAGGACCACTTGCAACGGTTGCCCGGTTTCCTGAGTGAACACCGTGCGCAAGGTTTCGTGTCGTTCGATCAGCGCCTGGACGCTGCGCTCCAGCGCGCTGACATCCAGCGGGCCCTGCAAACGCAGGGCCGTCGGAATGTTGTAGGCGGCGCTGTGCGGCGCCCACTGCCAGAGGAACCACTGGCGCTGCTGAGCATAGGACAGCAGCAACGGCTCTTCAGCCGTGCGCTTGAAAA
Organism: Pseudomonas monsensis; assembly: GCF_014268495.2. Taxonomy (NCBI): domain Bacteria; kingdom Pseudomonadati; phylum Pseudomonadota; class Gammaproteobacteria; order Pseudomonadales; family Pseudomonadaceae; genus Pseudomonas; species Pseudomonas monsensis. Next base: position 2,371,144 of record NZ_CP077087.1, on the reverse strand, counting down.
CCGGGGCAATGTCAAAGAGGTTGACGCCTTTCTGCTTGAGCAGAACCGCCAGAGCCTTTCTTTGCTTAGCCGAAAGTTGTCCTACCGACTCGATTAACTCTTGCACGCGTTTTTCCCTCTCAAGAAATCAGTTTTTCCAGATCATCGAGGGATAGACGTTTGAGGGCCTCCAGGGATTTAGCCAATTCATCCTGAACGGGCGACATTTCGACGCGCAAGGCCTCGATCCGCGCACAGAACGCCTTGAGGGTGTCGGTTTCGAACAGTTCCTTGAGCGGCACCTTGTCGCCCAGACGTTCCTTGATCCGGGTGACCACCAGTGTGGCCAGCAACGAGTGCCCGCCGAGCTGGAAGAAGTTGTCCGCGAGGCCCACGCGCTCGACCTCCAGCACCTCCTGCCAGACCGCCGCCACGTCCCACTGCAGATCGCTCTGCGGCGCCTGATAGTGCTGCTGTGTCGGGCTGTCACCCAGCGCCATCAGCGCCTTGCGATCGAGCTTGCCGTTGGGGGTCAGCGGGACGGCGTCGATCAGGTGCAAGTGCCCCGGCACCATGTGCGCCGGCAAGCACGCGGCGAGTGCGCTGCGCAGGCGTTCGGCCAAGGCCGGTTGCCCGGCCACCGCCTGCGCCGCGACGACGTAGGCATGCAGGTGTTTGCCGGCGGCACCGTCCTGGGCGAGCACCACGGCCTCACGGACTTCGCTCTGCTCCAGCAAGCGCGCTTCGATTTCGCTGAGTTCGATACGGAAGCCGCGAATTTTCACCTGATGGTCGGCGCGGCCGATGTACTCGATGTTGTCGTCACTGCCCTGGCGCACCAGATCGCCGGTGCGGTACAGCCGTTCGCCGTTGCTGGCATACGGGTTCGGCACAAAGCGTTCGGCGGTCAGCGCGGCGCGCATCAGGTAGCCACGGGTCACCCCGGCACCGCCCAGGTACAGCTCGGCCGGCACACCTGCCGGCAGTACTTGCAGTTGAGTGTCGAGCAGATAGGCCACGGTGTTTTGCAGCGGCCGACCGATGTTCGCCTGCCCGTGCGGCGTGCGCAGGGTGAAGGTCGAATAGGTGGTGTCTTCCGAAGGCCCGTAGAGGTCATAGACCTGTTGCACCGACGTGCTCGCGTACAAACTGTCCACCAGACTTTGCTTGAGCGGTTCGCCCGCCAGATTGATGGTCGCCACCGACCGCGGAATCTGCCCGGCCCGTTGCAGCGCGGCAATCGCCGACGGCACGGTGTTGATCAGCGTGACCTGTTCGCGCGCCGGCAGCTCGGCCAGCGCCAGCGCGTTGTCCGCCAGCACCAGGCACCCCCCGCAGGCCAGGGTGACGAAGATTTCCCAGACCGACAGGTCAAAGCAGATCGACGTCGACGCCAGCACGCCACGCAGTTGCTCTGCGCGATAGACCCCGGCCGACCACTGAATCAACGCCGACAGGTTGCCGTGGGTAATGGCCACGCCTTTCGGTTTGCCGGTGGAGCCGGAGGTGTAGATGACGTACGCCAGATTCTGCGCGGTGACATTCGCCAGCGGTGCGGTAGCCGGGAGCGCATCCAGTGCACCCTCTTCCACCAACAGCACCTGCGCGCTCAAGGTTTCAGGCAGCAGCGCCAGTGCGGCCGGCTCGGTAAGCAGCACGGCGGCGCGGCTGTCGTCGAGCATGTGCAGCAAACGCTCCTGCGGGTAATCCGGGTCGAGTGGTACATAGGCGCCACCGGCCTTGAGGATTGCCAACAGGCCGACGAGCATGTCCGGTGTACGACGCATGCACACGCCCACGCGAACTTCCGGCCCCACGCCCAACGCTTGCAGCTTGTGCGCCAGTCGATTGGCCCGGGTATCGAGGCTCTGGTAGTCGATGTGTTGCTCGGCAAACACCACAGCCTGCGCGTGTGGCTGGCGCTGCACCTGCGCGGCAATGTGTTCCAGCACCGTGCGCGCATCTGGCGCCGTGGCGGCGGCCTTGCCCCATTCGATCGCTGCTTCGCGTTGCGGCGCTGCCAGCAGGTGCAGCGCACCCAGCGGCTGGGTGGCATCGGCGAGGAACTGCGTCAGCAGGCTTTCCAGTTGCGCGCTCAACGCGTTGATCGTCGTCGCAGCGAAACCGGCCCGGTCGTAACTGATGCCCAGGCTCAGCTCACGCCCGGTGACCGCCACCAGCGTCAACGGGTAGTTGGTCTGTTCCTGACGACGGATCGCCGAGAACGTCAAACCGGTAGCCGGGCCCTGTTGCAGGGCTTCGGCCATCGGGTAGTTTTCGAACACCAGGATGCTGTCGAACAGCGCCCCGTTACCCACACCGGCCCAACGCTGAATGTCGTAAAGCGGGGTGTGCTCATGCTCGCGCAGCGCCAGATTGAGGCCCTGCACCTGTTGCAGCCACTGGCTGACGACGATCTCTGCGGACGGCGCCGCCACCACCGGCAAGGTGTTGATGAACAGACCGATCTGTTGTTCGACGCCCGGCAAGTCGGTCGGACGTCCGGCCACCGTGGCGCCGAAGGCGACGTTGACCTGCCCGGTGTAACGCTGCAACAGCACCAGCCACGCCGCTTGCACCAGGGTGTTGAGGGTGACTTTCTGCTCGCGGGCGAAACGGTTGAGGTCCGCCGTCAACGCCTCGCTGAAGACGTGCTCGTGATCGGTATAACCTGCGGCAAGCGCTTGCCCGCCCGCCACGGCACTGGCCAGACGTGTCGGCTCGTCGAGATCGGCCAGTGCCGCCGTCCAGAATTCGCGACTGGCCTGCTGATCGCGCTGGCCGAGCCATTCGATGTAATCGCGATAGCGTCCCTGTGACACGGCCGGGGTCATACCGGCGTAGCGTTGCAACACTTCGCCGAACAACTGCGAAGTGCTCCAGCCGTCCATGAGGATGTGATGGCAGGTGTAGATCAGGTGATGCGTGGCCTCGTCCGTGCGCACCAGCGTCACCCGCAACAGCGGCGCCCCGGTCAGGTCGAACCCGCTGGCGAGGTCGTCGCCGGCCAGTTGATCCAGCGCTGTGCCAAGGTCAGCACGACCGCGCCAGTCCTGTGTGCTCCATGGCATCTGCGCAGTTTGACGCACCACTTGCACCGCAGCGGCGGCATCCTGTGGCCAGACAAAAGCCGTACGCAGGATTTCATGGGCATCAACGGTGTGCTGCCAGGCCTGACGGAAGCGCTCGGCGTCGAGATGCTGCACATCGACGCGCAATTGGTTGGTGTACGCCGGACTGTCCGGATCGTTGACGCTGTGGAACAGAATGCCCTGCTGCATCGGCGACAACGGATACAGATCGACGATGTCGCGGGCCGGGATCGGCAGTGCCGACAGTTGTGCCTGAGTCAGCGTTGCCAGGCTGAAGTCCGACGGCGTGACAGCGGCCTCGCCACTGTCGCAGCAATGTTCGATCAAACGTTCCAGCTCGCGACGATAGGCCTCGGCCAGCGCCTCAATGGTTTCTGCGCGATACATGCCGGTGCCGAAGGTCCAGGTCAATTCCAGCTCACCGCCGTAGACCTGACCGTCAACGCTCAGCCAGTTACCCAACGGTGCCGCCGCGTCCTGATTGGCGCCGGTGCTTTCACCACTCGGCACGAACAATGCGCCTTCTTCGGTGTTGAACGCGCCGTCGAACTGGCCAAGATAGTTGAAGGTCACACGCGGCTCAGGCAATGCCTGCAACTCGGCGCAACGGCTCAGGTAACGCAGCACGCCATATCCGATGCCTTTGCCCGGCACCGCACGCAGTTGTTCCTTGATTGCGCACAGGGACGCACCGGGCGTCGCCTCAGGTGTCAGGCGTACCGGGAACAGGCTGCTGAACCAGCCGACCGTGCGGCTCAGATCAACATCGTCGAACAGGTCTTCGCGACCGTGTCCTTCAAGCTGCACCAATACCGAAGGCTGCTCGCTCCAGTCGCACAATACCCGCGCCAGTGCGGTCAGCAGCAGGTCGTTGATCTGCGTGCGATACGCCGCCGGCGCCACTTTCAGCAGCTTGTGGGTCAGTGCCTGACTCAGGCGCGAGCTGGCCCGGGCCGCTTGCGCACGCGTCTGGTGCTCTTGCAGGAAGTCTCGCGGCAGCGTTGCGTCGCTCGCCTCCAGGGTCTGGCGCCACCAGGCACCTTCAGCAGCCAACGCCTCGCTCTGCCCGTAACGGTGCAGATGCTCGGCCCAGCTGTGCAGCGAGCTGCTTTTACCCGGCAAGACCAGCGGCGTGCCCGCCGCCAACGCGGCGTAAGCGTGCTGCAGATCTTCCAGCAGAATGCGCCACGACACGCCATCCACCACCAGGTGATGGATGACCAGCAACAGACGTTGTTCAGCGTTCGGCAGGTTCACCAGGACCGCGCGCAGCAAGCGCCCCAGTTGCAGATCCAGGCTGCGCTGGGCTTCGTCGGCGAGTGCCGGCAACGACGCCAGACTGTCCAGCTCGCGCACCCACAGCAATTCAGGATCGCGCTGGCTCTGCGGTAATGCCTGCCAGGTATCGCCCGACAGCTGGAAATTCAGCGCCAACCCATCGTGCTGTTCGACCAGTGCCGCCAGTGCTGTGCGCAGATGCGTGGCGTCGAGCGGCGTGGTCGGCTGCAACATCACCGACTGGTTCCAGTGCTGACGCCGGGCAATCTCCGTCTCGAAGAACCGCGCCTGAATCGGCAACAACGGCAATGGCCCGCGCGCTGCCGGCGCCGCAGTCGTAGCGGGTTTCGCTTCAATCAGTCTGGCCACCGCGGCCAATTGGCCAATGGTCTGTTTTTCGAACAGTTGCTTGGGGCTCAGCTTGATACCCTGGCGTTTGGCCCGGGCAATGATTTGCAGACTGAGGATCGAATCACCGCCCAGTTCGAAGAAGTTGTCGCTGCTGCCCACGCGCTCCAGCTTGAGCACCTCGGCCCAGATCGCCGCCAGCTTCTCCTCGACCTCACCCACCGGCGCGACGAACTGCTGCGTGACCAGCCCCGGCACCGGCAAGGCGCGCTTGTCGAGTTTGCCGTTGGCGGTCAGCGGCAGTTGCGCCAGCAGCACAATCTGCGCCGGCACCATGTACTCCGGCAGGCACGCCTGCAATTGCTCGCGCAGCCCCTGCGCCTGCAGGCTCACACCCGCCACCGGCACACACCACGCCAGCAGTTGCAGCCGCGCCGGGTCATCATCCAGAGCCAATGCCAACACCGCAGCCTCACTGACGCCGTCGAGGCCGAGCAGCACCCGCGCGACTTCCGCCGGTTCCACGCGATAACCGCGCACCTTGACCTGATCGTCGGTGCGGCCGATGAATTCCATGGCCTGTTGACGATTACGCCGCACGCGGTCGCCGCTGCGGTATACCCGCGAACCCGGCGCGCCGAACGGATCGGGCAGGAAGCGTTCGGCGGTCAATCCGGGCTGGTTCAGATAGCCCTGCGCCACGCTGTCACCACCGATGTACAACTCGCCGGCCACCTGATCAGCGACGCTGTTGAGCACATCGTCGAGCACGTAAACCTGCGCGCCCGTCAGCGCCGTGCCAACCGGAACACAGCGCGCATCGGCCGCCAGTTCGCCAACTTCGTGGGTCAACACACCGACCGTGGTTTCACTCGGCCCGTAGTGGTTGATCACGCGGCAGCCCGGTTTGAGCTGACGCACGCGCTCCACCAGAGCTGGCGAGCAGGCTTCGCCGCCGACGATCAACGCGTGTTGCGGCAACACATCGGCGGCCCGGGCAGCTTGTAACAGTGCGGCCAGATGCCCCGGGACGATTTTCAGCATGCCCACGCGGTGAGTGGCCATGTATTCGGCAAACCGGTCCGGGTCGAAACCCAGTTCTTCCGGCAACACGTGCAACAGGCGCCCGGAACACAACGCGCCGAACAGCACGGTAAAGCCCAGGTCGGCGGCGATGGTCGAGACCAGCGCCATGCTGCTGTCCGGCGTCGGTGCCAGGCGTTCCAGCACACCGCGCACGTAACTGCCCAGCGCCCCGTGGCTGACCAGCACACCCTTGGGTTGCCCGGTGGAACCGGAGGTGTGGATCACATAGGCCGGTGACTGCGCGAACAGGCTCACGGCCGGGCTGACGTCCGCCATCGCCTGCCATTGCGTGGGTGCATAAGCGAGCCCCTGACATCCATCCACCGCCAATGCGGACACCCGCGCATCCCCTTCAGCGCACAGCAGCAGCCGCGCCCCGGCACTGCCGAGCATCTGCTGCAGCCGCGCGTTCGGCGCCTTGACGTCAAGCGGCATGTACACCGCGCCGGCCTTGAAGATCGCCAGCACGCAGGTCAGCCAGTCCAGCGAACGCTCCATCAACACCGCCACCGGCTCGCCGATGTTCAGCCCCTGCGCCAGCAGATGATGGGCCAGACGATTGGCCGCCTGATCCAGCGCCTGAAAACTCATGCTCTGATGCAGGTCACGCGCAGCCAGGGCCTCGGGCTGCTGCGCGACTTGTCGATCCCACAGGTGCAACACCGACAGCGCCGGTTCGCCGGGTGCAGCAAGCACCGCTGGCGCCAACGGGGCGACGCTGTGCAACGGCGCTTGCGGCGCTTCCAGCAACTCACTGAACAGGCCGAGCAAGGCCGGCACAAAACCGGCAACAGTCTCTGGACGATAGAGGTCGCTGGCATAAGTCATCTGCCCGTGAATCAAGGTGCCGTCATCGGTGATGTCCAGCGCCAGATCGAAGTGGGTGCCGTCCTTGTCCAGCGGGTATTCCGCCACGCTCAGCCCCGGTAGCGTCATCGAGCGTTGCTTCTGCATGCCGACGTTCTGGTTGAACTTGGCCTGGAACAGCGGGTTGTGACCGAGGGTGCGCTCGGCGACCAGTTCGTCCACCAGTTGCTCGAACGGCAACTCCTGATGCGCCTGGGCACCGAACGCCGCTTCGCGCACCCGCGCCAGCAAGTCGGCGAAGCTGCCGCGCTCATCCACTTCGCAACGCAGCACCTGGGTGTTGACGAAGAAACCGATCAGCCCTTCGACTTCGGCGCGGCCACGGTTGGCATTCGGCACGCCAACACGGATGTCGCGCTGCCCCGCGTGGCGCGAGAGGAACAGCGAGAACCCCGCCAGCACCAGCATGAACAGACTGATGCCCTGGCTGCGGGCAAAGGCGTTGAGTTGCAGGGACAACTGCGCGCCAAAATCGAAACTCAGGGTCTGCCCTGCAAAACTTTGCGTCAGGGGCCGGGCGTAGTCCGGCGCCACTTCCAGCAGCGGCTGTTCTTCACCGAGTTGCTGGCGCCAGTACTCGAGTTGCCGCTCGCCCTCGCCGGCTTCCAGCCAGCGTCGCTGCCAGATTGCGTAGTCAGCGTATTGCAGCGGCAGAGCGGGCAATTGTGGCTCGCGCGCCAGGCTGAAGGCCTGATAGCACTGGACGAATTCCTTGACCATCACGTCCATCGACCAGCCGTCGGAGACGATGTGGTGCATGCTCACCACCAGCACGAATTGTTCATCGGCTACTGCAAACAGGCTGGCGCGCAGCAACGGCCCGTGGCGCAAATCGAACGGCCGCGCCGTGACGGTTTGTACCTGTTGCGCCAGGGCCGCCTCGCGCTCCGACACCGGCAAACCGGTGAGGTCGATGCGCTCCAGCGCAATGGGTTGCTGATCGAGAATCACCTGATACGGTTGATCGCCTTCGGTATGGAACACCGTGCGCAACACTTCATGGCGCATGACCAGATGATCGAAGGAACGTTGCAGCGCCGCTTCGTCCAGGCGCCCGTTCAGACGCAGGCCGGCGGCCATGTTGTACGCGGCGCTCTGCGGTTCGAGCTGCCAGAGAAACAGCAGGCGTTGCTGGGCGAACGACAACGGAATCGGCGTGACCTCGTGCCGGCTGACCGGCAGCGGCAACAGGCTGAAGTCCTTGCCTTCCTCACGCAGTCTGGCCAGAAACTGTCGACGCTGTTCCAGCGGCAAACCGACGAACCTTTTCGCGATGCGTTCCGCCATGGTGCCGCTCATACTTCCTCTCCTTCCAAAGCATTCATGAACTGATCCATGTCGGACCAGTCGTCGTCCGTTGCACCGCCGGCCTGTTGTGCCAGCAGCGCCGCCAGATCGGTCAGTAACGGTTTTTCGAACAGGCTGCGCAGCGGTAACACCACGCCCAATTGAGTCTTGATGCGCGCAATCACTTGCGCGGCCAGCAGCGAATGGCCACCGAGTTCAAAAAAGTGATCATCCAGACCGACCCGCGGCACCTGCAGGACCTCGGCCCAGATCCGCGCCAGACACTGCTCGGTCTCCGTTTGTGGCGCGCGATAGTCGCCCTGCAACTGGCTGGCATCCGGCGCCGGCAAGGCTTTGCGGTCGAGCTTGCCGCTCGGCGTCAGTGGCAGGTTCGGCAACAGCAGCAAGTGCCCCGGCACCATGTAATCCGGCAGGTGGCTTTGCAGCGCGGTGCGGATCTGCTGACGGAATGCCGATTGGCTGGCGGCGCCCGCCAGCACGGCCTGCTCGCCAACCACGTAGGCCACCAGTTGCTGACCGCCGCTGAGCGGCACCGCCAGCACCACGGCTTCACGAACGCCTGCGCACTGTTGCAGGCGTGATTCGATTTCGCCCAGCTCGATGCGGAAGCCACGGATCTTCACTTGATGGTCGACCCGGCCGACATACTCCAGCGCACCGTCAGCGCGCAGTCGGGCGCGATCACCGGTGCGATACAGGCGCTGGCCATCAGCAAACGGGTCTGCGATAAAGCGCTCGGCACTGAGCATCGGCTGACGGTGATAACCACGGGCCAGGCCCGGGCCACCGATGTACAACTCACCCACCGCGCCTTGCGGCAACAGGTTCAAGTCATCATCGAGCACGTACAGCCGACGGGCCTCCAGACCGTGGCCGATCGGAATGCCGCGCCACGACACGGCATCCGCCGTCAGCGCCGTGCAGTCATGAATAGTCGAGACGACTGTGGCTTCGGTCGGTCCGTAGGTATTGAGCAAGCGCACATGGCCCAAACCGGCCCGTTGCCACAGGCGCAAACCGTCCACCGCCATCGCCTCGCCACCGACGTGAATCTGCCGCAGTGCGCCGAAACCGGCCGGCGGCTGCGCCGCGTATTCCTGCACCAGCCAGTACCAGTAGGCGGCCGGCAGGTCGGCCAGGGTGATGCCGTGATCGACAATCACCTGACGCAACGTCGCGCTGTCCCACAACGGCGCATCACGCAACACCACAGCGGCGCCATGACACAGCGGCGGGAAGAACTGCTCGACGAAACCATCGAAGCTGCTGGTGGCGAATTGCAGGACGCGGTCGCCTTCGTGCAAGTCGCTGTAGTCGATGGCGCGAGCGATGAACTCGCTCAACGCACCGTGACTGACCGCAACACCTTTCGGTCGCCCGGTGGAGCCGGAGGTGTAGATCACATAGGCGAGGTGCTGCGCGTCAACGGTCACCGACAGATTGTCGGCGTGGTCACTGTCGTCCAGTTGCTCCAGGCACAGGCAATCGACGCCCCCCAGATCCGGCAGGCTGGCGAGGTTTTCGTGATCGCTCAGCAGCAGTTTCAGGCCGCTGTCATCCAGCACATGGCGCAGGCGTTCGGCCGGGGTTTGCGGGTCCAGCGGCACATAGGCGCCGCCGGCCTTGAGCACGGCCAGCAAGGCCACCGCCAGTTCCAGCGAACGCCCCAACGCCACGCCGACCAGCACGTCCGGCCCGACACCACGCGCACGCAACTGATGCGCCAGGCGATTGCTGCGCGCATTGAGTTCGCTGTAGGTGAGTGACGGTGACGGCGTCGTGGCGAGGAGTACCGCCGCTGCCTGCGGCGTGCGCGCCACTTGCGCCTCGAACAGGGTCTGCACGCTGGCGAAAGCGGGTTCGCTCGCCGTGGCCTGAATCAGCTGTGCGCGCTCGACCTGCGCCAGCAGCGCGACGTCGCCGATCAATTGCTGCGGGTCGCGGCAGACGGACAGCAGAATATTGCGCCAGTGTCCGGCCATCGCGGCGATGGTCGCGGCATCGAAAATATCGGTGGCGTAGGTGAAGGCGGCGAACAGTTGCTCGCCCTCCTCGCGGGTGTCGAGCATCAGGTCGCTGGTGGCGGCATGTTGCCGACCGCTGCCGGCCAGTTGTTCTTCAGTCAGATAGCCGACCTGCAAACCCGACTCCAGTTGCACGTGCTGCAAGTCGGTCACCAGCGGCTGGTGGTTGAACATCACCTGGAACAGGGGGTTGTGGCTTTGGCTGCGCGCCGGTTGCAGAGCTTCGATCAAGGCGTCGAACGGCAACTCCTGATGGACCTGGGCACCGAGGGCGGCTTCACGCAGGCTTTGCAACAGCTCGGCGAAACGGGTTTGCGCGGTGACTTCGCTGCGCAGGATCTGCGTGTTGACGAAGAAGCCGATCAGCCCTTCGGTTTCACTGCGGGTACGGTTGGCAATCAGGCCGCCGACGCGAATGTCGGTCTGGCCGCTGTAGCGATGCAACAAGGTCTTGAACGCGGCCAGCAACACCACGAACAGGGTCACGCCCTGACGCTGGGCAAGGCTTTTCAATTCCTGGCGCAGCGCGGCATCGATCACCGTTTCCAGACGTGCCCCCTGATGACTCGATTGCGCCGGATAAGCACGGTCAGTGGGCAATTCCAGCACCGGATGTTCGTCGCCCAGTTGCCCGCGCCAGTACTCCAGTTGCCGCTCACGCTCACCCGCCTCCAGCCAGCTGCGCTGCCACAGGGCGTAATCGCGGTAGTGCACGATCAGTGCCGGCAGCGACGGTTCGCGCCCCGCCACCAGCGCGTCGTAGGTGCGCATGAACTCGTCGATAAGAATGTTCATCGACCAGCCATCGGCAATGATGTGATGCAAGGTCAACAGCAACACGTGTTCCTGCTCGGCCAGACGCAGCAGGCGCAGGCTCAGCAGCGGGCCGTGTTCCAGATCGAACGCCTGGGTGGCTTCGGCCATCATGTGTTGTTGCGCCAGCGTCCAGCGCTGGTTTGCAGGCACCGCAGTCAAATCGGTAAGTCTCAGTGTCAGCGCCTCGGGCTCGGCGACTCGCTGAAAAGCACGCTCCCCTTCCTGACCGAACGTGGTGCGCAGGCATTCATGCCGCGCCGCCAACAGACTGAAGGCCTGCTCCAGCGCCTGCGCTTGCAACTCGCCCGTCAGGCGCACGGCCATCGGCAGGTTGTAGGCGGCACTGTGCGGGTCCAGTTGCCAGAGAAACCACATCCGCTGCTGGGCGTAGGACAGGCCGTCACGCTCGGCAATGCCCTCACAGTGGGTCATGGGAAGCTGCGCAAAGTCGATGCCTTCGCGGGCCATGCCGGCGAGAAACAAACGGCGTTTGTCCTGGGGCAGTTCGATAAAGCGGCGGGCGAGTTTCTGTGCGTCTGCGGCATTCATGCATGGGGTCCTTGCTGATCGGCGGCGTGACCAGGAGACCCGGTCGTATCAACAAGAACGAATGACCAACGCGATGATTTAGCGCAGCGGCTGCCCGGCGCCCCACCGCCCAGACAAAAATGCCGAAGCCGGTCCAGGACCGGCTTCGGCAGCTTATCGGCAATCACTCGATTGGCTCAGAGCGGGCCCTGTGAATGCCCCTCGGCCATCGCCACGATGACTTTGCGCGGCCCGACGAAGGGCGAGCGCGCATGCGCCGAGAGCATGTTGTCGAGCATCAGCACATCGCCTTCCTGCCACGGAAAACTGATCGCGCATTCGTCGAGCACCGCACGGATCTGCGCCAGCACCTCGTCTTCGATGGCCGAGCCGTCGCCGTAATAAACGTTACGCGGCAAGTCTTCTTCATCGACGATGTCCAGCAGGCTTTCGCGCACTTCCGCTTGCAGGTTGGAGATGTGGAACAGGTGCGCCTGATTGAACCAGACGTGATCGCCGGTCACCGGGTGCACCGCCACCGCCTGACAGGTCTGACGGGTGCGCAACTCCCCGTCATCCTTCCATTCGCAAACAATGCCGTGAGCCTTGCAGTAAGCCTCGACGACCTCGCGATCTTCGGTGTTGAACACATCTTCCCAGGCTACATCCAGGCCATTGCCGAAATTGCGCACATACATCAGGCCTTTGCTGACGAAGCGCTCACGGATCGCCGCCGGTATGCGCCGATAGACTTCACGACTATCGGCAATCGGCGTTTCGCCACCGGATTTCGCCGCGATCATGCTGTAGAACCAGATCTTCATCGGCCAGTCGCGGGAATACGCCTGCTCGTTGTGCAACGGGATGCTCTGGTGCGCCGGGTACTCCGTCGAGGTGTACACCCCTTGAGTAACGTTGGTGCGCGGCGTCGAACCGAACTCGTAGTTCAACAACGGATGGCCAAAACTGGCGGCGAACTGGCGAAACTGTTCGGCACCGTTCAGGCGAAATCCACGAAACAGCACCCCGCCATCGCGCAGCAAATGCTCATCCACCAATGCTTTCAATTCGTCGAACACCGCCAACAGGTCGGTTTGCGCGTCGCTCGCCTCCACCAACAATGGCAGGCGTCCCCGTTGCGGCAGCAGCGGCCGAACGGAAAATTCCACAGCAACAGCCATGACTGGCCTCCTGTAATCACTCGATAAGGGCGCCGTGCGTTATAGCGCCGGGGCCGTCGCTTGGGCATGACGCCGGTGATGGACTTCCAGATGCGTCTTGATCGTGCGGATGACCCGGGCTTCGTGCTCATGAATGAAGAAATGCCCGCCGGTCATCATGTCCACGGAAAAACTGCCCTGGGTTTCCTTGCTCCAGCCAATCAGTTGCTCGGTGGTCGCGCGGTCTTCCTTGCCGCCCAGCACGTGCACCGGGCAATTGAGCGAGGGCCGCTGCGCCGGCGTAAAGCGTCCGCACATCATGAAATCGGCACGCAGCACGGGCAACGTCAGACTCATCAGCTCTTTATTGGCCAGCACTTCTTCGCTGGTGCCCTGAAAGGTGCGCAACTGCTCGATCAGCTCTTCGTCGCTGCGCGCTTCGGCGAACCCACGGTCGTAGTCGCTGCGCATCGTCGGCGCGGCGGTGCCGGAAGCGAACAGCGCCACCGGTTCCGGTGCGCCGAGTTCGCGAAAGGCGTGGGCCATCTCGCAGGCCAGCAGCGCGCCGAGGCTGTGCCCGAACAGCGCATAAGGCGTGTGCAGACCGGGCTTTTGCTCGCGGGCCAGCTGGCGCGCCAGGGCGCGCATGTCGATTTGCAGGGGTTCGTCGAAACGGGCACCGCGCCCGGGCAGTTCTACCGGTTGCAAGTGCAGCCACGACGGCAATTGACGCCGCCAGCGGCTGTAGACCATGGCGCTGGCGCCCGAATAGGGCAGGCACAGCAGTGTCAGCTTTGTCACCGCGTTTACCTCAATGGGTTATCTGTAAAAGAGAACGGATGAGGCGTCGCGCGAATTAGTCCGCCCTTCGCGAGCAGGCTCGCACAGGGGATTTGTGTGCGTCGCAGCCCCCTTGCAGGAGCGGGCCTGCTCGCGAAGAGGTCAGCCCATTCGACGCAGCATCTTGCGTCGAGTGAACTCTCGTCGCTTACCACCGGTCAGCTAATTAAGCCCTCAACCCAGGCCCCTCCCCTATGCACATTTCTCTCGCCGGTCAGGTAGCCCTGATCACCGGCGCCAGCTCCGGCATCGGCCACGCCGCCGCCAAGGCCCTGGCCGCCGCCGGGGCTGCGGTGGTCATCAACTACAACCGCCAGGCCGAGCCCGCCGAAGCCCTCGCCCGGCAGATCGTCGCCGACGGTGGCCAGGCCATCGCGATTGGCGCCGATGTGTCGAAGGAAGACGAGGTCGAACGGCTGTTCGCCCAGACCCTCGACGCCTTCGGCTCGCTGGATATTCTGGTGGCCAACTCGGGTATGCAAAAAGACGCCGCCGCCGTGGACATGACCCTGGATGACTGGAACGCGGTGATCGGCGTCAACCTCACCGGCCAGTTTCTCTGCGCCCGTGCCGCGTTGCGAATCTTCAATCGCCAGGGCATTCGCCGGGGCGTGTCCCGCGCCGCCGGCAAGATCATTCACGTGAGTTCGGTGCACCAGCGCATTCCGTGGGCCGGGCACGTCAACTATGCGGCGTCCAAGGGCGGCGTCGACCAGTTGATGCAGACCCTCGCCCAGGAAGTCAGCCATCAGCGCATTCGCATCAACGGCATCGCGCCGGGGGCGATCCGCACGGCGATCAACGCGGAGGCCACCGAGGGCGACGCGGCGCAGGCGTTGCTCAAACTGATTCCCTACGGCCGCATCGGCGATGTCGAAGATGTTGCCAACGCGGTGGTATTCCTTGCCTGCGACGCCTCCGACTACATCGTCGGCACTACCCTGTTCATCGACGGCGGCATGAGCCTCTATCCGGAGTTTCGCGGCAATGGCTGAGCATCACCTGGAACGACAAAGCCCGATCGACGCCCACGGCATCATCGGCGACATGCGCACCGCAGCACTGGTCAACGACAAGGGCAGCGTGGATTTTTTCTGCTGGCCGGAGTTCGACAGCCCGTCGATTTTCTGTTCGCTGCTCGACAGCCCTGACGCCGGGATTTTCCAGTTGACGCCGGACTTGCCCGACGCCCGACGCGAACAGATTTACCTGCCGGACACCAACGTGCTGCAAACCCGCTGGCTCAGTGAACGGGCGGTGGTTGAGGTCACCGATCTGCTGCCGGTGGCCGACAACCAGGACGACTTGCCGCTGTTGATGCGCCGGGTGCGGGTGGTCAGTGGTGAGGCGACCTTCCATGTGCGTTGTGCCGTGCGTCACGACTACGCCCGCGCCAAGACCCGCGCACAGATGGACCGGCAAGCCGTGGTGTTCAGCGCCGAGGGGCAACCCTCGATGCGGCTGACCTCGGATCAAGCGCTGCACATCGAGAACGATGCGGCGCTGGCCTCCTTTACCTTGAAGCACAACGAGCACGCCGAGTTCCTCCTCGGCGGCGCCGACGACCCGCGCTTTGAACAAGGCGCCGCGCAACTGTGCATGGAGCGCACCTTGAGCTTCTGGCGCGGCTGGATCGGCCAGTCCAACTATCGCGGCCGCTGGCGGGAGATGGTCAACCGCTCAGCCCTCGCGCTGAAGCTGCTGACATCGCGCCAGCACGGCGCAATTCTGGCGGCGGCGACCTTCGGTCTGCCGGAAACCCCCGGCGGCGAACGCAACTGGGATTACCGCTACACGTGGATACGCGACGCATCGTTTACCGTTTATGCCTTTATGCGCCTGGGCTTTGTCGACGAAGCCAATGCCTACATGGGCTGGCTGCGTGGGCGGGTCAGCGATTGCTGCGGCCAGCCAACCAAACTCAACATTCTGTATGCCATTGACGGTCGTCAGGAACTGCCCGAAACCGAACTCACTCACCTGTCCGGCCATGGTGGAGCGCAACCGGTGCGTATCGGCAATGGTGCGTATGAGCAGATTCAGCTGGATATCTTTGGCGAATTGATGGACGCGGTGTATCTGGTCAACAAGTATGGCGACGCCATTTCCCACGAAGGCTGGAACCACGTGCGCGAAGTGGTCGATCAAGTGTGTGAGACATGGCAGACCGCTGATGTAGGCATTTGGGAAATGCGCGGTGAACAACATCACTTTCTGCATTCGCGGCTGATGTGCTGGGTGGCGCTGGATCGGGCCATTCGTCTGGCTTCGAAACGCTCGTTGCCGGCGCCGTTTGCGCAATGGGATCAGACCCGGCAGGCGATCTACGCCGATATCTGGGGCAACTTCTGGAATGAGGAGCGCGGGCATTTCGTCCAGTACAAGGGCGGAACGGCGCTGGACGGTTCGATGCTGCTGATGCCGCTGGTGCGCTTTGTCAGCGCCAAGGACCCGCGGTGGCTGTCGACCCTTGAGGCAATCGAAAAGACCTTGGTGCGCGACGGCATGGTTTATCGCTATCGCAACGACGATGCCAACATCGACGGTTTGACCGGCACCGAAGGCGCGTTTGCCGCCTGTTCGTTCTGGTACGTCGAATGCCTGGCCCGCGCCGGCCAGGTGGAAAAGGCCCATCTGGAGTTCGAACAACTGCTGCGCTATGCAAACCCGCTGGGGCTGTACGCCGAAGAGTTCGACAGCAAGGGCCGGCATCTGGGCAACACTCCTCAGGCGCTGACGCATCTGGCACTGATCAGTGCGGCGAGTTTTCTTGATCGGCGTTTGAGTGGGGAGAAGAGTGTTTGGCAGCCGTAATTTCGTCAGTCTCTGTAGGAAATATGCCGAACTTCAGCGCTTCGCCGGGCTAACCCCTACACAGAAATAAACAGAATCAGATCCCCTCTGGTGAGGGGATTTATCCCCGACGGGCTGCGAGGCGGCCCGGCTCTTTGCCCGCTCGTTTCTTCAGCAGTACCGCATTGCATGGCTTTGCGACTGCTGCGCAGCCGATCGGGGATAAATCCCCTCGCCACAGTTTGTGTAGTTTTTTCCGACTTCGTCTAAACAACACCCAGGTAAATCCCTCCCCGTAACCTGCACTTACACCCTGAAATACCCTGTTGCCAGCTGTTACATCCACCCCTACCATCCACCGCAACGGGCACAGCGGAGCTGTCCAATAAAACCCGAATTCAAGGAACCAGAATGACCCAGCACGTCCACCGCACCATCGGCACGCCCCTGCGCAGCGGCCTGACCCGCACCCAACTCTGGGAAGCCGCCGACCAAGGCCTGATCAAATGCTGGGAAATCGGCCGCCAGCGCGCCACCCGCTTCCCCGACCTCGCGCAAAAATGCCTTGCCGGCGAACTGCCGGTGCTCGGCTGGAAAGGCGGCGTCAGTCGCAGCCTGAAGAAAAACGAAAAATTCGGCTCGCTCAAATACCTCGCGCAGTGGCAAGGATTGCGTGGCGAGGATCTGGATATTGATCTGGGTGAAGAGCGTTCGCTGACCTGCTCGCGAACGAAGATGCGGGTGACGTTTACTCCGGATCGGGCGAAGTATTTCAATCAGCTCGCAGAGGCCGAGGCCTGATTCCGCAAGTGGGTAGCGCTTGTGGCGAGGGAGCTTGCTCGCGCTGGACTGCGCAGCAGGCCCTGTAAAATTCGCGGCGCGTCGCGACTCAGCGCAAGCCCTCGCCACGTTTCAGACTCGTCCGATCACATCAGTGTCGATTGATGAATCTGCTGATGCATGCACCGAAAACCGCTCCCGATAAGCCTGCGGCGTCACGCCAATTGCCCGCAAAAAACTGCGCCGCAACGTTTCTTCACTGCCAAACCCGCAGTTGGCCGCGATGCGTTTGACCGGCAGGCCGGTGTCGCTGAGCAGGCGTCGGGCGGTTTCGACACGAATCAATTCAATCGCCCGTGCCGGGGTCTGGCCGGTGTCGGCGCGGTAGTGGCGGACGAAACTGCGCTCGCTCATCCCGGCCTGTTCGGCCAGGGTCGGGATGCCGAGGTCGCAGGTGAGGTGTTCGGCGATCCACGCGTGCAGTTCATCAAAGCGATTGCCTTGATTTTGCAGCGACAGGGTTACGCTGAATTGCGATTGCCCGCCCGGGCGTTTGAGGAACACCACCAGATGCCGCGCCACGTCCAGGGCGATGTCGCGGCCCAGATCTTCCTCGACCATTGCCAGGGCCAGATCAATGCCGGCGGTGACGCCCGCCGAGGTCCAGACCGGGCCGTCGTTGATGAAAATCGGATTGGCTTCGACCTGCAACTTCGGGTGCTGCTGCGCCAATTGTTCGCAACGGGTCCAGTGCGTCACGACGCGGCGCCCGTCGAGCCAGCCACTGGCCGCCAACAGAAACGCGCCGGTGCACACCGAGGCGACGCGCCGGCATTTGGCCGCGTGTTCGCGCACCCAATCCACCAACAACGCGTCCTCAGCCGCCGGGTAAATGCCCCAGCCACCGGCGATGATCAAGGTATCGCTGGCCTGCTGCGGCAAAGGTTCGGCCAGCACCGCCAGCCCCGCCGAGGACATCACCGCCCCGCCCGCACTGGCAATCACCGACGGCGCATAGGGCAAGGGCAAACCGCGTTGGCGAGCGAGGTCGTTGGCCGAGGCGAACACCTGCAACGGCCCGGTGACGTCGAGGATCTGCATGTTGGCAAACGCGAGTACGTGAATGGCTTTGGGCATTTGGCGTAATTCGTGGGGTGATTGGCGTATACGCCAGAACCTACGCGCCTACAGTGAAGCCGTCCACCCCTTTTCATGGAGCAAGAACAATGACGCTGCAGATCGGTTTTCTGTTGTTCCCGCAAGTTCAGCAACTTGACCTGACCGGGCCGTACGACGTGCTCGCCTCGTTGCCGGGCGTGCAAGTGCATCTGATCTGGAAGGATTTGATGCCCGTTACCGCCAGCACCGGTCTGCTGCTGAAACCGACCACCACGTTCGAGGATTGCCCGGATCTGGATGTGATCTGCGTGCCAGGCGGTGGTGGCGTCGGCGCGTTGATGGAGGATGAGGTAACGCTGGCCTTCATCAAGCGTCAGGCTGCGCAGGCGAAGTACGTGACATCAGTGTGCACCGGTTCGCTGGTGCTCGGCGCGGCGGGCCTGCTGCAAGGCAAACGTGCGACCACGCATTGGGCGTATCACGATCTGCTGCCGACACTGGGCGCGATTGCGGTGAAGGATCGGGTGGTGCGTGACGGTAATCTGTTTACCGGCGGCGGGATCACGGCGGGGATTGATTTCGCCCTGGTGCTGGCGGCTGAACTGTTCGATGCCGACACGGCGCAATTGGTGCAGTTGCAGCTGGAATATGCGCCGGCGCCGCCGTTCAATGCCGGTAGCCCGGACACCGCGCCGGGGGCGATTGTCGATGAAGCTCGCCTGCGTGCCGCGCCATCGCTGAAGTTGCGCACGGAAATCACCGAGCGCGCGGCGGCGAAACTCAATCTGCACTGATTCCCAGCCATCCACAAAATCCTGTGGGAGCTGGCTTGCCAGCGATAGCGGTGGTCCAGTCGATGAGGATGTCGGTTGTGCAGGCCTCATCGCTGGCAAGCCAGCTCCCACAGGTAACGGGGCTGGACACAGGTTTTTGTGCTGCCCCGGTTTCCCCTTTCACCTTCACTTGTCCCCACGCCCCCACCCGTGTAGAAAGCCCTTCCACATATTCTGCACAGGGACTTTCCATGAAGGCGTTGCCATGGCTCTATCTGGCACTTCTCAGCCTCGGTTACGGGTGGGCGCTGAGCTACGGACAGCTCGGCTGGCTGGCGCTGATCAGCATCGGCCTTCTGTTATTTGCCGGATTTGCCGTGCGCCAGCAACAGGTACCGGTGGCGCGGTTTCTCGGTCATGGTCTGTTTATCGTCCTCGCCCTGTCGCTGGCCCTGCACTGGTTACCGGGTTTCTACAATGGTCGCGCCATCGACCCGCAGCGCTTCACCGACAACGCCGTGCCGTTTGCGATGTACCTGAATCTGGACAAACCGCTGATTGGTTTCTGGTTGTTGCTGGTCTGTCCGTGGATTGTCGCGCGGCGGTCGTTGCGCCTGACCGTATACGCCACCCTCCTCGCCCTGACCCTGAGCGCCATCCTCGCCCTCGGCGGCGCGCTGTTGCTTGGCGTCATCACTTGGGCGCCAAAGTGGCCCGACCCGGCATGGCTGTGGGTGTTGAACAACCTGCTGCTGGTGACACTGGTCGAAGAAGCGCTGTTTCGCGGCTATATACAGGGCGGGCTCAGCCGGCGCTTCCAGCACCTGCCCTACGGCGACAACCTCGCCCTGTTGCTGGCCTCGCTGCTGTTCGGCCTGGTGCACGCCGGTGCCGGCTGGACCTGGGTGTTGCTGGCGGGTCTGGCCGGTGTCGGCTATGGTCTGGCCTACCGCTTTGGCGGGCTGGGTGCGGCGATCGCCACGCACTTCGGGCTGAACCTGCTGCACTTTGCGCTGTTCACCTATCCGATGCTGGCGGGTTGAAGCAAGGCCCGTTTTGCGACGCCGTACTTATTACTGAAAAAAAACTTCAATAATTTCCTGACATCGCCGACAACCTTTCAAAGCCTTGCGGATTGAAAAACCATGCGTAACAACCAGCCCATTACACAACGCGAACGGACTTTCCCGGCTCAGCAGCGGTTGATCTCCACAACCGACGCCAAGGGCGTGATCACCTACTGCAACGACGCTTTCGTCGAGATCAGCGGGTTTTCGCGTGAAGAACTGATCCGTGCGCCGCACAACCTGGTCCGTCACCCCGACGTCCCGGCTGCGGTGTTTTCGCACATGTGGGGCACACTGAAACAAGGCTTGCCATGGATGGGCATTGTCAAGAATCGCTGCAAATCCGGTGACCATTACTGGGTGAACGCCTACGTGACACCGGTGTTCGATGGCAGTCAGGTGATCGGTTACGAGTCGGTGCGGATCAAACCCACCGCCGAACAGATCCGCCGTGCCGAAGCGCTCTACCAACGCATCAACCAGGGCAAGTCGGCGATCCCTTCCAGCGATAAATGGCTGCCGGTGCTGCAAGACTGGCTGCCGTTCATTCTGGTCAGCCAACTGAGCTTCGTGATCGGCGCGACCCTCAACTCGCACTGGGGCTTCGCCCTGGCGGCCGGTTTGTCGGTACCGCTGGGCCTGATGGGCCTGCAATGGCAGCAACGCGGGCTCAAGCGCCTGCTGCGCCTGGCCGAGCAGACCACTTCCGACCCGCTGATCGCGCAGATGTACACCGACAGCCGTGGCGCCCAGGCGCGTCTGGAAATGTCGATCCTCAGCCAGGAAGCGCGCCTGAAAACCTGCCTGACCCGTCTGCAGGACACCGCCGAACACCTGACCGATCAGGCCAAACAGTCCGACGCCCTGGCGCACAACAGCTCCAGCGGCCTGGAACGCCAGCGCGTGGAAACCGAACAGGTCGCCACCGCCGTCAACCAGATGGCCGCGACCACTCAGGAAGTGGCGAGCCACGTGCAGCGCACTGCTGACGCGACTCAGGAAGCCAATCGCCTGACCGGTCGCGGTCGTGACATTGCCGGCGAGACTCGCGAAGCCATTCAGCGTTTGTCGGTGGTCGTCGGCGAAACCGGCCTGACCGTGACCCAACTGGCCAAGGACAGCGACGAAATCGGCGGCGTAGTGGATGTGATCAAAGGCATCGCCGACCAGACCAACCTGCTCGCCCTCAACGCCGCCATCGAAGCGGCCCGTGCCGGCGAGATGGGCCGTGGTTTCGCGGTAGTGGCTGACGAAGTTCGCCAACTGGCGCAACGCACCAGCGAATCGACCGGGCAGATTCACGCCCTGATCGCTAAGTTGCAGCAGACGGCTTCGAGTGCCGTGCAAACCATGGAAGCCGGGCATCGCCAGGCTGAAGAAGGTGTAGCGCGGGTGCTGGAAGCGGATCAGGCGTTGGTCGGGATCAGTGAAGCGGTGGCCAACATCACCGACATGACCACGCAGATTGCTGCCGCGACCGAAGAGCAAAGTGCGGTGGCTGAAGAGATCAGCCGCAACATCAGCAATATTTCGGAACTGGCGGATCAGACTTCCGAGCAGGCGCATAACTCGGCGTTGTTGAGTGAAGAGCTGACCAAGACGGCGAATACGCAGTACTCGTTGGTGGAGCGGTTTAACCGCTGATTGAACTGGCGATAACAAAAAACCCGGAGGGCGAGAGCTTCCGGGTTTTTTGTTGTGTCAGTGAATATTTCCCCCTCACCCCAGCCCTCCCGAAACGTCGGACCGCCCCAAGGGGCGCGGGGGAAAGGGAGCCGATCTCTGTGCATTTCAGAATTTGAGTTCGACTCGGTATCTCAAGTCGGTGTACCTCGCACATTCTCCTCGGTCAGTCCCCTCTACCTCTGGGAGAGGGTTAGGGTGAGGGCAGGCCCCATAACTACTGAGGCAACTTCAGCTTATCCAGCAGTCGATTGACCAACAGCTCGTTGAGCATGATCACCTGTTGCAGCGCCAGCAGCGGTTTGCGCTCCGGGCCGCCGATTGAGTTGGCGATGTTGCCGGCCATGGCGTGGGCGTAAGAAAGCGACTCGCTCGCCTCGACCAGCAGGGTTTCGTCGTCCAGAGTGGGGTCGACGAGATAGACGGGGCGAAACTTGGGCGAGCTTGGCGGGGCCGCCAGGTCTTCAGGTTTGAGGTAGTAGTCGAGGGCGCGGTCGGTTGCTTCTTTGACCTTTTGCGAGCTGAGCGCGGGGTCGTGGGGGATTGGGTCTGTGGGTGGTGGGTTTGGTGTGATTTTGAACATGGATGAAGTCTCGTATCGAAATTAATAAAAGCCATCACCCTCGCTACCAAACGATGGGTGGCGGCCATGCGCGGGTTGGTAGACCGGTCGATACGGAAACCCGGCGCTCACGAATGAGCCCCACGCATGTCCACCATAAAAACGCAGCCGCAAAAAGAGGCTGAATAAGGTGGCGCCATACGGCGGTACCGAAGCGGGCTACCAAACCCGATCACTGATTTTCAGTGACAGGGAAACGATACCGCCCGCCCCATAGCCGCGTAAGCCGGCGGATTCTGGCGTACGCGTAGGTAACGGCGCAAGGTGTTGTAGGCTCGATGGCGTAACGTGTTGTGTGATTTAAACGTGCTTGCGCAATCATGTTTACGCACAGGAAATGCTGGACAGTGATCGCTTCCAGTTCTTTATCGTGTCAGCAGAATCGCCCCTCACCCTAACCCTCTCCCCGAGGGAGAGGGGACTGACCGAGGTGTTTGGGCAAGGTACACCGACGTGCGATACCGCGTTGAACTCCAGCTTTGAAAAGCACACATATCGGCCCTTCTCCATCCCAGAGAAAGGTGACTGATCGAGGTGTTTGGGAGAGCTACGCCGACGTGAAATACCGCGTTGAACTCAGATTCTGAAACAGATCAAAAGCCCCTCACCCTAACCCTCTCCCCGAGGGAGAGGGGACTGATCGAGGTGTTTGGGAGAGCTACGCCGACGTGAAATACCGAGTCGAACACAGATTTTGAAAAGCCCACAAATCGGCTCCCTCTCCCTCGGGAGAGGGCTGGGGTGAGGGGTAAATCCACCACAAATCCAAAGCCGAATACCCGTGCTCTTCACCACTCAATAGGCCGAGTGTCAGCTCGCCTGCTTTTGATCTTGATCCTCGGGCGACATCGGAAGGCTGAGTGGAGGGATTGATCCGGGGGTGGGAGCGCAGCGACCGTTTGGCGCAGCCAAACACATCGAGAGGAGGTGCAGCGCAGCAAACCGGAGGCGATGCGCCCGGATCAGTCCCGGAGCGAAGGAACCCCGAGCCCCAGCGAGCGGGCCGCACGTAGGAGCAAGCCTTTTTGGTTACTTTTTCGGCGTCTGGAAAAAGTGACCCGCCGTAAGGGCGGAACCCTAAGTAGCCGTTACCGCAGCAATGGATATGTACCCAAAACGAAGAACTGCAGCGCATCCAAGATCCATCCCCCTCACCCCAGCCCTCTCCCCCATGGGGGCGAGGGGAAAGGGAGCCAATCTTTATGCAGTTCGGAGTCTCGGTGAATCCTTGAGAAACTCGGCCACCTGCTGCGCAGCGCTAGCCAAATGCTGTTCATGGGTAAACCCAGAAACCTTCAACGGCTTCAAATCATGATCCCCAGCCACCAGCCACGCCACCTCAATACTCGGTGACAAGCTGTAAGCCTCAACCGCCTCACGATTGCCCAACGCATCCCGCTCCCCCTGCACAATCAAAGTCCGCGTCTGCAAAGAAGCCAAATGCTCAACCCGAGGCTTCTCCGGCTTCCCCACCGCATAAAACGGATAGCCCAGACACACCAACGCATCAGCCCCCAACTCATCAGCCAGCAGACTCGCCATCCGCCCGCCCATCGACTTCCCGCCAATGGCCAAAACCCCAGCGACATGACGCCGCACCTCGGCATACACCTCACGCCAACATTCCTGCAGCTTCGCAGCAGGATTCGGCGGCCGTTTAACCCCGTCCACCCGCCGCTGCGCCATATACGGAAACTCAAACCGCAACACATTCACCCCAAGCCCGGCAAGACGCCCAGCCATGTCATTCATCCAGTCACTGTCCATCGGCGCGCCCGCCCCATGCGCCAGGATCAACGTCGCCGAAGCCTTACCCGTGGCGGCATCCCACAACCATCCATGATCACGCACACACTGCGCCCATTGATCCCCGTCAATACTGGCCTTGTGCTGTTTGTCCATGCTTGCCTCGCTTTTAGTCTGCCTATAACTCCAGACGAAGGATTCGCGGCGTTCTCGCGCGCGCTCACTTCGGCTGAACCGTGGATGGGGAACCATGAACACTTCTATCAGTACCGCCTACAACTACAAGGTGGTCCGCCAATTCGCCATTATGACGGTGGTGTGGGGCATCGTCGGCATGGGCCTCGGGGTTTTTCTCGCGGCCCAATTGGTCTGGCCTGAACTCAACTTCAATTTGCCCTGGACCAGTTTCGGCCGTCTGCGCCCGCTGCACACCAACGCGGTGATCTTCGCGTTCGGTGGCTGTGCGCTGTTCGCCAGTTCGTTCTACTCGGTGCAACGCACCTGCCAGACCCAATTGTTTGCGCCGAAAATCGCCGCATTCTGCTTCTGGGGCTGGCAACTGGTGATCCTCCTGGCCGCGATCAGCCTGCCACTGGGTTACACCAGTTCCAAGGAATACGCCGAGCTGGAATGGCCGATCGACATCCTGATCACCATCGTCTGGGTCGCCTACGCCATCGTGTTCTTCGGCACGATCATGCAGCGCAAAACCAAACACATTTATGTGGGCAACTGGTTCTTCGGCGCGTTCATCATCACCGTGGCAATCCTGCACATCGTCAACAACCTTGAGTTGCCGGTGAGTTTCACCAAGTCCTACTCGGTGTACGCCGGTGCAACCGACGCGATGGTGCAATGGTGGTACGGCCACAACGCCGTGGGCTTTTTCCTCACCGCCGGTTTCCTCGGGATGATGTACTACTTCGTGCCGAAACAGGCCGAACGTCCGGTGTATTCGTATCGCCTGTCGATCGTGCACTTCTGGGCGCTGATCACCCTGTACATCTGGGCCGGCCCGCACCACTTGCACTACACCGCGCTACCGGACTGGGCGCAGTCGCTGGGCATGGTGATGTCGCTGATTCTGCTGGCACCGAGCTGGGGCGGCATGATCAACGGCATGATGACCCTCTCGGGCGCCTGGCATAAGTTGCGCAGCGACCCGATCCTGCGCTTCCTCGTGGTGTCGCTGGCGTTCTACGGCATGTCGACCTTCGAAGGGCCGATGATGGCGATCAAGACCGTCAACGCCCTCTCCCACTACACCGACTGGACCATCGGCCACGTGCACGCCGGCGCTCTGGGTTGGGTGGCGATGATTTCCATCGGCGCGCTGTACCACATGATCCCGAAAGTCTTCGGCAAAGAGCAGATGCACAGCATCGGCCTGATCAACGCGCACTTCTGGCTGGCGACCATCGGCACCGTGCTCTACATCGCCTCGATGTGGGTCAACGGCATCGCCCAGGGTCTGATGTGGCGCGCAGTCAACGAGGACGGCACGCTGACCTACTCCTTCGTCGAAACCCTGGTGGCCAGCCACCCAGGCTTCATCGTGCGACTGGTGGGCGGCGCGATCTTCCTCAGCGGCATGTTCCTGATGGCTTACAACACCTGGCGCACCGTGCGGGCCTCGCATCCTGCTGACGTCGTTGCTGCCGCGCAGATGGCCTGAGGAGTCCGCCATGAAACACGAAACGATTGAAAAGAACGTCGGCCTGTTGATGCTGCTGATGGTGTTTGCCGTGAGCATCGGCGGCTTGACCCAGATCGTCCCGCTGTTCTTCCAGGACGTCACCAACAAACCGGTGGAAGGCATGAAGCCCTACACCGCGCTGCAACTGGAAGGCCGCGACATCTACATCCGCGAAGGCTGCGTCGGTTGCCACTCGCAGATGATCCGTCCGTTCCGCGCCGAGACCGAGCGCTACGGGCACTACTCGGTTGCGGGCGAAAGCGTGTGGGATCACCCGTTCCTGTGGGGTTCGAAGCGTACCGGGCCGGATCTGGCCCGGGTCGGTGCGCGCTACTCGGATGACTGGCACCGCGCGCACTTGTACAACCCGCGCAACGTCGTACCGGAATCGAAAATGCCGGCCTATCCGTGGCTGGTCACGCAGGCAGTCGACAGCAGCCACACCGAAACCAAGCTCAAGACCATGCGTACCCTCGGCGTGCCGTACACCGACGACGACATCAGCGGCGCGGTCGCCAGCCTCAAGGGCAAGACCGAAATGGACGCGCTCGTTTCTTACCTGCAAGTGCTCGGCACTGCGATCAAGAGCAAGAGGTGAGCCATGGTCATTGAAATGAGTGCAGGCCTGATTCGCGGCCTCGGTACGGTTGTGGTGTTCGTCGCCTTCGTCGGCCTGACGTTGTGGGTGTTCAACCGCAAACGCACCCCGGAATTCGCCGAAGCGCGTCTGCTGCCGTTCGCCGACGAGCCGCAACCCGACACTACCCCCGCATCTGAAACAAGGAGTACCCGGCCATGACCACCTTCTGGAGTACGTGGATCTGCGTACTGACCATCGGCAGCCTGATCGGCCTGACGTGGCTGCTGATCGGCACTCGCCAGGGCGAGACCAAGGGCAGCGTCGACCAGACCATGGGCCACAGCTTCGACGGCATCGAGGAGTACGACAACCCGCTGCCGCAGTGGTGGTTCATGCTGTTCGCCGGCACGCTGGTGTTTTCCGTGGGCTATCTGATCCTGTATCCGGGCCTGGGCAACTGGAAAGGCATCCTGCCCGGCTACGAGGACGGCTGGACCGGCGTCCACGAGTGGGAAAAGGAAATGAACAAGGCCGACGCCAAATTCGGGCCAATCTTCGCCAAATTTGCCGCGATGCCGGTGGAAGAAGTGGCGAAGGACCCGCAGGCGCTGAAAATGGGTGGCCGCTTGTTCGCCTCCAACTGCTCGGTGTGCCACGGCTCCGATGCCAAGGGCGCGTTCGGTTTCCCTAACCTGGCCGACAGCGACTGGCGCTGGGGCGGCAGTGCCGAGACCATCAAGACCACCATCATGGGTGGGCGGATGGCGGCAATGCCGGCCTGGGGCGAAGTGCTCGGTGAGGCGGGGGTGAAGAACGTCGCCGCTTACGTGCGCCACGAACTGGCCGGCCTGCCATTGCCGGCGGACAGTAAAGCTGATCTGCAAGCCGGACAGCAGGCGTTCAGCACCACTTGCGTAGCCTGTCATGGGGCAACCGGCCAAGGCACTGAAGCCATGGGTGCGCCGAATCTGACGCACCCGGCCGGGTTTATCTATGGCACCAGCCTGACCCAACTCGAGCAGACCATTCGCCATGGCCGCCAGGGCCACATGCCGGCGCAGAACGAGTTGCTGGGCAACGATAAAGTGCAATTGCTCGCCGCATATGTATACAGCCTCTCAAAAGATCGTGAGCAATTGAGCGACAAGCTTCAAGCTGAAAGCTCAAAGTAAAATCAACAGCACTGTATACAATCCTGCAAGCGACTTGAACCATCTTGTCGCTTGCAGCTTTCAGCTCGCAGCTGCTTCTTTTTGTCGCACCCCTTAACACCCTCGCCTTTCGAATCCCCCGAATCGGGTCTACGCTTGCTCGATGCGGACTGGCCCGTGCCGGTTCCAGGTCGACCCTGAGCGATGTGTTCGACAAATCGCCTGACTGACAGGGCGCAAAGCCCGGTAGATACCGGCTGTCGCGTCGATGACCGTCCGTCACCCGATCACTGCGTTCGAACACACCCCGTTACAACTGACCTGAACCCCTCACTTTTTTTCGTCCGCTGCGACATTTTGTCCAAGGCCAATTTTGTCCTTACGCGGCGTATGGAAAGGCCGCAGAATCAGCGTTGGAAAGCATTGACCCAGGTCATGGCGCGTTGCAATGACCCCCTGCTCTCTGCATACTTGCGGCCGATTTTAATCCTAATAAAACACCTAAACCGTGGAACCTTAGAATGAGCACAGCAATCAGTCCGACTGCTTATAACTATAAGGTAGTCCGCCAGTTCGCCATCATGACGGTGGTCTGGGGGATCCTTGGCATGGGGCTCGGTGTCTTCATCGCCTCGCAACTGGTCTGGCCGGAGTTGAACTTCGGTCTGCCGTGGACGAGCTTTGGACGCCTGCGCCCGTTGCACACAAACCTGGTGATTTTCGCCTTCGGTGGTTGTGCACTGTTTGCCACTTCCTACTATGTCGTGCAGCGAACCTGCCAGACGCGACTGATTTCCGACAGCCTCGCGGCCTTCACCTTCTGGGGCTGGCAAGCGGTGATCGTCGGCGCGATCATTACCTTGCCGCTGGGTTACACCACCACCAAGGAATACGCGGAACTGGAATGGCCGCTCGCCATTCTGCTGGCGATTGTCTGGGTCACCTACGGGCTGGTGTTCTTCGGCACCATCACCAAGCGCAAGACCAAGCACATCTACGTCGGTAACTGGTTCTACGGCGCGTTCATCGTCGTGACCGCGATGCTGCACATCGTCAACCACGCGTCCTTGCCGGTCAGCTTCTTCAAGTCCTACTCCGCCTATTCGGGCGCGACCGACGCGATGATCCAGTGGTGGTACGGCCACAACGCGGTGGGTTTCTTCCTGACCACCGGCTTCCTCGGGATGATGTACTACTTCGTGCCGAAACAGGCCGAACGTCCGATCTACTCCTATCGTCTGTCGATCGTGCACTTCTGGGCACTGATCACCCTGTACATCTGGGCCGGCCCGCACCACCTGCACTACACCGCACTGCCGGATTGGGCACAATCGCTGGGCATGGCCATGTCGATCATCCTCCTGGCGCCAAGCTGGGGCGGCATGATCAACGGCATGATGACCCTGTCGGGCGCCTGGCATAAGCTGCGCACCGACCCGATCCTGCGTTTCCTCGTGGTGTCGCTGGCGTTCTACGGCATGTCGACCTTCGAAGGGCCGATGATGGCGATCAAGACCGTCAACTCGCTTTCGCACTACACCGACTGGACCATCGGCCACGTACACGCCGGCGCCCTCGGTTGGGTAGCGATGATCTCGATCGGCGCGATCTACCACATGATTCCGAAACTGTTCGGCCGTGCGCAGATGCACAGTGTCGGTCTGATCAACGCGCACTTCTGGCTCGCGACCATCGGTACCGTGCTGTACATCGCTTCGATGTGGGTCAACGGCATCACTCAGGGCCTGATGTGGCGTGCGATCAACGACGACGGCACCCTCACCTACTCGTTCGTTGAGGCGCTGCAGGCCAGCCACCCTGGCTACATCGTCCGTGCCCTGGGCGGTGCGTTCTTCGCCAGCGGCATGTTCCTGATGGCTTACAACGTCTGGCGCACCGTGCGCGCCTCGAACCCGGCTGAAGCCGAAGCCGCTGCCCAGATCGCTGTCGTTGGAGCTCACTGATGAAGCATGAAGCTGTCGAGAAGAATATTGGCCTGCTGGCCTTCTTCATGGTCATCGCCGTCAGCGTTGGCGGCCTGACCCAAATCGTTCCGCTGTTTTTCCAGGACGTCACCAACAAGCCGGTCGAAGGCATGAAGCCGCGCTCGGCGCTGGAACTGGAAGGCCGCGATGTCTACATCGCCAACGGTTGTGTCGGCTGCCACTCACAGATGATCCGGCCGTTCCGCGCCGAAACCGAACGCTATGGCCACTACTCGGTTGCCGGTGAAAGCGTCTGGGATCACCCGTTCCTGTGGGGTTCCAAACGTACCGGTCCGGACCTGGCCCGTGTGGGCGGTCGTTACTCCGATGACTGGCACCGTGCGCACTTGTACAACCCGCGCAACGTGGTGCCTGAGTCGAAAATGCCGGCTTACCCGTTCCTCGTGGAAAACAAGCTCGACGGCAAAGACACGGCCAAGAAAATGGAAGTGTTGCGCACGCTCGGCGTCCCTTACACCGACGAAGACATCGCCGGTGCCAAGGATGCCGTGAAGGGCAAAACCGAAATGGACGCGCTGGTGGCCTACCTTCAAGGCCTGGGCACCATCATCAAAAGCAAACGGTGAATTCGATGGATATCGGGATGATTCGTGGCCTCGGCACCGTTGTCGTGATGGTGGCCTTTATCGGTCTGGCCTTGTGGGTATTCAGCCCCAAGCGCAAGTCGGAGTTTGAAGACGCGACCTTGCTGCCTTTTGCGGATGATCCCGAAGCCATCAAGCACGTCGAGCAAGCTTCTAGGAGTAACAAAGAATGACTACATTCTGGAGTCTGTACGTCACAGTCCTCAGTCTCGGTACGATCTTTTCCCTGACCTGGCTGCTGCTGTCGACCCGCAAGGGCCAGCGCAGCGAACAGACGGACGAGACCGTCGGGCACTCCTTCGACGGGATCGAGGAGTACGACAACCCGCTGCCGAAATGGTGGTTCATGCTGTTCGTCGGCACCATCGTCTTTGCCCTGGGCTACCTGGTGTTGTACCCGGGCCTGGGCAACTGGAAAGGCCTGCTGCCGGGCTACAACTACCTCGATAACGACAAGCAGACCGCGTTCGCCAACGGCCAGACCGGCTGGACCGGCGTGCACGAGTGGGAAAAGGAAATGGCCCGCTCGGACGCCAAGTTCGGTCCGATCTTCGCCAAGTTCGCGGCGATGCCGATCGAAGAAGTGGCCAAGGATCCACAGGCACTGAAGATGGGTGGCCGTCTGTTCGCCTCCAACTGCTCGGTGTGCCACGGTTCCGACGCCAAGGGCGCTTACGGTTTCCCGAACCTGACCGACGCCGACTGGCGCTGGGGCGGTGAGCCGGAAACCATCAAGACCACCATCATGGGCGGTCGTCACGCGGTGATGCCGGCCTGGGCTGAAGTCATCGGTGAGCAAGGTGTTGCCGACGTAGCAGCATTCGTCGTGACCAACCTGGATGGCCGCAAACTGCCGGAAGGCACCAAGGCTGACCCGGCCAACGGCGGCAAACTGTTCGCCGCCAACTGCGTGGCCTGCCACGGTCCGGCCGGCAAAGGCACCCCCGCCATGGGCGCGCCTGACCTGACCCATCCGGGCGCGTTCATCTACGGCTCGAGCTTCGCGCAACTGCAGCAGACCATCCGTTACGGCCGTCAGGGTCAGATGCCTGCGCAGGAACAACTGCAAGGCAACGACAAGGTTCACCTGCTGGCGGCGTATGTTTACAGCCTGTCCCACGGCGAAAAAGCACCCGAAGCGAACGCCGAGTAAGGCAAACGCTTGAAGCAAAAAAAGGCCCCGCCAAGTTGATTGGCGGGGCCTTTTTTCATGCTGGCATTCATGCCTTGAGACATTTGCTCAATAGACCTGAGCAGCGCTGCCCTGTAGGTTTTTGCCACGCCGATGAGCCACATCGGGTCAACCTTCAAGGATGAAGCCTACATGTCAAAAAATGACGAAAGCACAGTACCAAAACGTTTGCAGCCCCACCCTGATCAGGAAGAAACGCCGGTGAAAACGCCTGTGGCGCCCGCACGCTCACCCTCACCAAACCCCGTAGGTCGCCCAGGTAACAGTGGAGGTATGGACGGTCTCGGCGGCGGCAGGTTGCCCTGACAACGGCAGCAAAACACAGCGAATATTCGTCCAACATCCAGCGCCCTGCCCTCTGGAAGAGGCGCTTTCGCCGGTGCCGTTATGACAGTGAACAACCGATCGTGCGCAATCCACCTTTTCGATTGCTGTACAAACTCCAAAGTAGTAACGTTTCTACACCAGAATCACCGGAGGCCGAACATGATGGCCATCACGACTATTTCCAGCCGCGAATTCAACCAGGACACCAGTGCTGCCAAAAAAGCCACGCATCAGGGTCCGGTCATCATTACCGATCGTGGCAGGCCTGCCCATGTACTGCTGAGCATCGAGGAGTATCAGAAACTGACCGGCAGCCAGACCAGCATCGTCGATTTGCTGGTCATGCCGAATGCGCCTGAAATCGAGTTCGAACCCGAGCGCGTCGTCATCACTCCTCGTAGCGTGGACCTGTCTTGATGTTTCTACTCGATACCAACGTAGTTTCAGAGCTGCGAAAACCCCAGGCCGACAAACAGGTGGTGAGATGGGCAAACAGCGTCACCCCGGCCAGCCTGTATTTATCGGCAATCACGGTGCTGGAACTGGAAACCGGCATCCTGCGTATCGAGCGCCGCGACCCGGCACAAGGAGGGATGCTGCGTAACTGGCTCGAGCGTCACGTCAAACCCGCATTCTCGGGAAGAATCCTGTCAGTCGATACCGCCGTCGCCACCCGATGCGCACAGTTGCATGTGCCTGATCGCAGCAATGAGTGCGACGCCTTGATCGCCGCCACCGCGCTTGTACATGGACTAACACTGGTCACCCGCAACGTTGCCGATTTTCAACCCAGCGGCGTTCATCTGATCAACCCATGGGCCGCTGCCAAAAACTGATCATGCAAAGCCCCACCGGATCACTGGCGGGGCTTTTTCATGGGCATTTGGCAAAGGCTCAACGCGATGGTGTCGATCAGCGTTCGATTGCGCCATTGGCTGTTCTTCACCAGATAGGCCTGCAGTCGCTTACGGTCCTCGGTAACACACGCGATCAGGTAGGTTTGGAAACGTCGTCGGGTTCAGTGGATGAGCAATCCGGGTGGTCTATGTCGGCTCGTTGTTGAGTTGAACCCAATGAACTTCGCCAATGTTCTTTGAATAGGCGAGGTTTCCCGCCATGACCAAAAACGGTGATGTCAGCGTTGATCATCAATAGCATTAGCCGTCGGGCCAAAACCGACCATACTCAACAAGTCAATTGACCTGCATCATGCTTTGTTGCATTCGCTACACCATTCAGGTTTTTTACCCAACGCGACCAAAGGTCGCACCCTTGAGCCAGAGCGACAGGCGTATCATTGCGCCACTGCTTTACCCCCTTTTGACCTTGGTTGGCACGTATCGACCGAGGCATTTTTCCACTGCCGTGGGATGCAATGATGAGTAACCAGATTCCGGTACACGACGTCACGCCACCGAGCAAGAACGCGAACAACAGCGTCGATCTTTACGCCTCACGAGAAAAAATCTACACCCGCGCCTTCACCGGCCTGTTTCGCAATCTGCGGATGATGGGCGGCGCCGCGCTGTTCCTGCTGTACTTCGGCACGGTCTGGCTGAGTTGGGGCGGCCATCAGGCGGTGTGGTGGAATTTGCCCGAGCGCAAGTTCTTCATCTTCGGCGCCACGTTCTGGCCTCAGGACTTCATTCTGCTTTCCGGCCTGTTGATCATTGCCGCATTCGGGCTGTTCTTCATCACCGTGTATGCCGGTCGTGTGTGGTGCGGCTACACCTGCCCGCAAAGCGTGTGGACGTGGATTTTCATGTGGTGCGAGAAGGTCACCGAAGGCGACCGCAACCAGCGCATCAAGCTCGACAAGGCGCCGATGAGCGCCAACAAATTCGCGCGTAAATTCGCCAAACACGCGCTGTGGTTGTTGATCGGTTTTGTCACCGGCATGACCTTCGTCGGCTATTTCTCGCCGATCCGCGAGCTGGTGTTCGAGTTCTTCACCGGTCAGGCCGATGGCTGGTCGTACTTCTGGGTCGGCTTCTTCACCCTCGCCACTTACGGCAACGCCGGCTGGCTGCGCGAACAGGTGTGCATCTACATGTGCCCGTATGCACGCTTCCAGAGCGTGATGTTCGACAAGGACACCCTGATCGTGTCCTACGATCCGCGTCGCGGCGAAAGCCGTGGGCCGCGCAAGAAAGGCGTCGACTACAAGGCCCAGGGCCTGGGCGACTGCATCGACTGCACGATGTGCGTTCAAGTCTGCCCGACCGGTATCGACATCCGTGACGGCCTGCAGATCGAATGCATCGGCTGCGCCGCGTGCATCGACGCCTGCGACGCGATCATGGACAAGATGGACTATCCACGCGGGCTGATCAGCTACACCACCGAACACAACCTGTCTGGCCAGAAAACCCATAAACTGCGGCCACGCTTGATCGGCTACGCGGTGGTGCTGCTGGCGATGATCAGCCTGTTGGTCACTGCGTTCTTCATGCGTTCGCTGGTCGGTTTCGACGTCAGCAAAGACCGCGTGCTGTACCGCGAAAACGCCGAAGGCCGGATCGAGAACGTCTACAGCCTGAAGATCATGAACAAGGATCAGCGCGACCACACCTACGTGCTGGAAGCCGCCGGCCTGCCGGATCTGCGCCTGCAGGGCCGACGCGAGATCAAGGTGCCGGCCGGGGAGATTTTCAGCATGCCGGTCGAACTGTCGAGCGCACCGGAACAATTGCCATCGAGCACCAACGAGGTGAAATTCATCCTCAAGGACGCCGATGACGACAGCGTCCACGTTGAAGCCAAGAGCCGATTCATCGGCCCACAAATCCGTTGAGAGAACTGAACATGCCCGCCGCAAACGCCACAAGTCCCTGGTACAAGCACCTTTGGCCATGGATCATCATCGGGATTCTGGCCTGTTCGGTGACGTTGACCCTGTCCATGGTAACCATCGCGGTAAACAACCCGGACAACCTGGTCAACGACAACTATTACGAGGCCGGCAAAGGCATCAACCGCTCGCTGGACCGTGAACTGTTGGCGCAGAACCTGAAGATGCGTGCTGCCGTGCATCTGGATGACGTCACCGGCGAAGTTGATCTGCGCCTCAGCGGTGACAGTCAACCGAAGACGCTGGAATTGAACCTGATTTCGCCGACCCAGCCGGAGAAGGATCGCAAGATCGTCCTGACCCGCAGTGAAACTGAGACCGGGCGTTACATCGGCCAGTTGGGTGACAAGGTTGAAGGCCGACGGTTTGTCGAGTTGCTCGGCAGTCAGGATGATCACGTGTGGCGCATGTTCGAAGAAGAGCTGGTCAGCCATGACAAGGAGCTGTTGCTCGGCGACGAACCCTTGCAAGGCGCCGAAGACCTGAAGAAATGAATCAACCTCAGAAGCCCCTCACCCTAACCCTCTCCCCGAGGGAGAGGGGACTGATCTCGAGCGTTTGCACACTTTGCGTATGCCAGTAACGATGTCGGCGACTGAATCCGTTCTTCCGGTTCGCACCGATCGGCGTCTTCTCCCCGAGGGAGAGGGGACTGATTTCGAGCGCTTGCACGCTTTGCGGATGCCAGTAACGATGTCGGCGACTGAATCTGTTCTTCCCGCTCACACCGATCGGCTCCCTCTCCCCCCGGGAGAGGGCTGGGGTGAGGGCAAGCGGACAACTCCAATGCAAGGGTTTGCCCCCTCGACGATGCCATGACCACCCCACTCCCCTGCTACCACTGCGCCCTGCCCGTCCCGTCCGGCAGCCGCTTCACCGCTGTCGTGCTCGGGGAGTCCCGCGAGTTCTGCTGCCCGGGCTGCCAGGCGGTGGCCGAAGCCATCGTTGCCGGCGGCCTCCAAAGTTATTACCAGCACCGCAGCGAAGCCTCGGCCAACCCCGAAGCGCTGCCGGTGCAACTGACCGATGAACTGGCGCTGTACGATCGCACCGACGTGCAAAAGCCGTTCGTTCGCCATGAAGGCGAACTGGCCGAAACCACCCTGTTGATGGAAGGCATCAGTTGCGCCGCCTGCGGCTGGCTGATCGAGAAACACCTGCGCACCCTGTCGGCGGTGGCCGAGGCACGGCTGAATCTGTCCAACCATCGCCTGCATGTACGCTGGGCCGACGCGCAATTGCCGCTGAGCCAGATCCTCGCCGAACTGCGGCACATCGGTTATGCCGCTCACCCGTATCAAGCCGACCGCGCCAGTGAACAACTGGCCAGCGAAAACCGTCTGGCCCTGCGTCAGCTCGGGGTCGCCGGCCTGCTGTGGTTCCAGGCGATGATGGCGACCATGGCGACGTGGCCGGAATTCAACATCGACCTCAGCCCCGAGCTGCACACGATCCTGCGCTGGGTCGCGCTGTTCCTCACCACGCCGATCGTGTTCTACAGCTGCGCGCCGTTCTTCAAAGGCGCGATGCGCGATCTGCGCACCCGTCACCTGACCATGGATGTCTCGGTGTCGCTGGCCATCGGCAGCGCCTACATCGCCGGGATCTGGACCTCGATCACCGGGGTCGGCGAACTGTATTTCGATGCGGTCGGAATGTTCGCACTGTTCCTGCTCGCCGGGCGTTACCTGGAACGCCGCGCCCGCGAACGCACCGCGGCGGCAACGGCACAACTGGTCAATCTGCTGCCGGCCTCGTGCCTGCGCCTCGACGATAACGGCCAGAGCGAACGCATTCTGCTCAGCGAGTTGCGCCTGGGCGACCGGGTGCTGGTGCAGCCGGGTGCGATCCTGCCGGCCGACGGGAAAATCCTCGACGGCCAGTCGAGCATCGACGAATCGCTGCTGACCGGCGAATACCTGCCGCAACCGCGCACCTTGGGCGATGCGGTCACCGCCGGCACCCTGAATGTCGAGGGCGCACTGACCGTCGAAGTGCTGGCGCTGGGTCAGGACACGCGGCTGTCGGCCATCGTCCGCCTGCTGGATCGCGCCCAGGCCGAGAAACCACGACTGGCGGAAATCGCCGACCGCGCCGCGCAATGGTTCCTGCTGTTGTCGCTGCTTGCGGCGGCAGCCATCGGTCTGTTGTGGTGGCAACTGGATGCATCGCGGGCCTTCTGGATTGTCCTGGCCATGCTGGTCGCCACGTGCCCGTGCGCGCTGTCGCTGGCGACGCCAACCGCCCTCACCGCCGCTACCGGCACCTTGCACAAACTCGGCCTGCTGCTGACACGCGGGCATGTGCTGGAAGGCCTCAATCAGATCGACACGGTGATTTTCGACAAGACCGGTACGTTGACCGAAGGCCGCCTGGTACTGCGTTCGATCCGGCCACTGGCAGCGCTGGACAGCGATCAGTGCCTGAGCCTCGCCGCGGCCCTGGAAAACCGTTCCGAGCACCCGATTGCCCGCGCGTTCGGCCGCGC
Organism: Pseudomonas monsensis; assembly: GCF_014268495.2. NCBI lineage: Bacteria > Pseudomonadati > Pseudomonadota > Gammaproteobacteria > Pseudomonadales > Pseudomonadaceae > Pseudomonas > Pseudomonas monsensis. The sequence goes on along the minus strand of NZ_CP077087.1, from coordinate 2,334,360 downwards.
CCCGCTGGCCGCTGAAGAGGTGCACAGCGCACCGGGACTCGGCCTCGAAGGCCTGGTCGGCGCACAGCGTCTGCGCATCGGTCAGGCTGAATTTGTCTGCGCCCTCAGCGGCGCCGCGCTGCCAGCCATGCCGAGCGAACCGGGGCAATGGCTGCTGCTCGGCGATGTTCAGGGGCCGCTGGCCTGGTTCGTTCTCGACGACCGCCTGCGTGATGACGCGCCGGCCCTGCTCGCTGCATGCAAGGCCCGCGGCTGGCGCACGCTGCTGCTGTCCGGCGACAGCTCGCCGATGGTCGCCAGCGTCGCCGCCGAACTGGGCATCGACGAGGCACGCGGTGGCCTGCGCCCGGACGACAAGCTGCAGGTGCTGCAACAGTTGCATAAAGAGGGGCGCAAGGTGTTGATGCTGGGGGATGGCGTCAATGACGTGCCGGTCCTCGCCGCCGCCGACATCAGCGTGGCCATGGGCTCGGCCACCGATCTGGCGAAAACCAGTGCCGACGCGGTGCTTCTGTCCAATCGTCTCGACGCCCTGGTGCAGGCCTTCACACTGGCGCGCCGGACCCGTCGGGTCATCATCGAGAACCTGCTGTGGGCCGCGCTGTACAATGGCCTCATGTTGCCGTTCGCCGCCCTCGGCTGGATCACTCCGGTGTGGGCGGCGGTCGGTATGTCGATCAGTTCGTTGACCGTGGTGCTCAATGCCCTGCGCCTGACTCGCCTGCCGAGTGCGCCGGCCACCCGCCTCACGGCGCAAACCCGTCCGTTGCCGGCCTGAGCCGCGCGGACCTGGAGTACCGATGCCAGCTCTTTACGTGATGATCCCGGCCGCCCTGCTGATCGTGGCCATCGCCGTGTACATCTTCTTCTGGGCGGTGGACAGCGGCCAGTACGACGACCTCGACGGTCCGGCGCACAGCATCCTGTTCGACGATCAGGACCCGAACCACACCGCGGCGGTGGACGAAGCCAACGCGCACAAACCGGACGACAAGGCGCCACCTCATGCTTGAACTGGCGCCCCTGCTGGTGTCGGCACTGATCCTCGGCCTGCTCGGCGGCGGCCATTGCCTGGGGATGTGCGGCGGTTTGATGGGCGCGCTGACGCTGGCGATTCCCAAGGAACAGCGCAGCCGGCGTTTTCGCTTGCTGCTGGCGTACAACCTTGGACGAATCCTCAGTTACGCAACGGCCGGGTTGCTTATCGGGCTGGCCGGCTGGGCCGTGGCCAATAGTCCTGCCGCGTTGTTTATGCGGGTGCTGGCCGGGTTGCTGCTGATCGCGATGGGCTTGTATCTGGCGGGATGGTGGAGCGGCCTCACCCGTATCGAAAGCCTCGGCCGTGGGTTGTGGCGCTACATTCAACCGGTGGCCAACCGCTTGTTGCCGGTGTCGAGCCTGCCTCGTGCACTATTGCTCGGCGCCTTGTGGGGCTGGCTGCCCTGCGGGCTGGTTTACAGCACGTTGCTGTGGTCGGCGAGTCAGGGCAATGCGCTCGACAGTGCGCTGTTGATGCTGGCGTTCGGGCTGGGGACATGGCCGGTGTTGCTCGCCACGGGGCTGGCGGCGGAACGGGTGACCGCGCTGCTGCGCAAGCGCAGCGTGCGCATGGCCGGCGGTTTGCTGGTGATTGTCTTCGGTATCTGGACCTTGCCGGGGCCGCATCAGCATTGGCTCATGGGCCACTGACCTGTGGCGAGGGAGCAAGCGCCCTCACCACAAAAGCGGTGACTCCTCGCACCCGTTGATGCAAATCAAGAGCCCTCTCGCCGCACCTCGATAGACTCGCCACACTGCCAGCCTATCCGGGGGAATGCCCGCATGCTCGACGCCATTCGTTGGGACACTGATCTGATCCGCCGCTACGACCTGGCGGGGCCGCGCTACACCTCGTATCCGACGGCCGTGCAATTTCACAGTCAGGTCGGCACGTTCGATCTGTTCCATGCCCTGCGCGACAGCCGCAAGGCCCTGCGCCCGTTGTCGCTGTATGTGCACGTGCCGTTCTGCGCGAACATTTGCTACTACTGCGCCTGCAACAAGGTCATCACCAAGGATCGCGGCCGTGCCCTGCCGTACCTGCAACGTCTGGAGCAGGAAATCCAGTTGATCGCCTGCCACCTCGACCCGGCACAAAAGGTCGAGCAACTGCACTTTGGTGGCGGCACGCCGACCTTTCTCAGCCACGACGAACTGCGGCAGTTGATGGCGCACCTGCGCAAGCACTTCAATCTGCTGGATGACGACTCGGGCGATTACGGCATCGAAATCGACCCGCGCGAAGCCGACTGGTCGACCATGGGCCTGCTGCGCGAACTGGGGTTCAACCGGGTCAGCATCGGCCTGCAAGACCTCGACCCGGCGGTGCAGCGCGCGGTCAATCGCCTGCAAAGCCTTGAAGAAACCCGTGCAGTGATCGACGCGGCGCGCACCCTGCAGTTTCGCTCGATCAACATCGACCTGATTTATGGCTTGCCGAAACAGACCCCGGAGAATTTCGCCCGCACGGTCGAGGAAGTCATCAGCCTGCAACCGGACCGGCTCTCGGTGTTCAACTATGCGCACCTGCCGGAACGCTTCATGCCGCAGCGGCGCATCAACGGCAACGAGCTGCCGAGCCCGGCGCAGAAACTGGAAATGCTGCAGCGCACCATCGAACAACTGACCGCCGCCGGTTACCGCTACATCGGCATGGATCACTTTGCCCTGCCCGACGATGAACTGGCGATTGCCCAGGAAGAAGAAACCCTTCAACGCAACTTCCAGGGCTACACCACCCACGGTCACTGCGACCTGATCGGGCTAGGGGTTTCCGCGATCAGTCAGATTGGCGACCTGTACTGCCAGAACAGCAGCGATCTCAGCCACTACCAGAACACCCTCGCCGCCGCGCAACTGGCGACCAGCCGTGGCTTGGTGTGCAACGCCGATGACCGTCTGCGCCGCGCAGTGATTCAGCAGCTGATCTGCAACTTCAGCCTGGTATTCGCCGATATCGAGCAGCCATTCAACATTGATTTCCAGGGCTATTTCGGCGCGCTGTGGCCACAACTGCAAGGCATGGCCGACGATGGCCTGATCAGCCTGCAACGTGAGCGGATCGACGTCCTGCCAGCCGGACGTCTGTTGGTGCGCTCGGTGTGCATGGTCTTCGACGCCTACCTGGAACACCAGAACCGTCAGCGCTTCTCGCGGGTGATTTAGTTTTTCATCAGCAGCGCGGCGGTTTTCATGGTCTGCTCCGGGGTCAGGTTCGACTGGTTCATGACCTTGGACAGGGACAGGTTGGCGGTGATCAAACCGTTGTTCAGTGCCGCGATGGCGCCTTTGAGCGCGGCGAGTTTGGCGAGTTTCACTTCGGTGGACAGGGTCTTGTCGGCCATGACCGCTTTGATCCGCGCATTTTTTTCGGCGATCTGTTGTTGCAACTGGCGGATCATCTTCAGCAATTGCTGAATGTTCTCCGGCAGGCCGCTCTCTTCGATGTCGCGGTTATCGCCGCCGGCGCCGGCGGACTTTTCGATGGCGGCACCGGACAGCGACACTTTGATGCCTTCGACCAAGGTCGGGGTTGCCAATAGCGAGGTGCCGGCCTCCTGTTCGTCGCCGGTCGCGGCTCGCGAGGTGTCCAGCAACGACGCTACGCCACTGCTACCGGGGTTAAGCGTGCCAATGGCGGCCATCGACGGGTTCCTTGTATGCGCGTTGATACCTGATTATCGGCTGCAGGTGCTGCGGCTTTATGGCTGCAGGACAAAGTCGCCTCAGACTGGCCTGAATGTCCTCCCGTGAGTTACCCTTACGGCTTATGTGTGTTTTCCCACAAGGATTTAAGAAATGTCTGAGCCAGTAAAACTGCGCGCTCACAACCAGGCCCATTGCAAGGATTGCAGCCTGGCCCCTCTTTGCCTGCCACTTTCTCTGAATCTGGAAGACATGGATGCGCTGGACGAAATTGTTAAACGCGGTCGCCCGTTGAAAAAAGGCGAGTTCCTGTTCCGCCAGGGCGACACGTTCGATTCCGTTTATGCAGTACGCTCCGGCGCCTTGAAGACCTTCAGCCTGAGCGACACCGGCGAAGAACAGCTGACCGGCTTCCACCTGCCGAGCGAGCTGGTTGGCCTGTCCGGCATGGACACCGAGAAGCACCCGGTGTCCGCCCAGGCGCTGGAAACCACCTCCGTCTGCGAAATTCCTTTCGAACGCCTCGACGAATTGGCCCTGCAGCTGCCGCAGTTGCGCCGCCAGTTGATGCGCGTGATGAGCCGGGAAATCCGCGACGATCAGCAAATGATGTTGCTGCTGTCGAAAAAAACCGCCGATGAGCGCATCGCGACGTTCCTGGTCAATCTGTCGGCACGCTTCCGCGCCCGCGGCTTCTCGGCCAATCAGTTCCGCTTGAGCATGTCGCGCAATGAAATCGGCAACTACCTGGGGCTGGCCGTGGAAACCGTCTCGCGGGTATTCACGCGCTTCCAGCAGAACGAACTGATTGCTGCCGAAGGCAAAGAGATTCATATCCTCGACCCGATCCAGCTCTGCGCCCTGGCCGGCGGCTCGCTCGAAGGCTGATCGCGACCCGCGGCCGAGCGAACCGTTTCAGCCGCGGGTATACTGCGCCGTTTGCAGCCCTGCCAGGACACCTCGACGATGGTCTTCGACTCCTTCGACATCAAATCCTTGATCCGCCCCGTGATCGACTTCCCGAAACCGGGCGTGATCTTTCGCGACATCACCCCGTTGTTCCAGTCGCCAACGGCCCTGCGCCTGGTGATGGACAGCTTCGCCCACCGCTATGTCGAAGCCGACTTCACCCACATCGGCGCGATGGACGCCCGTGGTTTTCTGATCGGTTCGGTACTGGCCTATCAACTGAACAAGCCGCTGGTGCTGTTCCGCAAGCAAGGCAAGCTGCCGGCGGACGTGTTGGCCGAAGGTTATGCGACGGAGTACGGCGAAGCGTTCCTCGAAGTGCATGCCGACAGCCTGTGCGAGGGTGATTCGGTGGTGATGTTCGATGACCTAATCGCCACCGGCGGCACGCTGATTGCGGCGGCCAACCTGATTCGCCGGATGGGGGCGCGGGTGCATGAGGCGGCGGCGATCATTGATTTGCCGGAGCTTGGGGGTTCGCAGCGACTTGAGGACATGGGCATCCCGACGTTCTGCCTGACGCAGTTTGCCCTGACTGACAAGTAAGCGGCGCCCCCACTGACGCCATTGCTGGCAAGCCAGCGCCCACAGTGATTTCAGTCGTTCACAAATATTGTGTACGCGCCAAAACCCTGTGGGAGCTGGCTTGCCAGCGATGGCGCCAGCGGCTTCACCAACAATTCAAAGCCCCATCTGCTTGCTGATGATTTCGTTCATCACCTCCCGCGTCCCGCCGCCAATCGACAAGATGCGGTTATCCCGATACAGCCGCTCCACCAGGCTCTCGCGCATATAACCCAACCCGCCAAGAATCTGCACCGCCTCGGTGGTGATCCGGTCCGACGTGTCCGTGGCAAAATTTTTTGCCATGGAAATCTCCTTGATCACACTCTGCCCCGCCGCCATCTTCGCCGCCTGCAGATAGGTGAACTCCCGCGAGACCTCCAGCGCCGTGGCCATTTCGGCGAGGCGATGCTTGATCACTTGAAACTTGCCGATCGGTTTACCAAACGCCTCACGCTCGCGCGCCCACTTCAGGGCCTCTTCCAGCGCCAGCTGTGAGGTCATGTTGGCCATCAGTGCCAACGCCAGGCGCTCGCTCTGGAAGTTGCCCATGATGCAGGCGAAGCCCATGTTCTCGGCGCCGATCAGGTTCGCCAGCGGCACGCGACAATCGTCGAAAAACAGTTCAGCCGTGTCCGACGCCCACCAGCCCATTTTCTTCAGTTGGCGGCCAACGGTGAAACCGGGCGTGCCCTTCTCGATCAGCAACAGGCTGATACCGCCGAAACCCGGCGCGCCGGTGCGCACCGCCACGGTGTAGAAATCGGCGCGCACGCCGCTGGTAATGAACGTCTTGCAGCCGCTGACGCGGTAGAACTCGCCGTCACGCACAGCACGGGTTTGCAGGTTGGCGACGTCGGAGCCGCCACCGGGCTCGGTGATGGCCAGGGCGCTGATTTTCTCGCCGCTGAGCACCTGTGGCACCACGCGATCACGGACTTCGGGCCGCGCCCATTTGACGATCGGCGGCAAGCCGATATCCAGCGAACCCAGCCCCGCCACCAGGCCGCCAGAGCCACAGCGCATCAACTCCTCACTGGCGGCGACCTTGGCGAACAGATCGCCTTCGTGGCTGCCACCCAGCGCTTCGGGATAACCGATGCCGAGAATCCCCGCCGCCCCGGCCTTCAGGTACAACTCACGGGGGAAGCTTTCGGCTTCTTCCCACGCATCAATATCCGGCAGGATCTCGCGTTCGACAAAACGTCTGACGCTGTCGCGGACCATTTGGTGGCTGGGGTCGAAGTATTCGTGGAAGGCAGGCATGGGCAAACTCCACTAGAGGGTTCGCCGAACTTAACCGAGCGCTTGCTTGGTTTTCAACAAGATTGTGCAAACCAGGGAAACCGGGGGGTCATTGCTGGCACGCCAGCGCCCACAGGTCCGGAGATGTTCACCCTGTTTGGTGATCAACACAAATCACTGTGGGAGCTGGTCCGCCTGCGATGAGGCCAGATCAGGCCATACAAATATCAGAGGGAAATCGGCTTACGCCCGGCAAACGAATGCGCCAGCGTCCCGCCATCGACCAGCTCCAGCTCACCACCCAACGGCACGCCGTGAGCAATGCGCGAAGCGATCAGGCCTTTGTTGGCGAGAAGCTGCGCGATGTAATGCGCCGTGGCTTCACCTTCCACCGTCGGGTTGGTGGCGAGGATGACCTCGGTAAACGTGCCCGCCTCTTCAATTCGCGTTATCAATTGCGGAATGCCGATGGCCTCAGGCCCAAGGCCATCGAGCGGCGACAGATGCCCCTTGAGCACGAAGTAGCGTCCACGGAACCCGGTCTGTTCGACCGCGTAGACATCCATCGGCCCTTCGACCACACACAGCAAGGTGTCATCGCGGCGGGTATCGGCGCATTGCGGGCACAGATCGTCTTCGGTCAACGTGCGGCACTGGCGGCAATGACCGACCCCTTCCATGGCCTGGCTCAGGGACTGGGCCAGGCGCGTACCGCCGCTGCGATCACGCTCGAGCAACTGCAACGCCATGCGCTGGGCGGTTTTCTGACCCACACCCGGCAAAATTCGCAGGGCGTCGATCAGTTGGCGAATCAAAGGGCTGAAGCTCATGGGTAAAAAGTCCGACAAAACAACGAGACGCGGTTTATACCCGCGCCTCTGGCCAGCGTCAAATACTCAGTCTGTGGCGACCTTCACCACCAGTTTGCCGAAGTTGCGCCCTTCCAGCAGACCGATAAACGCCTCGGGCGCCTGCTCCAGGCCCTCGACCACGTCCTCGCGGAACTTCACCTTGCCGTCGCGCACCCACGGCACCATGTGGCTGATGAATTCCGGCTGACGATCACCGTAGTCATCGAACACGATAAAGCCCTGAATGCGCACACGCTTGGTGAGCAACGTGCGTTGCAGCAGCGGCAGGCGATCCGGGCCTTGCGGCGCTTCGGCAGCGTTGTAACCGGCAATCAGCCCGCACAACGGAATGCGCGCCTTGGGATTGAGCAGCGGCACCACCGCGTCGAAGACATGACCGCCGACGTTTTCGTAATAGATGTCGATGCCTTGCGGGCACGCCTTCGCCAGCTGTTCGGCAAAGTCCGGCGCCTTGTGATCGATGCAGGCGTCGAAACCCAGTTCCTCGACCACGTATTTACACTTCTCGGCCCCACCGGCCACACCGACCGCACGCAGGCCTTTGATCTTCGCCACCTGGCCGACCACCGAGCCCACGGCGCCGGAGGCGGCGGCCACCACCAGGGTTTCCCCCTCTTTCGGCTGACCGATGTCCATCAGCCCCATGTACGCGGTCATGCCCGGCATGCCGAGCACACCGAGGGCCATCGACGGGCCCGGCAGCCCGGCAGGGATCGGGATGATGTTGCGTCCGTCACTGATGCTGTGGCTTTGCCAGCCTGTGGCGCCGACCACCAGATCGCCCTTGTGGAATTTCGGATGACGCGAGTCCTCGACACGGCTGACAGCGCCACCGGTCATGACTTCGCCGATTTGTACCGGAGCGGCGTAGGACGGGGCGTCGCTCATACGTCCGCGCATATAGGGGTCAAGCGACAGGTACAGGGTTTTCAGCAGGATCTGGCCATCTTCGAGGTCGGGCAACGCTTCGCGCTCCAGGCGGAAGTTTTCCGGGGTCGGCGCGCCCACAGGACGAGAGGCAAGGACAAAACGTTGATTGAGGGTAAGAGGGTCGGACATGTCAGCGTCTCCTGTGAATGATGAATTCCGGGGTATAGGGAGCAGACCGTTGTGGCAATAGCAGGTTCGATGTTTCTGCTGTGAACCTGGGGCGAGGGAGATCACAAGACGCGCACTCCAGGAGGCGCCAGAAACAAAAATGCCAAGCGCAATGCCTGGCATTTTGTGTAGCTCATCTGCCGCCGTATGGCGAATCAGAATGGCAGTTTCATACCGGCTGGCAGGTTCATGCCAGCGGTCATGCTGCCCATTTTTTCCTGGCTGTTGGCTTCAATCTTGCGCACGGCGTCGTTGACGGCGGCAGCAACCACGGCTTCCAGCATCTCCTTGTCGTCTTCGCTCAGGCCTTCGACCAGGCTTGGGTCGATGCTCACGCTTTTCACGTCGTGACGACCGGTCATCACCACGGTGACCATATCGCCACCGGCTTTACCGGTGACTTCGGCGTTGGCCAGTTCTTCCTGCATCTTGGCCATTTTTTCCTGCATCTGCTGCGCCTGCTTCATCAGGCCGGCCATGCCACCTTTCATCATGGGAATCACCTCAAAAGTACTTGGATCAAAACAGCGTCCGCCCTGTGCGGCCGGACGCCTTCAGTTATTAGCCTTGGGGGACCAAAGCGTCGACAGGTTCAATAGTATCGTGTCGCACCACCGCGCCGAACTGCTGGACCATCTGCTGGATGAACGGATCACCGTGGATCGACTCCTCCGCCTCGCGCTGACGGTTGGCCCGGCGACGCGACGCAGCCTGGGCCGGGGTTTCCTGCTCGGGCTTGATCAGCTCGATGGTCAGGCTCAGCGTACGACCGTGAAACTGGTTCAATGCATCGTTCAGGCGCCGCTGTTGCGTGGCATTGAACAGTGCACTGTGCGCCGGGTCCAGGTGCATCAGCCAGTGATCGCCATCGACGGCGATCAGTGTGCAGTTGGCGGCGATGCTGCCGGTCATGCCAGAGATCGGCAATTGCGGGAACAGCTCCAGCCATTGCAGTGCAAGACCGGTGGCCGGCGCTGCCGCAGGTTCCGGCTCGGGTTCCGGCGCTGGCTCAGCAGCGTGTTCGCTGGCCAGTTCGTCGAGGTAACTGTAGGCCGAATCCATGTCCGGCTCGATGTAATCCTCGTCCAGCGGCGGCTCGTCGTCCAGGTCCATGCCCGGGGTGGCGGCATCGACGTCGGCAACCGACGGCTCGGGA